>JANXAE010000215.1 GCA_025062235.1 Bryobacteraceae bacterium
GTTGCGGCAGGGCATCGAGAGCCACAATGGCCAATTTCATATTACAACCTGCATCCCAACTTCCCCAACCCCCACTCCTGAGCGCTGCTGAACGCCTGATTTTGAAGTATCTGCGATCCGCAGGCGGTGCGGCTCCACTGAAATCGCTTTGTCTGAGTGTCCTGCCCGGCAATCGGCAACTTCTACTCCGCGCCCTCGACCGTCTAGCGCGCCGCGGTGAAGTGGTGCTCAAGGCGGATGGTACGCATGATCTGACCGTGCGCCTGGCCGGCCGGCCCGAAGGAGGTGCGCAATGACCGCCGAGTTGATCGCATCCGCCCTTCGAGCCCGGCGCACTGGCGCGGGCCGCTGGATGGCCCGGTGCCCGGCGCACGAGGACCGCGATCCCTCGTTGAGCATCACAGAATCCGGCGGAAAAGTGCTTGTGCACTGCTTTGGTGGCTGCGCGCAACACGACGTCATCGAGGCCCTCCGGGCCCGCGGCCTGTGGCCGGAGCGCAAGCGGGAGTGGTTCCCGCGGCCGGATTACGAGGCCGAACAACGCCGGCTCAAGCTCATGCGTGCCGCCGAATTGTGGAAGCGTGGCCTGATCCGGCGACTCGAGGACGCACGGAGTGAAGCCTGGCGCGAGTTCCTCGAGGCCGAGTCGGCCGGCGATGATCGAGGCCAGCAACGGGCCGCCACGGATTTACTTCGGCTGGCCGCCTGCCAACGGCGGCTGCGGGCCCTGGGCGGGCCGGAGCTGCTCGAGGCCTACGGTGAGGCCCGCCGCAACTGGCCCCGCACAGTGCTCGAGCTGGTGAACCTGGAGCGGGACGACGAAGACCACGCCCGCCAGATTGCGGCACTCTGCGTGGCGATGCTGGCTGCGGCGCAAGAACTGGCCGTGGGAGGTGCGCGATGAGGCCGGCTGAAGTTACCGCCATCGATCTGGCGCGGATCGATCGCGCGGCCGGCGAGCTCGTGTGGGAGAACTCGTTTCTGGATGTTCCGCAGTGGCCGGCGCCGTTGGGGGAGAAGGCCTGCCACGGTTTGGCCGGCGAGTTCGTGCGCTTGCTCGAACCTCATACCGAAGCGGATCCGGTAGCGCTGCTGATTCAGTTCCTGGCGTTCTACGGCAACCTGATCGGGCGGCAGGCGTACGTGGAGATCGAGTCCGCGCGCCATTACGGCAATCTCTTCGTGGTGCTGGTAGGCCCGACCGCGAAGGCCCGGAAGGGCACGGCAGAGGCGCACGTGCGACGTGTGATGCAGGCGGTGGCCGAAGACTGGGCCCGGAGCCGCATCAAATCCGGCCTGTCGACGGGTGAGGGCTTGGTCTGGCAAGTGCGCGACCCGATCGAGCGCCGGGAGCCGATCAAGGAAAAGGGCCGCATTACCGGCTACCAAACTGTCGTGGCCGACGAAGGCGAAGAAGACAAGCGCCTGCTCGTAATCGAGCCGGAGCTGGCGCGCGTGTTCCAGGTGGTGGAGCGCGAGGGTTCGACACTCTCACCAATCCTGCGCGACGCCTGGGATCGCGGCGACCTAAGTGTGCTGACGAAGGCTTCGGCGGCGCATGCTACCGGCGCGCACGTGAGTTTGATCGGCCATATCACGCGCGAAGAGCTGGTGCGCGTGATGACCACCACCACGGCGGCGAATGGCCTTGGCAACCGCTTCCTGTGGTGCGCGGTCAAGCGCAGCAAGCTCCTGCCGCGCGGCGGCAATTGGCAGGCGATCAATTGGGCGCCGTTCCTGCGGCGTTTGACGCAGGCGGTTCAATTTGGATCGCAGGCGCGACGTATCGAACCAGACAGCGAGGCGTGGGAATATTGGGACGCCGCTTACGCTGACCTCTCAGAAGGCCGGCGCGGGATGCTGGGCGCGATCA
>JANXAE010000216.1 GCA_025062235.1 Bryobacteraceae bacterium
CGGCTATTTCGATCACCATCCCTGGAACGTCTTCGACGCCCCACTCATCGTCGAGGACCCCGATTTCCCAGGGATGAAACACTTGCCGCGCGCCTTCACACTCAAGGACGAGATCTACCAGGTGCGGGATTTCTCGCGCGAGCGGGTACGGGTGCTGCTGAGGCTGGACGAAACCAAGCTCGACTATTCCCGGCCTAACATCAAGCGTGCGGATAAGGACTTCCCAGTGATCTGGGCGCGCAATTACGGCAAAGGCCGCGTGATCTACAACGGCCTGGGCCACACCGAGATCGTCTGGGATCACCCGGACATCCAGAAGATGCTCGTGGAGCACATGAAATGGCTGATGGGCATGATCCCCGGCGACGCTACGCCGCGACCGCGGCCGGCGCGTTGATCCTGCCTCTGGTGGTTGCGGCTGCAAGCAGCGCAGCGGAAGTCCGCCAGTACGGCGTCTTCGAGGCCACCTTCACGGCCAGCCGCGACTACTCCGACCCCCTCGAGATCGAACTGCTCGTGCAGTTCACAGGCCCGGGCGGTGCACGGGAAACGGCCACCGGATTCTGGGACGGCGGACGGACCTGGCGGGTGCGCTTCTGCCCCGAGAAGACCGGCCTTTGGAGGTATCACACCCGCACCGCCGACGGCGCCGATCCGGGCCTGCACAACCAGGCGGGCACCTTCCGCGTGGTTGCGGCGGGCGGGCCCACCACGCTGTCCCGCAGCGGCGCTCCACGTCTTTCCGCCAATCGCCGCTACTTCGTGCACGCGGACGGCAGGCCGTGGTTCTGGCTGGGAGACACAGCCTGGAACGGTGCGCTGCTTTCGACGGACGAAGAATGGACCAGCTATTTGAAGGACCGCGCGGCCAAAGGGTTCAGCCTCATCCAGCTCGTGTTGACCCAATGGCGCGCCGGGCGCGCCGATGAGCTGGGGCAGGTCGCCTTCACCGGCACGGACCGCATCGAAATCAACCCCGCCTTCTTCCAGCGCATGGATCGCAAGATCCGCGCCGTGAACGACCATGGACTGGTGGCCGCCTGCGTGCTGCTGTGGGCGTTCACCTCCAAGGACCGGGAAAGCCCGGGAGAAGTGCTGCCCGAACACCAGGCCATCGTCCTGGCCCGGTACATGGTGGCGCGCTACGGCGCATACGCCGTCCTGTGGCTGCTCGGCGGGGACGGCGACTATCGCGGCGAGAAAGCTGAGCGGTGGCGCATCATCGGGCGCGCGGTCTTCCCCGAAGGGCGCACGAGGCGACCGGTGACCTTGCATCCGCGCGGCATGCAGGACCCGTGGCCCGAGCTCAAGGACGAGCCGTGGCTGGACTTCCTCATGTACCAGAGCGGTCACGGCAACAATCCCAACAAGTGGGCGTGGAACGCCACGCAAGGATGCGCTGCAGGCTGGAAGCTGCAGCCGCCCCGCCCGGTCATTGACGGCGAGATCAATTACGAGGGGCACCTGGACTACCACACCCAACGGCCGATCACCGATGTACAGGTCCGACGCGCGGCCTACTTCAGCCTGCTGGCCGCGCCGCCGGCAGGCGTCACCTACGGCGTGGCTGAACCTTGGCGCTCCTGCCTCGATTATCCCGGTGCGCGGCAGATGCAGGTGCTCCGGCGCATCTTCGATTCCATCGAGTGGTGGAAGCTTCGCCCCGACCGCAGCCTGCTGGCTCACGACCCGCCCGATGCCGACTTCCTCCGTCACATCATGCCTGCACGGTCGGAAACCGGGGAATTCGCCCTTGTCTATCTGCCGGACAACCCCGAAGTCAGGCTCAATTTGACCGGGTTCCGGCGCAGTGTCGAGGCCGCGTGGCTGGATCCACGGACCGGGCAGCGCAGGCC
>JANXAE010000217.1 GCA_025062235.1 Bryobacteraceae bacterium
CGCGCCGCCTACCAGCAGCGCCAGGATCAATACCGCACGCCCGAGCGGGTCCATGTGCGGCACATCCTGTTGAAGACGACCGAAAAGCCCAAGGAGGAGATCCCCAAAATCCGCGCCCGCGCCGAGGAACTCCTCAAGCAGCTTCGCGCTGGCGCGGATTTCGCGGAACTCGCAAAAAAGAACTCCGAAGACCCCGGTTCGGCCGACAAAGGCGGAGACCTTGGCTGGATCGTGAGAGGGCAGACCGTCCAAGCCTTCGAGGACACCGCCTTCTCGCTCAAACCCAAGGAGCTCTCGGGCGTCATCACCACCGAGTACGGCTTCCACATCGTGCAGGTCCTCGGGAGGGAAACTGCACGCCTGAAGCCCCTCGAGGAGGTCAGGGACGAGCTGGCCCGGGACCTCAAACGGCAGCGCGTCTTCGAGCTGATGCAGAACTTGGCGGACCAGGCGGTGGCCGAGCTCAACAAGACGCCGATGCAGGCCGCCGAGGTCGCCGCACGCCTCAACCTTCCGATCATCCGCGTGGAGAAGGCCGCGGCCTCGGATCCCATCCCCGGGCTCACGGCCGGCGCCGAGCAGATTCATCGGGCCTTGGCCGGCCTGGCAAAGGGCCGGGCCACACCACCCATCCCGATCGACAACAACAAGCTGGCCGTGGCCGTGCTGCGCGAAGTACTCCCCGCACGCCCTGCCGAGTTGGCCGAGGTCGAAGACAAGGTGCGCGAACAACTTGTCAACCGCAAGGTCCAGACGCTGCTCGAGGAGCGCGCCCGACAGGTCATCGAGAAGGCCCGCGCAGCTGGCGGCGACCTGCGCAAGGTCGCGGAGGCGACCGGCTTCGAGTTTCGCACCACCCAGGAGTTCGGGCCGGATGGCGCCGCCGATGGCATCGGCCCGGCAACCAGCGTCATCGAGGCCTTCCTCAAACCGGTGGGCGAGATCTTCGGCCCGGTGGCTCTGGGCGAGCAGCGCTTCGTCTGCAAGCTGGTGGCGCGCACCGAAGCGGATATGAGCAAGTTGGCAGAGCAGCGCTCGGCCATCCTCAACGATCTCAAGGCTCGCAAGGCGCGAGAGCGCACCGAGCTCTTCGTGGATTCCATCCGCACCCGCCTCGTGCGGGAGGGAAAGGTCAAGATCTACGAGGACGTGATCCGCCGGATCGCATCCGCGTACACTACTTGAGCGCCCGGGCGCGCGGCGGCGGGATGCGATGATCGAGGCTCTGATTGATTTCCTCCGCACCCTGACGACGCCCGAGCGGCTGATCAAGCTTCTCGCCACCGTCTTTACGGGTTGGCTGGGTTACGCCCTGCTGTTCGGCGTGGTCTTCGCCGAGACGGGCCTGCTCACAGGTTTCTTCCTCCCGGGCGATTCGTTCCTGTTCACCGTGGGTGTTGTCGCTGGCGCCGGACGCCTCAGCCTCGGCTGGGTCTGGGCAGTCCTGATCGCTGCGGGCATCCTGGGCGATTCCACCGGATACTGGCTCGGCCGCCGCACGGGGCCTGTCATCTTCGGGCGGCCGGACTCGCGCTTCTTCAAGCGCGAACACCTCGTCCGCTCGCAGAAGTTTTACCAGAAATACGGCGGCCGCACCATTGTGCTCGCCAAGTTCGTGCCCATCATCCGCACCTTCGCGCCCTTCCTGGCGGGCGTCTCGCGGATGCACTATCCCCGCTTTCTCGCCTACAGCGTCTCTGGCGTGGTGGGCTGGGTCGTCAGCCTTACCACGCTCGGCTACACCCTGGGCGGCGTCCCCCTCGTCCGCCGGCACTTCGAGAAGGTCATCCTCGCCATCATCCTGCTCTCGTTGATCCCGGTGCTCTCGGAATCCCTGCGCGCGCGCCGCC
>JANXAE010000218.1 GCA_025062235.1 Bryobacteraceae bacterium
GAGCACCGAACGTGTCGTATCGGCAGCACAACCGCCGTGGCGCGCGCCCAGCCAGCCGCGGCCGGCAGGACGGCTGGCTCTGATCGAAGACGATGGCCGAACCGCAGGGAGATCCGAGGGGAAGTGCCGCGGTAGCTGAGGCCGGTTCCCGCAGCGGCCGAGAGCTTCGCGAGCCGGTAGCAAGGGAGGACGCATCGACCGCGCGGGGCTCGAGCGGGGCGGCGGCGAGGGCTGCGGCGTGCGGCTCAGCCGCGGGCACTGAATGCAACCGGCGACGGATCTGACGAGGGCACGACGAGCATCTGCACCCAGCGCTAGGCGAGAAGCTCGAACGCCTTTCGCGCACGCGTTCGCCATTCGAGCTCCGCAACCCCTGACCGCTGGTGGTCACGCGAGTCGGCACAGCGAAATGCTACACGAAGCGACGGCCTGCAAGCGGTGGTGACTGCGGCATGCGCTCTTCGCGACGAGCAGCCCGTTGCGGCGAACGAGCTAGCACGGTGCTTTTCTTCGGTCCTCTTACGCGTCTCACCGATGCGGTGCGCCCTGCCTTGCGCCCGATGGGGTCGCCGTTCCTCGCCAACCGCTGGGATGGGCATCCGGCTCCTCCGCGGTCGCCCGCAGACGGTCATCCCAAGGGAAGAACCCCCTTGGGCAGCCGGCACGCCTCGTGGCTGGGAGTCTACGAAGGGTGTGCGAACATCGATGGCACGCCTCGCAAACGGCGCAGCCCGAAATCCTCGAACCACCTCGCACGGCAAAACTCCCCAGCTGCGGCGCCCATCCGCTCCTACCCCAACCGGCCGGCCCAGGTTCGCCTGGCCCTGTCATGTTCCCTTCAGCCTGCATCCGACCGTTCCGGCGGCCCAATGCGAACGCTAGGCGGCTACCAAAGGCCAGGGGGTGATGCGTGCGCCCATAGCCCCGAGAGTGATCTCGTCCGTTGCGCTGAACCATTCGCCGAGTTACGCTATGGCCAAACCGCCATGTCAGTCGCTGCCCTCTCGGCCCTGCGCAGGCTGAGCTCCTTGTCCGCGCAGGTCGAGCGGCTGCTCGAAAAGCTAAATCACAGGCAGGCCCTGCTCGATCGGATGCGCGTTCTGGGCGAGCAAATCGACGCCGCCTAGCGGCAGGCCCGGCAGCCTCCGCTCGATGAGTCCCAGCGTGCCCGGTTGCTCGCCTTCCAGCAGCGCAAGCAGCAACGCATCGGGAAGCTGCGGCAACAGGCCGAAGGGATTGCGTCCGCCTGCCAGCAACTGCAAGCCGATACCGCGCAGTGCCTGCTCGATCTGGCGGTGGTCTTTCCCGCCGTGCTGCCCCTGGCCGATCAGGCGCGCGCCCTGGCTTGCAGCCGCCGTCGGGATCAGGCCAGCTTGCAACGCAATTTGCTCGCCGCCCGCCAGCTGCTCGAGCAGGCCTAGCGCGCCTGCCGGTCCGAGCCGCCCGTCGAAGCGGCCCGCCCGCAGGCAACCCCGGCGCAGGCGGCCGAGGCTGGCCTGCTCAAGGCCGATGCGGTAGCGCACGCCCTGGGCGTCTCGGTGAAGACGGTCTACCGCCTGGCGGCGCAAGGTCTGCTGGCTGCGGTGCGCGTGGGGCGCAGCGTACGGTTCCGGCGGCAAGATCTGGATGCCCTTCTGACCGGTTCACGGCGCGCCGCCGGCGCATCCCGACGCGCAGGCCTGCGCGCGTAAAGCAGGGGCTGCCGCCATGGCGCCGGCTGCGAAACCACCGGTGGGGGCCGTGGCCGAGGCGAGTCGCTGCGAGCGGCCCGCGGC
>JANXAE010000219.1 GCA_025062235.1 Bryobacteraceae bacterium
ACTGCGTCACCACCTTCGACGACTGGTGCGTTCAGTTCTACGAGCGCTCCATCGGCCGGCGCCTGCCCTGGAACGCCAGCGCGAAGCAGCCCGACTACAGTGCGATCCGGGCCACGGTCCGAAGGCATCTGGCCGGTAGGAAGATCTTCGAAGCAGTCATGGTGGACGAGGGGCAGGATCTGCCCGCCGAAGACATCAGCTTCCTCGCGGGGATCTCGGGCCACGTGACCGTGGCGATGGACCGCCGGCAGCAGATCTACGAGGCGGGGTCCGGAGAGCCCGAGATCCTGCAAGCTTTGGGAATCCGCAAAGGCGACGTCGCCTTGCTCGAGGCTTTTCGTTGCTCGGAGTACGTAGTCCGGCTCGCATGCGAATTCTTGCCCGACCCGCGCGAGCGCGCAGCCTTCCTGTGCCAAGCCCGCGCTTCGTTCACGGACTTGGAAACCCCCCTGCTGTACCTGGCTTCCGATTTCGAAGACGAAAAGCTTCGGCTCCTCGAAGTCCTGCGCGAGCGTCAGCTGGCGGACCGCTCCGTAGCGATCCTTTTTCCTCTCAAGCGGCAAGTCGAAGGGTTTGCCCAATGGTTGCGCGAGGAAGGTTTCGAGGTGGAGACCCGCAAGAGCGGGCTGGACTTCGACTCGCCCCGGCCGAAGCTGCTCACCATCCACAGCGCCAAGGGTCTGACTTTCGACAGCGTCCTGCTGCCGGGGCTGGTCGAGCCGAGCTTCCCCGGCAGCTTGCAGGAGCGGCGGGAGCGCTTGCTCTATGTCGCCATAACGCGGGCGACGCGCTGGATCTACCTGAGCGCCGTGGAGGGCGGTCAGATTCCCGAACTGGAGCGATTGCACAGGCTGGCGGGCACGGCCGCGGTGCCGCTGACGCTGGCGCACGCCGGTCCGGGCGAGATGCGCGCGCGAAAGAAGGCTCTGCCGACAGCCCCAGTGGCGGAGGACGATCTCGCCATCCTCTGAGGCCCGCCAGCCGCCCCGGCCGGGGTCTACCGCCCGCTCGCGGCGCACTATAATCGCAGGGTGCAACTGGCGCCGCTGGACTGGCTGGTCATCGCCCTGTACTTCCTGCTGAGTCTCGGCATCGGGCTTTATTACAAAGCACGCGCGGGGCGCAGCACACAGGAGTTTTTCCTTTCCGGCCGCAACGTGCCCTGGTGGCTGGCGGGCACCTCGATGGTCGCGACCACGTTCGCAGCCGACACGCCGCTGGCCGTCACGGGCCTGGTGGCCAAGGGCGGCATCGCGGGCAACTGGCTGTGGTGGAACTTTGTGGCGGGCGGGATGCTGACGGTCTTCTTCTATGCCCGTCTGTGGCGGCGCGCAGGCGTGATGACGGACGTGGAATTCGCCGAGATCCGCTATTCCGGCACTCCTGCCGCCTTTCTGCGGGGCTTCCGCGCGCTGTATCTGGGCCTGCTCATCAACTCGATCGTGCTCGGGTGGGTGAATCTGGCCATGGTCAAGATCCTCGAGCACGTGCTGGGCGTCAGCAAGGTGCAGGCCATCGCCATCACGCTGGGCATGATCGCGCTGACCTCGCTGATCTCGACGCTCTCGGGCCTCTGGGGCGTGCTGGTCACCGACTTTGTGCAGTTCGCCATCGCCATGAGCATGGTCACCGTACTGGCCGTCTTCGCGGTCGGTGCGGTGGGCGGTCTGGACGGTT
>JANXAE010000021.1 GCA_025062235.1 Bryobacteraceae bacterium
TCTGGCCGCAGACATCGTGGCCCGCGGTCGCGCCGCGCAGGCCGGCTGAGCCCCGCCGGCGTTGTTACCATGGATAGACAAAGAGACCCGATGGCGCTGCGCTTTTTCAACACCCTCACCCGCCAGATCGAGGATTTCCAGCCGCTCGAGGGCAATACTGTCCGCATGTACACATGCGGCCCGACCGTCTGGAACTACGTCCACATCGGCAATCTGCGCACCTTCACCTTCATTGACGTGCTCCGGCGCTGGCTGCGCTACCGAGGCTATCGCCTGGACCACGTCATGAACATCACGGACGTGGACGACCGCATCATCAAGGAGTCCGCCGCAGCAGGCAAGTCGCTCGGGGAGTACACAGCCGTCTATACGCAGGCGTTCCTCGAGGACGCCGCCACCTTGAGGCTCGAACGCCCCGAGCATCTGGTGCGCGCCACCGAGCACATTCATCAGATGGCGCGCGACATTCGCAAGTTGACCGAGAAGGGTTTCACCTACTCGAGCGGCGGCTCGATTTACTTCCGCATCGCCAGCTTCCCCGGCTACGGCAAGCTCTCCCACCTGGACCTCTCGCGGGTGCACAGCGAGTCCCGCATTGACAGCGATCGTTACGACAAGGACAACGCCCGCGATTTCGCCCTGTGGAAGGCGCCCAAGCCGGGCGAGCCCTTCTGGGAGACCGAGATCGGACCGGGCCGGCCAGGCTGGCACATCGAATGCTCGACGATGGCCATGGAGTATCTCGGGCCTACCCTCGACATTCACGCCGGCGGCATTGACCTGGTCTTCCCGCACCACGAAAACGAGATCGCGCAGTCGGAAGCGCTCACTGGCAAGCCGTTCGCCCGCTTCTGGCTGCACGCCGAGCACCTGATTGTGGACGGTCAGACCATGTCGAAATCGCTCGGCAATTTCTACACCCTGCGCGACCTGTTGGCCCGCGGCTTTGCGCCGGAGGCCCTCAGGTACCTGCTGGCTTCCGTGCCCTACCGCAAGCAGTTGAACTTCACTTTCGACAGTTTGCGCGCGGCAGCTACCGCCGTCGAGAGGCTGCGCAACTTCAAGCTGCGGCTCGAAACCGAGAAATTCCCGCCGGGCGAATCGGGCGCGCTCACCGAACGCACGCGCCAGGCGCTCGCCGGGTTCGAGGCGGCGATGGATGACGATCTGAACACGGCCGAGGCGCTGGCCGCGCTGTTCGAATACCTGCGCGAGGCCAACACGGCGATGGACCGGGGGGAGTTCCGCGCGGGCAACAGGGCGGCCGCGCTCGATCTGCTGACCCGTTTCGACTCGGTCTTCGACGTACTGAGGCCCTCGCAGCCGCCGCCCATCTCCGAGCAGGAAATCGAAGCCCTGATCGCGGAGCGCAACGCAGCCCGCAAGGCGCGCGACTTCGCCCGCGCCGACAGGATCCGCGCCGAGCTCTTCGAGCGCGGCATCGTCCTCGAGGACACCCGGGAAGGAACCCGCTGGAAGCGGCGCTGACCAGCCAAGCGCGGGGCGGACATGAGGATCCACACCAAGGCGGTTCACGCCGGGGATCGCAGCAAGGCGGGAGACTACATCCCGGTCACTTCCCCGATCTACACCGCCGCAAGTTACTTCTACCAGCGACTGGAGAAACTCGACCGGATCTTCGCTCGCGAGGAAGAAGGGTACTGTTATGCCCGCTACGGGAACCCGACCAACGCCGCGCTCGAAGAACTGGTCGCCGCACTCGAAAACGGGGCGGGAGCGTTGGCTTGCTCTTCCGGTATGATGGCTATCCAGACGGCTCTCCTGGCGGCCTTGACCGACAGGCCGAAGCGCGTGCTGGCGGCCGAAGCGTTGTACGGAGCCACCATCACGCTGCTTACTTCCGTGCTGGAGCCTCTCGGGGTCGAAACCCGCTTCGTGGATGCCTGCGACCTCGCCGCCGTCGAGCGCGCCCTCGAGCAGCACCGGCCAGGATGCCTGCTGGTGGAAACCATTTCCAATCCCCTGCTTCGCGTGGCGCCCGTGGACCGGTTGGCGGAGCGGGCGCGTGCGGCTGGCGCATGCCTGGTGGTGGACAACACCTTCGCCACTCCGCTGCTGGTACGGCCTCTCGAGCTGGGCGCGGAATTCGTCGTGCACAGCGCGACGAAGTACCTGGCGGGCCACGGGGATGTTCTGGGCGGCGTCGTGGTCACCACCACCGAACATCTGGAAACCCTGCGTGCGCTGGCGCGCGCCAGCGGCCCGGGCCTGGGCCCGTTCGAAAGCTACCTTACCATGCGCGGCATCAAGACCTTCCCCTTGCGCATGGAACGACAGTGCACCAACGCCCGGCGCATCGCGCTGTGGCTAAAAGAACATCCCCGCGTCGAACGGGTCTTTTTTCCGGAGGACGAGCGCCATCCCGATCGCGAAACCGTAACTCGCCTCCTCCCCGGAGGGCTCTACGGCGGCATGGTCAGCTTCGAGATCCGTGGCGCCGGAAGGGACGAAATCTTCGCTTTCATGGACCGCCTGCGACTGATCGTGCGCGCCACTTCCCTGGGCGACGTGCACTCGATGATTCTGTACCCGGCTATGAGCTCTCACCGCGAGGTCGCCCCCAAGCAACGCGAACGGATGGGAATTCGCGACAACCTCGTGCGGCTCTCGGTGGGCATCGAGGACGTGGAAGACATCGTCGAGGACCTCGCCCAAGCCTTGCTTTGACACGACGCCGCCCCATTCCCTTTCGCGTGCTAGAATCCGCTGTGGAGGCCAGTCCTGGCCGGTGCCGGGCCCGGGCTTCAAACCCGGCGTGAGGCGCGCCTGGCGCGTCTCAGGTGGGTTCGACTCCCACTGGCTTCCGCCACGCGCAAGTATCGCTATTCCGTAGGAGCTCCGCGATCATCCGGCGCGCCGGCGCGCGAGCAGCGCGACCCCCAGCAAACCGGCGCCCGCGAGCACCAGCGTGGAAGGCTCGGGAATCGCGGTGATCTCGGTGATCTCGAGGGACCATGCATTCAGAAAGCCCTCGTCTAGATAAGCTACGTCGCTAATGAACAGAGCCCAAGTGCCACCGGCGTTCTGCCCGTTGAAGGCGGAGAGGGGCTGCTCGGGACGGAAGCGTCCGGCGAACGGGCCCCAGCCGCCGCTGACGTGAACCGGAGCACTGTCGTCGAAAATCGTACCCAACAAGTTGTCAGAGGAGCCCCCGCGACGATTGAACAGGAGCACTCCCGTGCCCCCGGGCTCTCGATCCAGATCCTGAAATCTGAGAGCCACGTATGGAGAAGCTCGTCAATGATCACGTTGACGTCCCCTAGGACCATGTTGGGTACATGGATCGTCGAGCTGACGGTACGGAAGTCAGTGATGGACTTCGGGACGTCGGTACTCGTGAAAATACCGGCCCTCGCCAAGTCGAACGGCACGGTGAAGAGAACCAATGCAGCGAAAATGGTTCGCATTACCGTTCGTCTCCACCTCCTCTGTGGCGCGCGCAGTTGCAGCGCACCCTCGTGATGCCACTCACATCATACCCTCGACAAGGTCCTACTGGCTGTTCTCACAATGGGCAGTTGCAATGGAAGTAGTATTTAGTACTAAATCTTCAAGGCCGGCGTCCCAATTGCAAGGTGCTCGAACGTACTCGCCGTGGCTCCCAGCCGTGTGGACGTTCGCCGCAGACGACCGAAGAGTGGCCTCGCCGCGCCCATTCAGCTCGTGCACCGAACAAGAGAGACCTCCGTCTGAGGAGGGGCACTGAAGCTGGTCTCACGCTGTCCGATGGGCTGCCCGGAAACCTCCTCGAATCGAACGGCGCCGCTCCAGATCAACACATCTACCGTACCATCCACTTCGACCTTGATTTCAGCGCTGATTTCAGCGCTGCCGGCGGTTGCCCGCGCAGAGGCCGCCGAAGACTGCTCGATGGGCTACCGCCGGCGGTCAATGCCCAGGTACGGGTTGTAGATGTAATCCAGGGAAAACGGCTCGTCCGGCGGAAAGCGGAGGTTGCGGCTCACGGCGTAGGCCGGATCCAGCCCCCACTGCCCCACGGCGAGGATCCGGCGTTTCAGCGTCGTGCTGTCGTGCCAGCCCCAGAACGGCTTTGCCTTGTTGGCCGCTTCCTTGCGGCCGTAGAAAGCGCCGCCGATGCGGAAGCCGATGGCGGGCCGCTCCCCGAAGGGCTGGTAAAGGAAGTACTCGTCGAAGGTCCGGGCTCCCCATCTCCCCTCCTTCGCTTTCAGCCACCATTCCTCGTAAATCGGCAGCAAGTCGTAGCCGACCAGCCGATCGTTGGCGTGCCGCGGCCGCTCCGGTACGCCCTTGTAAACGAACGTCACCCCAGTACCCTCGCGAAATTCATCGCGTGCCAGCGAGTAGCGGGAGTGCGGGGAAAGCGTTCCGTAAATGCCGTGCCCGCCGGATTCGATGAACACCGCCGGGTGGCTTTGCCCGTAGAACTCGATGCCGCCGTCAATGTCGTGCACGCCGCGGCCGATCCTGCGATCCGCCGTCATCGAATACACGTTGTTGTGGGCCAGGGTTTCCATGACCTGGAGGCGGCCGAAACGCGAACCGTCTTTTCGGATCGTCAGGATGATGCCTTCGCTGTCGTTCTCATGGCAGGTGCCGACGACGCATCGGTCCGAGTAATCCCGCGCATGGAACACGTTGTAAATCAGGAACCAGTGCGTCTCGGTTTCCATCACGGCGTAATATACGAAGGCCTGCGAACTGCCCTGTTCGAGGTTTTCCCAGTTATTGTCCCCGTGCCAATCGCCGTCGAAATCGAAGCGGCATGGATAGTCGGCCTTCGGGTCGAACCAGGTTTCCTGCGCGAGAAAAGGCGCGTAATGCTCCGCCAGGGGCCGATAAGGATCGTCGCGCCTCTCGACGGGAGGGAAACTCGCCGCTTCCGGCTTGCGGCGCGACGGGGCCTCGGCAGTGACCTCGATCTGGAGCTCCGCCTGTCTGCCCTCGAGCTCGGCGAGGATTTCGTACTTGCCGGGCTTCTCCGGCGCGGTGTAGAGAAAAGCGTCCTTGATCACGAACTGCCCGGACGCCCCGGCCAAGACATTCCATGCGCGAGACTGGCTCTCTTCGAAGAATGGCTCGTCATCCTTGCCTTGGTAGGCAAACGCTTTGGAAAGCCAGCCACCGCCGGATTGTTTGACCCGTACCGAGGCCCCGCCACGACGGAGCCGCACCTTCCGCTCGCCGTCCTGGCCGTAAGCGAGGACCTGCACAACGAGCGATTCGAACGGCCGCACCCGTGGCTCGGCCGGATCGGTCCGCAAGCGGATTTCGGTCACGGGAAGCTTCTTGCCGAGCTGGGCGATCTTCTCGCCGAGCTTGTCGAGTTGCGCGTTCGAGAGCGCTGCCAAGCCGGCGAACAAGTACAGCCAGCGAATCGCGGACATGCGTGGCATATCGGCCTCCCCGGAGCGCCCGCCGCGCGGCGCATCCCTTGACGATGGTACCACCGCGTACTACGAATGCAGCCCCGGCCCAGCGGGGGCGAGGCTGCTCCGACAGCGTTTGCGCCCGCAGGCCGGCGACGTCGAACGCCGGCGCCGAGTGCCCCTGGCTCGAGAGCACCGGAAGGCCGATGTCAGCGAACACACCCGATCGCGGCGATCCTGCCAATCACCGAGGGTCTGCCAGCGCTCGGCCGGCCCGAGCCGGCTCCACCGGTCGCCGGGCTGCGTTGCTTGCTTCGCCGAAGTGGAAACCTCGGGGTTCGGCGGTCGTAGCTCCGGACATGCGCGCCTCCCAACCCGCCGGCACACCGCACAAGCCTGGAGTCCATGAAGGCAAGCGCTCTCCGCGTGGCACACCCATCGGGTAGTGGTTCAGGCTGCGCGCCGACAGGCACCGCAACAGCGGGACGCGCATGCATGTGCACCTGCCACCCTTCGGCGCGTTCCTGCCGCTCAGCGACGAACTGTTCTTTCGTACTCGACGTACGAGTAAACCACCGCGACCACGGCGGTCAGCAGAACCGGCGCCAGCACCAGCCAGACGGCAATCTCCGGCCAAAGCAGGCCGGTTAGGGAGCACAGAGCAGCAGCTTTGAGCATCCGCCCGCCCATCCGATTGGTTTTCTCCCAGAGCGATGGATCCGAAAGCGTCCACGGCGTTCGGACCCCCACGAACCAGTTCGGACGGGCGCGCTCGCAAACGTGCCCGGTATAGAAAAGGAGCGCCGCCAAGCAGGGGATCATCACCATGCTCACGGGTATTCGCGCTCCCGCGTTCCAGAGCAGGACGTAGCAGTGCATGGCGAGGAGGAACGCCAGGAGCAGGGTCGTCAGCCGATAGTACTGTTTCGCGAAAAGTCGGATGTTCTCCCGAAGCGGGTCTATGCGCGGGATGACGAGGAACAGCAACGCCAGAAGCAGGCCGAGCAATGGCAAACCGAACACGCCCCACGTCCGGCAGGCATATCCGTCCGCCTGCCCCGCGGCATTCCAGTGCACCGCCATCTTCTCGGGCATCCGGGTGCCGACGGTGATGGAGATGGCCCCAGCCACCGCGACCGGTGCCAGCAGCACCCACTCATCGCCTCGCAGCCGCAAGCTCGTCCGCTCCCTCCGCGCTCGGTCTCGCCTCGGCGGAGCTCTGGCAGCCCCCGAGTATCCTACCACGGCTCGAACGCTGCCCCTGAACGACCCCGCAACTGCTCGCGCCGACGAAGCTCTCGCAACAGACACGCCCCAGGGCGGACATCGCCAGCAGTTGCGGGAAGGAGGTTCCGGGCAACTGGAGGGGAAGTCGCTGGGGCCGGCCAGACATCGTTCTTGCTTGGCGGCCGATCTTGGGCTCGCGGCGGTTCATGACCGAAAGGAAGGTCTGCGACCGAGAGCTCGCCAGGGACAAGGTGCCCGCAGCACGTCCCGTGCCCGGTAGCTCCGCAACACGGGCGCTAGCGCGGCGCAACGGAACGGTCGCCGGGCGCGGGTTAGGTCCTGCATGCGCCCGAGGGTTTGCCCCCGTTCGGAGCCTCCTCGATGCCCTGGGAATTCGCTGACTCCACGGCTGCGGAGAACCGCTCGAACAGGCGCGAGGTTCGTCGAGGCCGGATTCGCTAGCTGGCGCCCCCGAGCCACCGAGCTCCGCCGGGGCGGCCTGTGGGCCCGCCACCTCCAAGTGCGTTCCTGCGCCAGCTGCACCGCCCGGTGCGCGATGATCTCGACAAGCGGAGGCCGGACCACGTCCGAACTTCCGCGAGGCCGCGAGTGCCAGTTGTCCTCAAAGGGACTGCGCCCTGACGCTCCGGGACCACCTCCTCAGAGCAGCAATCGGCCACGGCGCTGGGAGCGGTTCGGCGTGGCCTTTGCGTGCAGGGGAGCCCCTCCCTCCGCACAGCCACGCCCGCAGGTTCCGATTCCAGCCCTCGTGACCCTACCTTTTGGCGGCCTTTGCCCCGGCTGACCGCTCTCGGCTACGATCGGCGAGTCGGCGCCCGGAGGCAACGGCGTGGCTCTTTGCCTCCCCTCGACCTCGAATTCGCGCTGGCTCACTCGTCGAATGCGTGGGCGTCCGTGCAGCGGTTGGAAACAGGAAGATGCCTTTCCGCAGCGGTGAGGGGCCGATGTGGCGCCGGGCGAACTTCATCCCCGCACGGACCCACCTCACGAGGTGGCGCGCCAGGGCGCCATGCACGCACCGGCGGGGGATTGCCTGTTGACGCACCCGGCGACTTGCGTGCAAAATACTGGGAAGTTGTCTGCAATCGCGGTAGTGGTGTGGTAGGCAGTTTCGCAGCAGGGCACAAGCGGTCACCGGCGCTAGCGCTCGTGACCTTATTCCTTTTCGGGTCCGCTTGCCGGCTTCCGCGCGACTGGCGCACCTGCTACCAGAGCTTCGAGGAGAATCTGGCGTGGCACGCGAGAGAGGCGTGGTGAAGTGGTTCAACGCCGCAAAGGGCTACGGATTTATCCAGCGCTCTACCGGCGAGGACGTGTTCGTGCACTACTCGGCGATCCAGATGCCGGGCTACCGAACCTTGGATAGTGGCGTCGAAGTCGAGTTCGAGGTTAGGCAAGGGCCCAAGGGCCTTCAGGCTGAGAACGTCCAAAAGACCTCCTGACGCTTCCTCCCGATCGGCGGGCTCTCCTCGACTGGCTCGGGGGTGGGTGTAGGGCGGCAGCCGCCCCAAGGCCGTTGCCCCTCGGACTGAGCTCCGCAGCGGCTGGGCTCGGAGTTTGGGTTCGGGTTTCCCGGACAGTCACAGCCCTCGCCGGCGGATCGTCAGCTCGAGTCGAAAATCCACACGGCTGACTGACGCCAGGTCCAATTGAGCTTCCGCCAGCCAAGCCTGCTCTGGCTTTTTCGCAGCTCACCACATCCGCCGGCGCGGCAGATAGCCCTGCAACATGGGCGGAGCCAGCTTCGCCCGGCCCTCGAGCCCACAAAGCGGCCCCCGCACAGGCCCGTACGGAGCGCCTCCATCGGCGGCCCCCCGAGCGAGCAAACCGGCTCCGCGAACTCTCAGGTCCCAAACGCGGCGGGCGACTCGTTCCGTTGGCGAGCGGTCGTTCGCCCAACTTCTTACCGAACCACGCAGATCGCACGGCCCAGGCTCGCGCCGGTAGGGACGTTTGCCCCGGCGGCCTCGAGCAACGGATGGTCCTGCCTCAGGACGCTGTTCGACCGCTGCGTGGCGGGCGACCGCATGAGGCGTTCCCTACACACTGGCTTCCTGTGCCGCGCTGCGCTTTCGCAAGGACCGTGCCCGACGCCGCGGCCAGGCGTCGCGTTCCCACCTCATCAGCGCATCGTCGTGACGCCCTGGCCGACGAGCCGGTGCCGGTTGATTCCTCTCGACACCACCCTTGTCACCGCCGATTCGCCAACGCCCATGCGGGATTGCCGACGGGCGCTCCTCGTCCTTGCCAGCAGCAGCCTCCTTCCGACGTAACGCGTGAGGTTGCCAGCCCCGGTTATCATCAGGATTTGAAACCGGTCCTAGTCGGCATCGGCGGACCCTCCTGCGCGGGCAAAAGCGAACTGGCGCGCCATCTGATGTCCGCTCTTGCGGCTCAGGTGCTCGCGCTGGACCGCTACTACCGCGATCTTTCGCATCTCGGCCTGGAAGAGCGGGCGCAGTGGAATTTCGACGTGCCCGAGGCGCTCGACGCCGACCAGATTGCACGGGATCTCGCCATGCTGGCGGCAGGCCAAGCCATCGAGGTCCCGATCTACGATTTCGCCCAACACGTGCGCCGCCCCGAACGCCACCGGGTGGAGCCAACACCGTACTTGATCGTGGAAGGCCTTTTCACACTCTACTGGGAGGCCGTGCGGCGATGGCTGCATCTGAAGCTGTTCGTCGGGGCCCCCGACGAGGTCTGCTTGGTTCGGCGGCTCGAAAGGGATGTGCGCGAACGCGGCCGCACCCCGGAATCCGTGCGCCGGCAGTACGAAAGGACGGTTCGGCCAATGGCAGAGAAGTACATCCTGCCCACTCGGGGTTATGCCGACCTCGTGCTGGACGGCACTGCGCCCCCCGACCGGCTGCTCGATCAGGTGCTGGCGGAGCTGGCGCGGCGGGGCCTGCACCCCCGCGGGGCTTAGCCCTGGAGCAGAGCACCGAAGGCCTCGCGCAGGGCGCGCTCGAGTTCTTCGAGGGAGGCGCACGCGCGAACGGTCGAGCTCGAGCGGGCATCGAGAGCTTTCCCGCCGAGACGATCGGCCCAGCCTCCCGCGCCGGTCAGAACGAAAATGGGCCGGCCGTGGATCCAAGCAAAGCAGATTTCCGAGAGCGTTCCGGCGCCGCCGCCCAGCGCCACCACGAAATCGCCCGCCAGTGCCGTGAGCACGTTGCGCCCGTGCCCCATCCCTGTCGGAATGACCACGCTGCACCAGGGATTGGCGTCTTCCAGCCGGGAAGAAGGAACGATTCCGATCACCAATCCGCCCGCTTCGCGCGCACCTCGGCTGACGCCTTCCATCACGCCTCCCAGCCCGCCACACACCACGGTGATGCCGAGCCGCGCCAGCAAACGACCTGCTTCTTCGGCCATGCGTACAACGTGACCGGGTGGATCGGAATCGCCGATCACGGCTGCTTGCAAGCGTCGGGCGAGTGTCCGCTGCATCCAGCCAATCCCTTCTCCATGTTAGCGGCCCGAGGCGCCGCGCGAGGCTGTTCCCGGCGGGTGGCCTCCGGGCCCGCTCGATCGCATCATCGCTTCTCCGCAAGACCGCGAATTCCATCCAGACAGGCGCTTTCCGCGACCGCGCAATGGCCGGCTCCCTCCGCGCACGGCAGTGACGTCAGCGCGGATGCCACGGTCGGGCGCGGCCAGAGCTAGCCAGGCGAGACCGGGCATCCGCATGGAAGGAGCCGCGGCGGCGCTGGCCTGACCCTCCCCCGAGCCCGGTGGTTCCCTGGCCGGTCCTAACCTGCGCATCGCGATGTTATAATCCGGCAGGCGAGGCGGGCGATGCTCGATCTCAATCCACCGGGCAGCGAGTTACTTGCCGGCGCCGAACGCGTCAGGTTCCGGGCCCACTTCCAACAGGACCTGGAATTCTTCCGGGTCCTGATGGTTCTGTTCAACAAGGCCAATCCCATCAGAAACCTGGACTTGATCTGGTCGGAACGCGACCCTTCCGGCGCTTCCCGTATGCGCTCGTTCGGCACGACGGAAGCCATGGACGCGCCCTGCTCGCAATTGCTTGGCACGCCCGGCAAGAATCCTCACCCGGAATTCTGCAACCTCATCAATGACTGGGGGCGGCGCAAGGCCGAATCCTGCGGCGTTTCCGACGCTGCCGCGGCGGAAGTCGTCAAGCGGACCGGGCGTCCTTACGTGTACGAATGCCGTTTCGGCCTCACCGACATCGCCGTGCCGGTGGTCGCGGATGGCCGTCACATCGCCACCCTGTTCACGGGTCAGGTGTTGCGCGAGCCGCCTACCGAGCAAAGCTTCGCGCGCGTCGCAAGGGCGGCAAGCGCCCTCGGCTACGTGGATCTGGAACGTCTGGCCGAGGCCTACCGGAAGCTCCCCGTGGTTTCCGAGGAGGACATCCGCACCACGACTCAGATCGTGGAGGCGTTCGCCCAGTGGCTGGCCCGTTGCTGGAGCCGGATCCGCGAGATCGTCAGCGAGGAGCGCCGTAAACACCGGGAAAGAGCCCTGGCCCGCAAGGAGCTCGCCTACCTGGCGCTGCAAGGGCTGCCGCCGAACCGCACCGAGGTGCGCAGGCTCATGAGCAGGCTCGGTATCGAGCGCACGCCCAATCGAGTGTTGCTCATCCGCATGGAGCCGCCCGAAAGCGGGCCGCCGGAAGAGGAGCTCCTGCACGAAGTTCAATCCACCAGTGCGCTGCAAGCTGTAGAAGACGTTTGCGAGACGCACGGCGACTTGAGCTTCGCCGACCTTCCCTCGGGGGAAATCTGCGTGTTTTTCCACGATCCCGGACAGCAGAGCGGCGGCGCGGGCGCCGGCTACGCGCGTTCGCTTGCATACCGGCTCCGGCACTCCATCCGCGAGCGATGCCAGGCGCGCATTCGCATCGGCGTGGGGAACCGGCACGAGGGATGGCAAGGGTTGAGGGAATCCTATCGCGAGGCCTGTTCGGCGCTGATGCACTCGGAGGAGGACTTCGTCACGTACCACCCGGCCGAGCCCTCGCTCGAGGAGCCCTACCGGATCGCCCTCGAACTACCCCAGCTCTTGACCAACGGTAGCCTGGCGAAAGCCAGGGAATGCGCGTCCTCGGTCGCAGACGCTATCGCCAGGGCAGAGGACTCGGCCGAAGAACTGGCCGCGCTACGACTCTTCCTCGCCTCCACGCTGCAATCCATCTGCTTCAGTGCGCGCGAACTGGGCTGTCCGCGGCGGACAGTCCAGACAATCCAGAAAGATGCTCTCGAGGCCTTCCACCGAGCCTCGAACCCTCCCGAAATGGCGCGCGCGTGGGTGAAATGGTGCGGCCTGCTGATGGACGAAATCGGCCTTCTCGAATCGGGCCGCCGCAGGAAGATCGTGGCGCGCGCCTGCCGGCTGGTGACCGAACGTCTCGAATCCGGCTGCGGCGCGCATCGTCTGTGCGCCAAGACAGTTGCCGCCGAACTGGGGCTCTCGCGCAGCCACTTCAGCCGCTTGTTCAAGCAAGAGACAGGCCAGACCTTCGCCGCCTACCTGACAGCGAGGCGCCTGGAATTGGCGCAGAAGCTGCTCCTCGATCCCACCTACAACGTCTCGCAAGTCTCCGAGCGTTGCGGTTACAAAGACGTCAGTTACCTGGCCAAGCTGTTCCGGCGCTTCCTGGGCTGCTCGCCGCTCCAATTCTGCCGCGACCCGGCCGCGGTGCTGGCGCGGCAGAAGGAAGCGGCGGTCCGCGAAGCGCGGTAGGAGATTTCACCGACCCGGGTTCCCAGCGCGGTTTTCGCCCCCGCCGCCGCTTCCTCAGGCTCGAGCCAGTGCGCGTTCGAAGGCCTGAATGATCTCGTCCTCGTCCTTCCGCCTCAAGCAGGAGGGGATCGCCAGCAGCAGGCTCCGTTCGAAAAGGTCGTCGGCCCGCGGGCAGGCGCCTTTGCCGTAACGCCGGGCGAGCCCGCGGTTCTGCGGCGCCGACCACGGAAAGCCGGAAGGCTCCAGCGGCGCATGCTCCACCAGACTGAGGTTGTTGTAGTAAAGGTGCAAGCCCCAGTCCGCCATCACGATGTTGTTGATCCCTTCGGGCCGCGCAACCAAGCCTTCGGCGCGCAACGCCTGCTGGACGGCGCGCGCACGGCCGGCGTCCGGGTACACGGTGATCAAGAAAGCGCCCGTGTCCCCGGCGGGATCGAGAATCCTCCGGAATCCGACGCCCGGCAAGGCCTCGAGCGCCTGCCGGATGCGATACTTGCTGGCTCGCATGGCCGCCGTCACCAGCGGCAACTTGCGCAGTTGCACGCGGAGCACCGCCGCGCGCAGTTCATCCATGCGATAGCCCCTGCCCCACAGGTGCGGACCGTTCGCCTCCAGCAACAGCCTTCCCGCACGGTCGCGGCAGTATCCGAGGTCGTGCCAGGCGACGGCGCGCTCTTGGAGCCGTTCGTCGCTGGTCACAAGGCAGCCCCCCTCGCCGGCAGTGATGTTCTTGTTGAGCTGGAAGCTGAAAATGCCGACGTCGCCGAATGTCCCCACGCTCTGTCCGTCCACGCTGCCGCCCACGCACTGAGCGCAGTCCTCGAGCAGAAAAAGTCCGTGCCTTCTGGCGATCGCCTGGATCGCCTTCACATCCCCCGGGGCGCCGCTCATGTGCGCCATGATGATGCCGCGTGTGCGCGGAGTGATCCGCCGTTCCACATCGGCCGGATCCAGACAGAACGTGTCGTCAATGTCCGCGAGGACCGGGATCGCACCGTGGCAGACGACGGCCGAAGCGATCGAAACCCACAAGTAAGCGGGAATGATCACTTCTTGCCCGGGGCCGACTTCGAGCGCCGAGAGCGCCGTGAAGAGTGCTCCGGTGCCGCTGCTGACGGCCAGCGCGTACCGCGCGCCTACGAAGCGGGCAAATTCCTCCTCGAAGCTCCGCACCTCGTCCTGCATGTCCGGCCCGTAGTAGCGGAACGGAGAACGCGCCCGCAGCACTCTCGCCGCGGCCTGAACCTCTTCTTCGTCCAACCAGTGTGCGCCCGGAAACTCCAAAGGCAAGGGTTCCGTGCGCGCGGGACTCCCCGGGCTCTTGGTCTTGCCGGTACGACCGCCCTCTTCCACCCTCATGCCAGCTCTGCCTGCGGACGGATGCCGCCCCCTGTGCTGCGCAGTTCTGCACCATCCCGGTCGCCGGTGGCTTCCGAGGAGGCACTGCGACGCGGAACGGCCATCCATTACATGTAGCCGAACGGATACCGATGCCATCAAGAAATCTGTGCTTTTCCGCGTAGATTCGGCCTGCCGCGCGGATCCACCGAAATTCGCACAGAACTACCATCCGCTGCCCGGGCCCCGATGGCGACAATTGCTTGGGCGACAGTTTCGCTGCCGGGCTCCGACTGCCCGGGCGAACGGCGAGGATGGTTTCCGCCCGAACCCGAGCCCAGCCGGCGCTGCCCCATTAGGAGGTACTACGGTGCGAAGTCTCAACGATGCGTCCAATCACCCGCCGGGGGCGGGCCGCGACGGCCTCCTTTCGGCGCTGACGGACCGTCTCCAGGCCGCCTCGATCCTGCTTCTGCTGGCGTCGGTTGCCGTTTGCCAGAGCACTCTGGCCACCATCACCGGCATCGTGACCGACCAGGAAGGCGCTGTCATCGCAAACGTCGCGATCGAGGTCGTCCACAACCGGACGGGATACCGCTTCAAGACGACCAGCAACGAGGTGGGTCTCTATACGATCCCGCAGCTGCCCGATGGCGAATACACGCTCAGCGCCAGGGCGCCGGGCTTCCAGGAGGCCGTTGTCCGCGACATCCTTCTTGCGCAGCGTGATATCCGGCGCGTAGACCTGAAGCTCGACATTGCGAAGCTCCAGCAGACCATCGAGGTGTCGGCCGGCGCCACCTTGATCGAGACCGAAAGCGCGCGCATCTCGGATACCAAGAGCGTTCGCCTGCTGTCGTCGCTGCCCTACGCCGGTCGCGGTGCCTTCATGATATTCCAGCTCACGCCCAACGTCACTCGCGTCAAGGATGTTTACGTCATGCGTTTTGCCGGCAGCCGGCTCAACCAAAGCGACTACTCGCTCGACGGCATCAGCTTCATGGTGACCTCCGGGAGCAACCCGAACGCGCCGCTGACCGATTACATGGAAAGTTTCCAGGAGATACGCGTGGACGTCGCCAACAACACGGCCGAGTTCGGCACGATCGGACAGGTGAGCATCATCTCGAAGTCCGGGACCAATCAACTGCACGGCAGCGTGTTCGATTTCTACCGGACGCCGTTCTTCCGGGCGCGGAGCACCTTTGCGTTGGCCCGCCCGGCGGGCGTGGGACACCAGCCGGGATACACGCTGGGCGGTCCCGTCTACCTGCCCCGCATCTATGACGGTCGCAACCGGACGTTCTTCTTCTCGACCATGGAACTGAACAAGAGCAGCGTCAGCACGGGGACGCTCGCGGCCACGGTGCCGGCCGTGCCATGGCGCGCGGGCGACTTCTCCTTGCTCCTGACCGCGGTCAACGATCCCTTGGGAGGCAACGCACCGTTTCCCGGCAACCGCATCCCGGCCTCCCGACTCAATCCGGTCTCGCTCAAGATCCAGGAGAGGTTCTACCCGCTGCCCACCGAAGGGGACCCCAACACACATTTCGTCAACAACTTTCGCAAGCTGTACTCCATGGATTCCGGCATCGAATGGTATTTCACCGAGAAGCTCGATCACCGCATCTCGGACAAGGCCTTCCTCACAGGCCGGCTCGTGCGGCACGGCTACAACGCCTACCGCGTGACGTCGCAGTTGGGCGGCCGCGAGCCCACGCTGATCCAGTGGAGAACGCGTTTCTACTACGTCTCCTACACCCACACCTTCAAGCCGACCGTGGTGAACGAGTTCCGCGCCGGTTACGCCTTCAACGTGAACCCGCGCTACCCGAAAGAGAGCGGCCTCGCTCTGGTGAGGGAACTCGGCCTGGTGGGCTTGCATCCGAATCTTCCCGATTACCCCGGCATTTTCAACGTCAGCTTCCAGAACATCACGATGACGGGTGTCAGCAACAGCCTCCAGTATCGCCCCGCCCGCGGGAACAACAACTTCTACGTCCAGGATCACTGGAGCTGGTTCCGAGGCCGCCACGCCCTGAAGGCCGGCTTCCAGGTCAGTCATCACTGGAGCATAGATCGGTTCTTGAACAACGACCTCTACGGTTCGGTGACCTTCAGCAACCGGTTTACGAACCATCCGTGGGCGGATTTCCTGCTCGGAATCCCGTCGTCGTCCTCGCGCGCCATGGAGAACATGGAAGAGCACGAAAAGCGCCGGGGTTATTCCGGCTTCATCACGGACGAATTCCGCCCGACCACCAGTCTGACGCTGAATCTCGGCGTTCGCTACGAATACGAACCGGGCTGGTATGGCAACGACATGGCGACGTTCAGCCCGGCCTTGGCCAAGATCGTCGTGCCGGACGAAAACATGAAGCTGGTCAGCCCACTGGTCCCCGCCAGTTACGTACAGGTGATTCCCGCCAGCCAGGCGGGACTTCCCATCAGGACCCTCGTGTTCGCCGACCGCAACAACTTCGCGCCGCGAATCGGCGTCGCCTGGCGCCCGTTCGGCCCGCACACGGTCTTCCGCGCAGGTTGGGGAATGTTCTATGACCTGGTGCCCCGCAACCTCACCGTCGCCGGCGGCAGTCCCTACAGCATCACGGAACCGGCCTACACCAACCCCAGGGACGCGCCGACCGTGATCCTGCCGCGCGTCTTTCCCGAAACGGGCACCGGCAGTCCCACCACCATCACCATCCCCTCCGCCACCAACCCGTATCTGAGGACCCCCTACAGCTTCCAGTACAACGTCACCGTCGAGCACCAGCGCTGGAGCACAGGGTTCAGGATCTCCTACATCGGTACCGGCACGCGGCAGGGCGAGTGGGGCTATAACATGAACCAGCCTGTGCCCGACGCGCGGCTCTTCATCCACAAACTCAACGAAAGGCCTTTCCCCCGCTACCCGAATATCTTCTATTACACGAACGGTGCAGGCCACTAGTATCACGCCGGCACCATACAGATCAGCCGCCGCACCAAGGGCGGCTTGTTCTTCCAGACCTACTACACGCTGGCACGCGACATCGGCGATCTGGATCGCAACCAGACTCCCGAAAACGCCTTCGACCGCCGCCGCGAGCGGGGCGTCTGGGAGGACATACCCACGCACCGCTGGAACGCCGTCGGCATGTACGAGCTGCCGTTCGGCAGGGGCAAGCGGTTCCTGAGCGGTGTGAACAGGGCCCTGAACCTGCTGGTGGGCGGCTGGGAGGTGAACGGCATTTACACGCTCCAGTCCGGCGACTTCCTGACGCCCACTTGGACTGCGCCCGACACGACGGGCACCGCGTACACGACCAGCTCGACTCCGCCCAATGTCACACGTCGCCCGGACATCCTGCGCAATCCCAATCTCCCCAAGAGTGAGCGGACCCTGAAGCGCTGGTTCGACGTCAACGCGTTCCGGGTCTGGCAGCCCGGAGCCTTCGGCACTTGCTCGCGGGGCGTCATCAAGGGGCCGGGCACGAACGTAATGCACGCCACGCTCGTAAAGAACCTGGCTGTGTCCGAACGGGTGCGCATCCGGGGCGAACTCGGCGTCACCAACGTGCTGAATCATCCCAACTACTCGCCGCCCGGCCTCAACATCACTTCCACGGCTTCGGCCGGCGTCATTTCGAGCGTTGGCGGGACAGCGTTGGGAGCGCTCGAAGCCACGGGCGCCCGCGATGCGCGGCTGCGCCTCCGCGTCGAGTGGTAAATCCCTGCGGTCCGCTTCGGCCCCTGCGGAACGGGCCCGCTGCCGGAGCCAGGATGCACCCAGGCCGGCGGACCCCTCTCACCCATCCGCCAGTGCGAAACTGGCATTGGACTTCCGCCGACCGGATGCCACTCCAGGATGACGGAGGTGCGCCGATCAGCCATGTGGACGGGCTGCGTGTGCGGCTCTGCGTCGCTTACGCTTGCGCGCTGACGTCCTACGCCTTGGCCGGCGCGCAGGGCGGCGAGCTGCGGGCCGGTGCGGCGCGCGTCAAGCCGGAGTTCCAATCGCGCGCAGCTTCCTGGACGCGGGGTGTCGAGGACGCTATCCTCCGGTCTGTCCGCCAAGCCAGCGACGGTCTCCAGCCCGCCAGGTTCGGCGTCGCCAAGGGCAAGGCATACGTGAACACCAATCGGCGGGCGCCGATGGCTGACGGCAGTTGGGGCCTGGGCATGAACCCGCAAGGACCCTCCGACAAGACCCTCGCCGCGGTGAAGTTCGAGAGGCTCTCCGGCGAGCCCATCGCCATCCTGATGAACTACCCGGTCCATGGCACCGTCATGGGACCCCGCAATCACCTCATCACCGGCGACCTGCCGGGCGCTGCGACGCAATACGTGGAACAGCGCCTGGGCGATCGCGCCGTCGCACTGTGGACCAGCGCAGCTTCCGGCGAGCAGAATCCCATTTACGCTACGCAGGACCGTTTCGACCGCGTGGACGCGCTGGCGCGCATCCTCGGAGAAGAAACGCTCCGCCTGCTCCCGCCCATCCGCACCACTGCCCGGGCCCGCATCTGGGGCGCCCAGCGCGTGGTGACGTGTCCGGGTCAAAAGCGTGCGGATGCCTCGGCGCCGCCGCGTCCTCCGATTCGCTTCCTGGAGGCGGAGCCGGTTGCCATCCGGCTCTCCCTGCTCAGAGTCGGTCATGCGGTCCTCGCTGGCGTGGCCGGAGAAGTGCTGACAATGATCGGTGAGCGCTTGAAAGCGGAATCGCCGTTTGCCAACACCTTCATGGTCACGCATTGCAACGACGCAGTCGGGTACATCCCGGACGATGCCGCCTACGATCAGGTGAGCTACGAAATCGTGGTTTCGCCTCTCGAGCGCGGCTGCGCGGAAAACGCCATCGTCAACGCACTGGTGGAAATGATGGAGCAACCCTGAAGGAGGACCCTCATGGGGAAGAAAGGCGCCCGTCTGATGTGGCTTGCGGCAATGCTGGCCGGCGCGTCGGTCCCCCTCCGGCAACAGCCCGTCTATCTCGATTCCCGCCAACCCATCGAACGTCGGGTCGAGGACCTTCTCGGGCGCATGACGCTCGAAGAGAAGGTCGGGCAGATGAACATGCCTTGCGTTTATCGGGCCGAGATGGGCGGCGGGGCGACGAACACCGGCGAAACCGTCCTGCGCTACGTGGAGGTGAAGAAGGAATCCTGCCGGAGATTCGCTGAAGGAACGCACCTGCCGGGACTGGGCCCGGGAGGCGGTTTCTTCACCCTGGCTGACAATGTGTTGCCCGGAGGCCCGCGCCAGCAGGCGGAGTTCTTCAACGAACTCCAGCGCATCGCACTCACCCGCACGCGCCTGAAGATCCCTCTGTTGCAAATCGAGGAGGGTACGCACGGGCTGATGTGCTCGGGCGGCACCGTCTTCCCCGAAGGGCCCGCCCTGGGCAGCACGTGGAACGTAGACCTGCTCGAGCGCGTCTATGCGGCCGCCGCGCACGAAGCTCGCGCCGTGGGCATCCATGCGCTGTTCACCCTGGTGATCGAGCCCATCCGCGACCCTCGCATGGGCAGGAACCAGGAAGCCTACAGCGAGGATCCCTATCTCACCGCGCGGATCGCTGAGGCGATCGTGCGCGGCGCGCAGGGCGACGACGTGGCGCGACCGGACAAGGTGGTGGCGGGCCTTTGCCACTATCCAGGCCAGAGCCAGCCCGTCAGCGGACTGGAGCGCGGCGCCATGGAAATCTCCGAGCGCACCCTGCGAGAGGTGTTCCTGCCGCCGTGGGTCGCCGGCATCCGCAAGCGCGGAGCGCTGGGCGTCATGGCCACCTATCCCGCCATTGACGGGGTGGCGGCGCACGCCTCCGAAAAGCTGCTGACCAGGATCCTCCGCGAGGAGCTCGGCTTCCGCGGCCTGGTCTTCGCCGAAGGCATGGGCCTCACGACGATCATCCAGGAGCGCCACGCGGCCGATCAGGGCCAGGCGGGCTTGCTGGCGCTCACGGCGGGGGTGGACGTCGGCATCTCGTACGAACCCGCTTTCATGCTCGAGCTCATCGAGGGCGTGCGCAAGGGACGCGTTCCGCTCGAGCTGGTGGACCGCGCCGTTCGGCGGATCCTCTGGCTGAAGTTCCGGCTTGGCCTGTTCGAAAGACCGTACGTGGATGTGGAGGAAGCGGTGCGAGGCGTGCCGCGTGAAGAGCACCGGCGCCTGGCGCTTCAGGCGGCGCGCGAGGGGATCGTGCTGCTCAAGAACCAGGGCAACCTGCTGCCTCTCGATCCGCGCGCCATCCGCACGATCGCGGTGATCGGACCCAACGCGCACGACGAACGCAACCAGCTCGGCGACTACACCTCGAAGATCATCCTCCAGGACATCGTGACAGTGCTCGAAGGGATCCGCGCCCGGCTCGGACCGCATGCGCGGGTCCTGCACGTCAAGGGCTGCAACGTGACCGGCGAGGAGCTCAATCAGATTCGCGAAGCGCAGGAGGCGGCGCGCCAGGCGCAGGTGGCGGTGGTCGTCGTGGGCGAATCGCGCCAGACCAACGGCGAAGGACGCGACGCGGTCAGCCTCGACCTGACCGGCTTGCAGGAGGATCTCATCAAGGCCGTTCATGCCACCGGCACGCCGACGGTGGTCGTGCTGATCAACGGGCGGCCGCTTTCCATCCGCTGGGTCGCCGAACACGTTCCGGCCATCGTGGAGGCCTGGCTCCCTGGCGAACAAGGCGGCCGGGCCGTGGCCGAGGTGCTGTTCGGCGACGTGAACCCCACTGGACGCCTCCCGGTGACCGTTCCGCGCCACGTGGGCCAGTTGCCGGTGTATTACAACCACACGGCGACGAAAGCAGCGCGGATGAAGGGGCGCGGATACGTGGACATGGAGGCGACCCCGCTCTGGGAATTCGGGTACGGCCTGAGTTACACCCGCTTCGAGTACCGCGACCTGCGCATCCACCCGGCCGTGATTCCGCGCGATGGGTCGGTGAAGGTCGGCCTGAAAGTGAGGAATGCGGGCCCACGGGCCGGCGCTGAAGTCGTGCAGCTTTATCTGAACGACTTGATCAGCACCGTCTCGCGTCCCCTGAAGGAGCTTCGGGGCTTCGTCAAGGTGTGGTTGGAGCCCGGCGAGGAGCGCGAGGTCGTCTTCACCTTGGGGCCCGAGGAGCTGAGCCTCCTCGACCAGAACTTGCGCTGGACCGTGGAACCGGGGGACTTCGAAGTGCTGATCGGCGCCTCGTCGGAGGATATCCGGCTGCGCGGCCGCTTCACCGTGCAGTGAGCTCGCCCGGTTTCAGCGCCCCGCTGCGCGCCGGAGGCGGTCGAGCACCGGGATCCACTCCGGCAGCTCAGGAGGTCGTTCGACCGCGATCCAGTCCCAGCCCTCAGCGTCGAGCGTGTGCAAAGTATCGTACAGGCGAGCCGCGTAGGCCACGGCATCCGAAGGCATGCGGACGCTGCGTGCGGCCGCCGCCGGCCTGCCGATCCACAAATAAGCGCCGCGGCCCGGCGGCAGCACGCCATCGGTGACGAGGACGAGTGGGGTGCGCGGGCTGTAGTGGCGCGGATGAAGGCCAGGGGAAGGATGAGGCAGGCCGTCCTCGATCCGGCCGGCGACCTCGACCGGCCCGATCACCTCCTCGATCTGTCGGCGCAGGATCATTCCGGGCCGTAGCAAGCGGGGCGGTCCGGCCAGCCAGAGCACGGTGGATTCGAGGCCCACCTGCGTCGGCCCTCCGTCGAGAATCATATCCACCGAGTCTCCCAAGGCGCGGCGCACGTGCTCGGCAGTCGTAGGCGACAGTTCGGTGAACCGATTGGCGCTGGGCGCGGCGATCGGAACGCCCGCCGTGCGGATCAACTCCAGTGCCACCGGGTGTGCTGGCATGCGCAAGCCGACCGTATCGAGACCGGCGGTGACCTCAGCCGGGATGCAGGCCGCTTTCGGCAGCACCAGCGTCAACGGACCGGGCCAGAAGCGCTGGGCCAGCCGTTCGGCTTCCGGGGGCCACTCGCGCGCCAATCTCCGCGCCATCTCGGGCGAATCCACGTGGACGATCAGCGGGCTGGTGACCGGCCGTCCTTTCACCTGGAAGATGCGGCGCACCGCCGCACGATCCAGCGCGTTGGCTCCCAGGCCGTAGACCGTCTCCGTCGGGAATGCCACCAGCCCGCCTGCGCGGATCAGCTCGGCCGCGCGCTCGATATCCCGGCTGCAGACCATCGCAGGCGTCAATCGGGCAGGTCGCGATCCTCGCCCGCAAGCTTGCCGGTCTTGCGCCACACCAGGAACGCCCGCATGAAGGGATCCAGGTCGCCGTCCAGCACCCGGTCCACATCGCCGACGGTGAGCCGCGTGCGAAGATCCTTGACCATGCGATAGGGCGCCAGCACGTAGCTGCGGATCTGGCTGCCGAAATCAATGTCGGCCTTGCTTTCCTCGAGCCTTCGCTCCTCCTCGCGCCGCTTTTCGAGTTCCAGCTCGTAGAGCCGCGCCCGCAGCTGTTTCATGGCCATCTCCCGGTTCTTGTGCTGGGAACGCTCGTTCTGGCACTGCACCACGATGCCGGTGGGCAGGTGCACGATGCGTACGGCCGAGTCCGTGCGGTTGACGTGCTGGCCCCCGTGGCCGCTGGCGCGGAAAGTGTCTATCCGCAGGTCCTCGGGGCGGATCTCGATCTTGATCTCGTCGTCCACCTGCGGGTAGACGAAGACGCTGGCGAAGGAGGTGTGTCGCCGCGCGTTTGCGTCGAAGGGCGAAATGCGCACCAGGCGGTGCACGCCGATCTCGGACTGGAGCAGGCCGTAGGCATAGTCGCCGTTGACCTCGAAGGTCACGGATTTGATGCCTGCCACTTCCCCGTCCAACCGGTCCGTGATCACGGTCCCGAAACCCTTGCGTTCGGCCCAGCGGAGGTACATCCGAAGCAGCATCTCGGCCCAGTCCTGGCTCTCGGTGCCGCCGGCTCCGGGGTGAATCGTGACGATCGCACTGCGATGATCGTTTTCCCCGGAAAGCAGCATGCGGGTCTCCAGCTCTTCCAGCCGCGCCGAAAGCGCGCGCATCTCCTGACGGATGTCGGCGCCCACCTCTTCGCCTTCGCGGCCCAGCTCGATGAGCGTTTCCAGATCCGACAGGGCGCGCGCAATTCCCGCATCCTCGGCGATGTCCTCTTCCAGCCGTTTGCGCTCGCGCAGGATTTTCTGGCTCCGTTCAGGCTGACCCCAGAAATCCGGCGCTGCGATCTGCCGCTCGAGTTCCGCCAGGCGGGCTTTCTTGGCCGGGACGTCAAAGATAGCCCCGCACAGCTTCAGCTTGCTGGCGGAGCGCCTCGTATTCCCTTTCCAGTTCTTCGAGGATCGTCATCGTTGGGACATGCGCGGATCTGCGCTTTCGTCTTCATTCTAGCGCAGCCGGTCTTTGGGTTTCCCGCTTGCGAGAGCGACCGGCCGCAAATCGGGCTCAACGAGCCAGCCGCTCCAGGAGATGGTTGACCATCTCCAGCCTGCGGCGCAACTGGTCGCGAACTTCGCACGTGCGCGTGCGATGGATCTCTGCCGGCAGTTCGGCTCGCTCCCGCTCGAGCAACTCGACGATCAGATCCAGTTCCTCCCGGCTGAACACCGGGGTCGGCTGAACAGCGGCCCCCATCGCTCACCTCCCGGAACCCTACCCAGTTTCAATGTAGCACTGCCGCGCCCGGCGGCCAAGAGCCTTCCAAGGCCGGTCCGCTCAGAGGGGCGCCAGCTCCAGCAAATGCCCTCGCTTGCCAACGCTGAAAGCCTGCGTCCGCCCGAGCTGCACCGCGATGCCCTCGGCCTCGTGGATGTGGCCGCAGAAAAGGTACGCCGGCTGCACGCGCTCGACGAACTCGCGCAGGGAACGGCTGCCGGCGTGCACGCCCTCGCGGACACGGTCCAGGGGAGTGTTCCAGGGCGGGCAATGGCAGATGAGCACCAGCGGTTCGAGCGAAGCGAATTTCTCCAGCCGTCGGGCGATCTCCTCTTCGCTGTACTCGCCGGGTGTGTCGAACGGCGTGGGATTCGAATAGCCGAGACCGGCGATATGATAGCCCGCGACCCGGAAGCTCCGTTCGTGGAAGTCATTCAGCCCCCACCGCCGGGCGAAGCTCGCCACCGCCTCGGCAGACTCGTGGTTTCCGGGCAGCACCCACACACGCTCGCCGCGGGCGGCCAGCAAAGGACCCAGCCGGTCGAGGCCACGCCCCCAACTGCTCAGATCGCCGGCCGCGAAATAATAGTCGGCCTCGATGGCCATCAAGCGTTGCAAGGCAGCTTCGTCGCCGTGAATGTCGGAGAACACCAGAAGTTTCATGGCCCGCGCTACCGGCGCCCGTGGAAAACAGGCCGCACCCTGCGGTGGCGCCATTCACCTCTCCACCAACACCCGCAGATTAGCGACCCTGGCCTCGGCGCGCAACTCGACTTGGTGATCCACAGCGTCAACGGGAAGCAGCCAAACCTCAGTTCCTCCGATCTCTTGCCTCTGGACGCCGGGCACCGCCGAGGAAGGCACCACCCCGAGCAAAAACGTCACTCGTTCGAAAACCGCCTGCTTGGGCTCTCGCTTGGGCGGCAGTCCGGCAGGCGCCAACGGCAGCGGCAGCCGGAGCGAACGCCGGATCGTGCCGCCCGGCTCCAGCCGGGTAGCGTATGCCTGCGGAGGCACAGCGTAGGTCACGTTGGGGGGGATGGGCCGCAGGGCGCTGCGCAGCAACACGACGCTGTTGCCCGCCAGCTCGACGCGCGGGGCGCCGGGCTCTACGGCCACGCCCTCGGCCGTCACCCGAATGCTGACGTCAATGAGGAAAACCGGTTCGCGAGAACCGTTGCTGACAACGTAGTCGAGTTCCAACTGATCGGCCGTCGTTCGGAAGCTGGCGGCCAGCGTTACCGGGTACGTCATCTTGGCTTTTCTCCCACCATGTTCTCTGCCGCCCTGCGTTTCAGCCAGAGTCCAAACTGCGATCGCCGAAAGTAGTAGCAGCCACCGCCTGGTGCGCATCAGGGTCAAAAGACCGGGTTCGGCCCGGGGTAATAGGATGGTCGCGGCTCGGGCGGGCTACCGGTCACAGGCGAGTTGATGCCCCGCTCACGATATTCCTGCCGCAACTGATTTTCCGTGTACGGTTGCCCGGTCGTGTCGGGCAACTGGGTGCCGTTGTAATTGCTCTGGTCGTTGGGATGATTGTAGACTTGGGGCGGCAGGCCTACGGTATTTCGTTCCTCGTTCACAGCCACGCCATTCCGCCAATTGTCGCCGTGGGTCCCGGTGGCGCAGTGCGCGGAGTGGATGAGTTCGTGGCCCAGAATCACGTCCGCTCCCGGCTGCTGCCAGTTGGCGACCGTTCCCGGAGGGCCGCCCATGCTGTGCACGTCGGGATTCCAGACTACTGTCGAGTCGCTGCCGCGCTCGGGGTCCTGCGCTGCAACGATGTCGTGCGCGACGCAGAAGGCGTTGAACGGGGGGTCCCCCGGGCCGGGGCGGTAGTTCTCGACGATCACGCGGTGGCCGCTAGCCTCGATCGCATCCAAGGCGCTGTGCATCGTCCGCGTCAAGTCCAGGCGGATCAAAGCCGCCAAGGCGCGGCTCTGGAAGCTCGGATCCAACGGGTCTGGGCGTATCTCGATGGACTCCCCGTAGGTGAGCCTCCACTCCCAGGGCGGCCAGCCCCAGCGCAGGCGGAGCTCCGGGCGCACGGCGCGCGCCGTGAAGGTCGGGCCGCCGATGAGCACGCTGGAGAGCCCCGTCACGATCGCGCCCCCGTGAGCGGTCGCGTCGCCTTGCCGCGCCGCAGGAAGCCCCTGCACCAGCACCGTGGCGGCTCCTTGCGCGATCACGTCGGGAGGGCCCGCGCAAGTGGCCAAATCGCTGATGCGCGCCTGCGGCAGCCCGCCCACCAGCACCTGCGGAGCGCACGGGGGCAGAACGGGACCGCCGACGTGCGGCACCGTGCCGCTGGACATCGGGCAGGTGTGCGCGTCCGTGACTCGGGCTGCAGGTTTCATGGCGCCGCCTCAGCAGTTGATCTTGACCAGTCCTCCCTTGATCGTGACCAGGGGGCTCGTGATGTCGATCGAGCCGGGCGTCAACTGGATGGAGCTGCTGCCGCAGACGACTTTCACGCTGGTCGTACCGGTCACCTCGATCTGTAGTGCAGTGGTCGAGTGCGTGCCCGCAGGCGCCTTCACGGTGACGTTGCCCGCCTGCACGGTCAGGCTGTCGCTGCCCTGCATCAGCGTGACGTCGCGGTTGCCCTTCCAGATCTCCAGCGTATCGTTGCCCTGCTCGAGGGTCTCCTTGCGGTCTCCTTCGCTGATGGTCAGCGTCTCGTCCTTCTTGATGCCGGTGACCCGGCTCCCGTAGATCGTGCGTGTCTCATCGTTCTCCACCACGACGGTCAGATTCCGCTCGGCGTGCACCAGAATCTCCTCGGCGCCTTTCTTGTCCTCGAACCGGATCTCGTTGTAGTTCCGGGAAGTGCCCTCCTTGCTGCTGCGCGACTTGAAGCCGCTCCTGGTCTGCTGGGCAGGCAGCTCGTAGGGAGGCATCTGGGCAGCGTTGTACACCCGCCCGGTGATGACGGGACGGTCGGGATCGCCTTCCAGAAAGTCCACGATCACCTCCTGGCCGATCCGCGGGAGCCAGATGCCGCCCCAGCCCTTCCCCGCCCAGGGTTGCGACACCCGGATCCAACACGAGCTCTTCTCGTTGTGCTTGCCCAGGCGGTCCCAGTGGAACTGGACCTTGACGCGCCCGTACTTGTCGGTGTAGATCTCCTCGCCCGCAGGTCCCACCACGATCGCCGTCTGCGAGCCGTGCACCACCGGCTTTGGCGTCACGCGCTGCGGGCGGAAGGGTACGTCGAGCGGAAGGGCAGTGAACAGATTGTCGTAGCTGGCTTCCTCCGGGCCGCCCACCCCGGAGTAGAAGGCGCCCTCCACTGCGTTGTGGGTCACCGAAGTGATCACGTAGGCGCGGTTCTGGTCCTTGCGCCCGTGATCGTACAACTCGAAACGGAAGCCGGGGACGAAGGCGCGGCAGGTGCCGGCGCCCTCGATCAGCACATGCGCGCACTCCTCGCGCTCCACGCGCAGACGCACCTCGCGCTCGCCCTCGTCGCGGCGCAGGTATTCGCCGGGGAAATCGTAGAGCTCCAGCCGCGTGTTGCCGCCCTGCTGGATCTTGCTTTCCAGGCTGGTGAGCAGGCTGGTGGTGGGCGTCTCGAAATTGAAGTCGGTGACGGTGCAGCGCCCCGCGCGCAGCTCGTGCTGGAGCCGCCAGCTGGTGACGTAGTCCTCGGCAGCGGCGAAGCCCGGGCCCGTAGCCGGCGCATAGCGGGCCTTCTCCTGATGCGGGCAGGGCGGATGGGCGCTGGGAGAATCGCCCAGCACGAGCGTGTGCTTGCCATCCTCGTGCCGGAAAAAGTAGTAGATTCCCTCCTGCTCCATCAGCCGCTGGATGAAATGATAGGACGTCTCCCGGTACTGCACGCAGTACTCGCGCTTGGGGTAGCTCGCCTGGAGCCGGAATTCGACGTCCTGGATGCCGTGACGCTCGAGCACGTCGCGGATGATGTCGGGCACGCTCAGGTTCTGGTAGATGCGGCAGTCCGTGGTCCGGGTGAGGAACCACAGGTGCGGCACCACATCCGCCTGGTAGCGGGCCAGCCGGCCGATGCCGGGCAGTTGCGCGAAGCGGCTGACGTAGCCGTTGAAATAGCGGAAATTCTCCCCGTCGGCCAGCGTCACGGCGAACGTCACGTTCTTGCCCACGATGTCGTCGAAGTTGATGTTGTGGTTCTCCGCGAGCAGGTCGAGATGGAAACAGAACAGTTCCGAAATGGCTTCGCGCCCGCTGAACGAGCGCAGCAGCAGCACGTCGGGCCCCAGCGGGGTCGAAAGGCGCAACAAGCGCTCCGTCTGGCTGATCGGGCTTCCCATGCCACGGACCTCCCGGCCTGAAGGCCTCGCCGCCCTCAGGCGAAGCGATAGGTGAAGGCGCCGTCCTCCCCGACGCCCGCGTGGATCGAGCTCAGCTTCTCGCCCTCGGCCATCCGCGCCAGCAGTTGCCGCGAGATATCGGGCAACAGCGTGTTGGTGAGGATGTTGTCCACGTTGCGCGCCCCGCTCTCCACTTCGGTGCAGCGCCGCGCCACCTCTTCCACCAGCGACGGGTCGTAGCTGAACTCGATGCGGTGGTTCTCGCGGATGCGCCGCTGGATCTTCCCGAGCTTCAGCTCGATGATCTTCCTGAGCGCCTCGTCGCGCAGCGGATAGTACGGGACGATCACCAACCGCCCCAGGAAAGCCGGCTTGAAGATCTTGTTGAGCTCCGGCTTGATGGCGCGCACCAGCGCCTCGGGCGAAGGCGCGGTCTCCGGATCCGCGCACAGCTTCATGATGGCGTCCGAGCAGGCATTGGTGGTGAGCATGATGATGGTATTCTTGAAGTCGATTTCGCGGCCCTCGCCATCCTCCATGACGCCCTTGTCGAAAACCTGGTAGAAAAGCTCGAGCACGTCGGGATGGGCCTTCTCGACCTCGTCCAGCAGCACCACCGAGTAAGGACGCCGCCGCACGGCCTCCGTCAGGACGCCGCCCTCGCCGTAGCCCACGTATCCGGGCGGCGCGCCTTTGAGCGTGGAAACCGTGTGGGCCTCCTGGAACTCGGACATGTTGATGGTGATCAGATTGCGCTCGCCGCCGTAGAGCAGGTCCGAGAGCACCAGCGCCGTCTCCGTCTTGCCCACCCCGCTGGGACCCACCAGCAGAAACACTCCTACGGGCTTGTTCGGATCGTCCATGGAAGCCCGCGAACTGACGATGCGCTCGCTGATGACCTTCAGGGCGTGGTCCTGACCGATGATGCGCTCGCCCAGCACCCGCTCGAGCGACAGCAGCGTCTGGAGCTCATCCTTGACCATCTTGCCCACGGGAATGCCGGTCCAGGCGGAAATGACTTCGCTGACGATCTGCGCGTCCACGCAGACCTGCATGAGGGGCTCGTCGCCCTGAAGCTCGGCCAGTTCGCGGCTCAGGGACTCCAGTTCCGCACGCAGGGCAGCCGCGCCATCGGAGGGCGCCGTCACCGCCTCCCCGGCGACCTCCTCCTGCACCCCCGCCTTCCCGTCGCCCCCGGCCGCGGCGAGGACGCGCGCAGGGGCCGCCCCCGCCATCGCCTCGAGCTTCGCACGAAGCTCACGGATCCGTTCGACCAGGTTGCGCTCCCTTTCCCACCGCTCGGTGAGCCTGCGGAGACGTTCCTCGAGCGCGGGGATTTCGCTCTCGATCGCCCGCAGCCTCTCGGCATGGTCCGCACCGACGGCCGCCTCGCGCTCCAGCACCCGCTTCTGCACGCGCAGGTCATCGAGGCGCCGCTGTACGTCCTCGATGGCCGGCGGCGTGGCCGCCTGACCGAGCGCCAGCCGCGCGCAGGCCGTATCGAGCACGCTGACGGCCTTGTCGGGGAGCTGGCGGCCGGCCAGATAACGGTGCGAGAGTCGCACCGCCGCCCGCACCGCCTCGTCCAGGATCCGCACGTTATGGTGCTTCTCGAGCGCTCCGACGATGCCCCGCAGCATGACCATGCACTGCTCTTCGCCGGGCTCATCCACCTTGACCACTTGGAAGCGGCGGGCCAGAGCGGCGTCCTTTTCGAAGTATTTCTTATATTCGCTCCAGGTGGTGGCTGCGATCGTGCGCAGCTCGCCCCGCGCCAGCGCGGGCTTCAGAAGGTTGGCCGCGTCGCTCAATCCCGCCTGCCCGCCCGCGCCGATCAGCGTATGCGCCTCGTCAATGAACAGGATGATCGGCTGGGGGGAGGCCTTTACCTCCTCGATGAGCCCTTTCAGCCGGTTTTCGAACTCCCCCTTGATCCCCGCGCCGGCCTGCAACAGGGCCAGATCCAGGGCGCGCACGCTCACGTTGCGCAACGGCGCCGGCACGTCGCCCTGCACGACGCGCTGCGCGAAACCCTCGACCACGGCGGTCTTGCCCACTCCGGCCTCGCCCGTCAGGATGGGATTGTTCTGGCGCCGGCGCATCAGAATGTCAATGATCTGGCGGATCTCGAAGTCGCGGCCCAGCACGGGATCCAGCTTGCCCGCTCGCGCCCGCTCGGTCAGGTCAATGGTGTACTGGTCGAGGTTGGGGGTCTTGCCGGGCGCCGCTCGTGCTGGAGCAGCGGGCGCGGCAGCGGCCACGGCGGCCGCTTCCTCGGGCGAGCCGGCAACGATCGTGGCGAAGTTCTTCCGCAGGTCCTCGCCCTGGATCTTCTGGAATTCGCGGCTGACCTCGTTGACCAGCCGCAGCAGATCATCGTGCGTGCGCAGGGCGAGGATGGTGAAGCCACTGCGGATCTGCCCCGCGTTGAAGTCCAGCGTGGCGATGGTCCAGGCCTCCGTGAGCATCCGCACCAGCCACTGACTCAGTGCCGGGCCGCGGGCGTTGCCACGCTTCATCCGGTCCAGGCTGCGGGTCAATTCCTTGCTGAGCTGCGAAGTGTCCACCCCGTAGTGGCGCGCGATGCGGGCGAAGTCGCTGTCGGTGGCCTCGAGCAGTTTCATCAGGTAGTGCTCGATCTCCACCTCGTAATGGGTGCGCGCCACGCACAGCCCGGCCGCGGCCTCCAGCCCGCTGCGCACCGTGTCGTTGAGTTTCTCGATCAGCGATCTCAAGTTGACGGGCATGGTGCTTCCCTCCGGTTCACTGCCCAAGTCTGCAACCTCAAAACCGTTTCCTCCGGGTCCCGCGTCATGGCCGACCAGCGGATCCAACTCACCCAACCCAGCCTGGGCGCAGCACCGGTCTCCGCGCCCAGCTCGCAGCAGGGCACTTCGTCGCGCCTGAGCACCAGTTGCACTTCGAAATCGAGCTGGTCGCCGGCGAAAAAGCGGATGAGGGCGCGCAGGGGTTCGAAGGCCGACCCGGTGGGCAGAAATTCCAGATATTGCTCGAGCGTGAGCGGTCCCAGGCGCACGCGCACTCGCGCCTGCGATTCCCAGACTTCATCGCCGATCACGGCGCCCACGGCCAGTTGCTCGTACTCCTCGTTCGTCTCATCCAGCCGGCCTTGGATCTGCGGGTCCAGCCGGTACCACCCTCCCGCAAATTGCACGACTTCGACCGGCACGTCGAAGTAATCGCCGAGGATCTGTTCGAGGGCGCTGGCCGAACGCGGGAACTGCGCCAGCAGCCCGGCGTAGTACAGTAGCGCCTGGTCCTCGACCGCCTGGCGGCCCTGCAAGCCGGGCGTCCCCAGCCCGATCAGGTCCAGGAGCACGCCGGACAGCCGGTCTTTCTCGCCTCTTTCGTAGCTGATGCCGAAGCGGTAGCGCTCCCAGGCCCGGTAGAACAGCGAGATCATGCGATGGTTGAACAGATCGAGGAAGTCCCGCAGCGCGTAATCTCGTTCCCGGATCCGGCTGATGATGAGCTCGGTGTAGGCCTGGGGAAGCACGCCCATGGGCCCGAACAGGCCCATGAAATTGACCGTCATGCGAGCGGGCCCGTCCGGACGGAGTTCCAGCGACTGGATCTGGCTGGCGGGAAAGACCACCGAGGGGTTGGCCGCGAACCGCACGACCTCCTGGCGCGGCCGCACGAAGCGGCCCACCGGCTTGCGCTCCGGATCCAGCCGCTCCAGCAACCGCACCGCCTGGAAGAAATCGAAGCGCCAGGGCTCCCGCTCCAGCGCCCGTTCCAATTCCGCCTGCCCGCGCGAGGGCAGCGTGGGCGCCTCGCCGCTCACAACAGGATCTGCCGGCCGGCTCTCGGCGGCCACGCGCGCATCACCTCCTTTCGCTGTTCGGTGGAAACTACGACCTCGACGAAGCTGTTCATTGCCACGTAGAGCCCGAGGAAGTTCTCGAGCACGCTGGCGAACAGGTAGGCGCCGCCGCCCTCGAACTGCTGCTCGTCCAGCCTGACGTGCACGCGCAGGCCGCGCGCGAAGCTGACGCCGTAGTCCGAGCGCACGCGCGCGAAGTGCGGCTCGCTGTGCACCTGCGTGATGCCCGCAATCTGCTTGTCCAGATAGGCCGAGTCGGAGAAATTGTACAGGCGCAGGATCTCCTGGAGCGCCTCGCGGCCCTCCTCGACCAGCGAGAGGTAATTGAGCGCTAGGTGCGAGACCAGCCGCCACAGCGCCCCCCGGCCCGTGGGCGGGCGGATGGTCGCCGTGGGTTTGTGCAGGCACACGATCCTCTGGAGCCCGGAAACGCCTTCCATCTCGAAGTCGCCCATCTCGCTGCCAAACGGCAGGCGGGATGGGAGGTCGCGGTTGGTGCAGGTGCACCGCACGGTGAGAGTGTCCACGTCGGGCCGCGCGGGCCGGCCGGAGAGGTCCACCAGCATGAGGTAGACGTCGGGCGCGCTGTCGCCCACCCGTTCGCCCAGGTGCCGCGTGGTCATCCAAAAGGTCTGCCGCCGGTCGCGCCGCGCGCCGTGGCGGAAGGAATAGAAGGGCTCGAAGCGGATGACCTCGGGCGACCGCGGGCTGGAGCTGACCACCTCATCCACCGAGAAGACTTCCATCGATCGCCGTCGCCGCACGTCGGGGATCACGGGATACTCGTAGCGGGTCTGATCGAGCAGGATCGGCTCGGCGGTCTGCGGGAAAAGGTTGATGACGGGGGTGGTGAACGGGCGCAGCGTCTTCTCGGATACGCCCAGCTCGAGAACCTGGTGGCGCTCGGCTCGCTCGAAGGGAGAGATCAGCAAGAGGATCTCCGCGCACTCCTGGAACTGCGCGCGGGCGAGGGCATCCAGGCCGCCCAGCTCGATGAAGAGGAATTTCTCGGGGAATGCGAAGTATTCTTGCAACAGCCGGTAGGCCAGGAAGGATCGCCGCGGGTAGGGGAGCACGCCCTCGTCGGGCTGGAAACCGACGGGCCGCAGCACGTGTCGGGGCAGGCTGACCGGGCGGACGCGGGAGCCGGCGGTGGGATCGCGCAGCAAAATCTCGAATGCGTTGTTCAGCAGCAGCTCGTAAAGCGCGAAAACCACCTGACTGTCGCCGCTCAGATAGAAGCGCAGCCGGTCGAGCGCCAGCTTCTCGAAAGTGACGTCTGGCAGGCAGCGCAGTTCGAGACGTAGAACCGCCACGGCCGGCGTGCGCAGGGGTGGGCGGAGGCGATCGGGCGTGGTCCACTGCGCGGCGACCACGCGCAGCGGCCACAACGTGGTGTCGTAGCAAGTGCGGAACTTGCACGGATAGCCCTCCGCCGGCCGCGAATACAACATGGTGTCGCGCGGCACCGTCAGGCCCGTGGTGAGCTTGCCCTGTTCCGGATCCAGGTGAAATTCCACCACCGACATCGAGGGCACCGGGCGCAGGTAGTGAGGGTAGAGCATGCCGAGCAGCGCCTCGGTGATCTGCGGGAATTCATCCTCGAGCTTGAGATGGACACGCGCCGCCAGGAAGGCAAATGCCTCGATCAACCGCTCGACGTGCGGATCCTCGCACCGGTCCGGCTCCAGAACCAGGCGCGAGGCGATCTTCGGGTATTTCTCCGCGAACTCCGCCCCGAGCTGGCGCAGGAAGGTCAGCTCGCGCGTGTAGTAATCGAGCAGCTCATCCCGCACCGGGTTCCCCCATCACCAGATAGCGCCCGCTGGAAAGCTCCAGCACGGTGTCGAAGCTCACCCGTTCCGGCGCCGGGTCCACACGCAGCAAACCCTCGATGACGAAACGCAGCAGGCGCGCGTTCTCGCTCACCGGTTCCATGGTGACACGCACGTTCGCCAGGCGCGGCTCGAACTGCGCGATTGTGGACTCCAGCATCTTGACGATCTTCTGCTGGTCGCGCGTCGAGCGCAGGCTGAAGCCGGTGAAGTCGGGCAAGCCGTAATGATAGACCGATCGCTCGAGCTCCGTCGCTCCCGACGGCGCTTCTTGGATCGTGCGCCGCGTGTTCAGCAGCCACTCCAAGTCGCGCTTGACCGCAGCCTTCAATCGCCGCAAGGATTGAGCCCGCGTCAGCGGGGCTTCGGCCTGGCGGGCAGGCTCGGAGTCTATCAAGCGGTCGAGCACTGACAGCGTGACTGCTCCTTCCCCGTCTGGTCTCGCCATAGGCTAACCGGCGCGGGGCCGTTGGAAGCTGCTCGCGATCATGGCCAGGTCGGTCCCCCCTTTCACCTCGTGCAGGCCAGCGCCTGGACCGGGTCCAGACGGCAGATGCGCGCATAAATCCTTTGCTTCTCCTCGCTGTCGCGATCGAGCTTGGAAAGGCAGCGGAACAGCAGCGTCAACGGATGCGCGACCGTCTCAGGCGCCTCCCACTCCTCCAGTTTCCTCTGTTCGATCTCGTCGGCCAGTTCCTCCAGGATGGGCCACGCCACGGCCTCGTAACCGGCCGCCATGCACACCTCCGCCAACTGGATGCGCCGCAGGAAGCGCGCGCGCCCGGAGCGCTCCTGTGCGGCCTCGCGAGCCAGGATCTCCACGGCATCCTTGCGCCGGCCGGCCCGCAGCGCCTCCATGGCGAGCATGTAGGCGTCCGGCGGCTGCTCGCCGGTTTCAACCGGTGCCTCCCCCTCCCAGCGGGGCGGGGGCGTGTAGCTCTCTTCTGTGCCCTGCTGTTGCGGCGGCGCGGGAAGGATCTCTTCCTTCAGCCAGGCCTGCGTGTCGGCATTGGCCACGGGCGTGTCGTCGCTGAGCGACCAGTTGGGCAAATCAGGGTAATCGGCCAGCAGCGCGCGCAATTCGGATCGAAGCGCCGAGGCAGGCGCCTCGTAGCCTAGCTCTGACAGGGCGCGAACGGCGTGACGTTGCACGTCCAGCCAGGCGCGGCCACACGGCATGCCGGCCGCTTCCTCGGCGGCATCCAGCAGTTCCGGCCAGGACCCTTCGCTGGCCAGGCGCTTCAACAGCTGCCGGGTCTCGGTGGAAGGAGCCTCGAGCAGCGAAGCGTCCGGGCTCCCCCCAACCGCACGCAGCTCGCCCCAGCGCAGCGCGCGCAGCAACAGGTAAGGCACCGGGTTGGAGGGATCCTCGCGGCGCAGGAAGCGCGCGGCGGCGATCACCCGCTCGATGGCGTCATCACGGCTTTCCGGCTCGGGCGCCAGCGCCTTCCGGCGGGGCGGCGCAGGGCGCGCAGCCAGGGGCACGGGCTCCTCGGCGGGCCACGCCTGCTCTTCGAGGACGGTTTCTTCGTAAGGTGCTTCGGCCTGTT
>JANXAE010000220.1 GCA_025062235.1 Bryobacteraceae bacterium
GCGGCGGGAACACCGGTCGGTCCCCGGCCGTACTCCCCATAAGGAGAAGCCCGCCATGTACTGCACCCGGTGCGGACTCCAGCTCGAGGATAGCGATCTTTACTGTGCCCGCTGCGGCCAACCCACGCGCCCGGATCTGACGCCCCCGCTGGCCCAGCCGCGCCGCCTGACGCGCGCGGTCCGCGAGAAGAAAATCGGCGGAGTCTGCGCCGGCTTCGCCCGCTATCTCGGCATGGACGTTACCCTGATGCGCATCCTCTGGCTCGCCCTGTTGTTCGTCTCGGGCGGCATCGCGGGCCTGGTCTACCTCGGCGCCTGGATCGTCATGCCGCGGGAGGACGAGCCCGCGGCGGCGTGAAGGTTTGGACGCCGCATCGGCTCCTCGTGTACCCTGATGGCTGCGGGAGTGTCGCCATGGACCAGCCTGCGCCCCTGTCCCGTCGCCAGTGGATGGCCAGAACGGCGGGTTCGCTGCTCGCCACGCTTCTGCGCGCCTCCGCCCGACCGCCCAACGTGCTCTTCATCGCCTCGGACGATCTGAACACTTGCCTCGGCTGTTACGGGCACCCGCTCGTGCGCACGCCCAACCTCGATCGCATCGCCGCGCGCGGCGTGCGCTTCGAGCGGGCCTACTGCCAGTACCCGTTGTGCAACCCTTCGCGGGCTTCGCTGATGACAGGCCTCGCCCCCGATACCACGACGGTGCTCGACAACAGCCGCCACTTCCGCGAGGCCATCCCCGATGTCCTCACGCTCGGCCAGCTCTTCCAGAAGAACGGATATTTCAGCGCACGCGTGGGCAAGATCTTCCACTACGGCGTCCCCGGCCAGATCGGAACGGACGGCCTCGACGACAAGCCCACCTGGAACCGCGTCATCAACCCTTGCGGCGTGGACAAGACCAGAGAGGAAGCCCTGCTCACCAACTACACGCCGCAGCGCGGCCTGGGCTCGGCGATCTGTTTATAAGCCTCGCCCGCGCGCGACGAAGAACACACCGACGGCATGGTGGCGCTTGAGACCGTTCGGCTGATGGAGGAGCACCGCAACGATCCTTGGTTCCTGGCGGCGGGTTTCTACCGGCCGCACGTGCCCTGGATCGCACCCGTCAAGTACTTCGACCAGTATCCGCTCGAACGGATCCAGCTCATTCCATGCAGCGAAGACGAGATGCGCATCGCGCCTGAACTGGCTTACTTTACGCGCCCGGCGCACTGGGGCATGAACGAGCGGCAGCGGCGCGAGGCCATGCGCGCCTACTACGCTTCGATCTCGTTCATGGACGCGCAGGTGGGCAGGTTGCTCGAGGCGTTGCAAAGGCTGCGACTGGCGGAGAACACCGTCCTTGTCTTCTGGAGCGACCACGGTTACCATCTCGGCGAGCACGGCCAGTGGATGAAAATGACGCTCTTCGAGGCTTCCGCGCGTGTGCCGCTGATCGTCAGCGGCCCAGGCGTGACCGCCATAGGCCGGGCCTCGCCCCGTACGGTCGAGTTGCTCGATCTCTACCCGACGCTGGTCGAGCTCTGCGGCCTCCGGCAAGCGCCGGCCAACCTGCATGGTCGCAGCCTCCTCCCCCTGCTGCGCCAGCCGGCGGCAACCTGGCGGAAGCCTGCCATTACCCAGTTGCAGCGGGGTCAGGGCGAAAAGGCGGTGCTGGG
>JANXAE010000221.1 GCA_025062235.1 Bryobacteraceae bacterium
TGCAGGTCGTAGGACCATTTGCGCACGGCCAGCTCGGGAGCCGCCTTGTGGAGGAAGAATTCGTTGCGCACCCGCTCGGAGGTCTCCACGAGCCTCTGCGTGTACGCCTCCAGCTCATGAAGCTGGCGGCGCTGGCGCGCAGCCGCATCGAAGGCGCGGCGCAAGTCGCGGGCCGGGGCTCGAGAGGGGGCCAGCGACACCCCCAGCAGTTTGGTGAAGGGCTCCAATCCACTGCCCGGCCCCTGCACCAAGAACCGCGGCTGGAAGCCCTCGGGCAGCAGGGTGGCGAGGCGCGCAAACTCAGCCTCCACCGCGCTCCACTCCGGGGTCACGATATCGCCTTTGTGGCCCCGTACCTCGGGTGCCCGCGCGTGTTCGATCACCAGGCCCCGGGGCGCAATGAGCGTGGCGATTTCGGCGTCGCCGAACTCTTTGAGCAGGCCGAAGACGTTGCGATAGATCGGTTCGGACCACACGCGCTCGCGCGGGCCGAAGTAACCACTCACCAGCGCTGCGGTCACACGCGGATCGGCGGCCGCGGCGTAGAAGGCGATCATGCCTCCCTCGCCGTAGCCGGCCACCCCCACGGGCGCCCGCGCCTGCGTGCCAAGCCAGTCGATGGCCGCCAGCACCTTGGCCACCTCGTAGCCGATCAGGTGGCGCCCCATGTGGAAGGCCTGGCGGTAGATCCACTCGCGGTGGCTCTGATCGGTCATGCGGATCTGTGGACGGCCGGACCAGCGCGAGCTGCGGTCGATGAGCACGGGAACAAGGACGCGGCAGCCGCTTTCGGCCAGCCGCCGCGCGATCTGCTCCCGGGCGGCAATGCCCGGGGCCAGTCCGACCGCTTGCTCCGGCAGTTGGTCCGCATCGGGGACCACCACCACCGAGGCCCGCGCGGCCGAGCCAGGGTCGAGCAGGAGCCCTTCGCCGTGGACGCCCTCGAAGACGGACCAGCGGACCTGCCAGACGCGATACGCGGAGGTTTGTGCGGCGGGGGCGGGATCGCCTTCCTCGGCCAACCGCTCCAGGCGGACCGGAATGCGCTCGTCCACCAGGCCGATGGCCTGCCGGAACCGGCGGCGGTTCGCCTCGATGGAAGCCTCGTACGCTTGGCGCGAGGAAGGATCCCGGCGCCAGCGGGCGGCGCGCCGCTCGCGCGAAGCCGCGATCTGTCGCTCGACGAAGCGGTGCGCCCCGTCGAGCAGGCGCTCGGCCAGGTCTCCCTCCCAATCCAGGGGTGCCGTCCCTGGCAGCGTTTCGATCTGAGCGCCGACAAGTAGGCACACCCAGAGAGTCACCACGATGACTCGTTTCATGGCAGAGTTGGCTTACCTCCGGCCGCTCAGGGCGCAAAGTAGCCTTCGCGACAGCGGACACGCACTTCCTTCCTGCCGCGCACGGTTACCGCCAGCGTGCGCCACTCTCCAGCGCCTGGCCGGGGTTTGAACGCGAGCAGATAGGAAGCCGTCAACTCCCGCGAGATTTCCGCGAACGCCTCATCAATTTCGGCAGGCTTTTTCACCTTGAAGGCCAGTCCGCCCGTGCTGCGGGCAATCGTTTCCAGTGTCTCGGTGAGGTTCCGGACGCGCAGCGCCTCTCCTTGCGCCACGGTGTACACCGGGATCGCCTCCCGCCGGGCCCGCTCGATCGCCCGGTC
>JANXAE010000222.1 GCA_025062235.1 Bryobacteraceae bacterium
GGGCCTCCATGCGCTCGCGGAGCTCCTGATGCTTGGCCTCGATCTCGGCCAGCTCCTCGAGGGAGGGCAGCGACTCTTGCCCCGCCACGATGTCCTGGATGGCGGCCCCCAAGTCTCTGCGGCAAGTTTCTTCCAGGAAGCGCAGTTCCGTCTGGAGCCGCACCAGTTCGGTCTCGCTCGCGGCGCGTTTTTCCTGGACCGCCTGCGCCTCCAGTCGCAGGCGCCGGAGCTGCTCGTCGAGGGCCGCCAGCTGGGAGCGGATTTCGGCGGAACGAGCCGCCCACTGTTCCGCTTCGCCTCGGGCCTTTCCGATTTCGTCTTCGAGTTGGGCGAGGCGCTGGTCCAGCGCCACGTTGGCGTCGAGCAACCGCGCGCGCTCCGCAGCGAGCCGCTCCATTTCCGCCTCGAGATCCTGGCGACGCCGGTCGTTCTCCGCCCGTTGCGCCTCCAGCCGCCGCAGGGCCGATTCGTTCGCCCGCGCCCGCTCTTCCAGACCCGCCAGTTCGGCACGTAAGGCAGCGTGTTCTTCGCCCGCGCGCGCCGCCCGGGCTTCACAGTCGGCGAGTTGGCGCCGCATCTCGGACAACGCTTCCTCCTGCTGCTGGCGGGCGCGCTCTTTCGCTGCAATTTCCTCCCGCCACTGGCCGCCCTGCCGGCTCGCTTGGTCGGCGGACTTGCGAACGCGGTCCAGCTCCAAACGGGCCACCGACAACCGGGATCCACAACGGCTGAGCTCCTCGGCCAATTTCCGGAGCTCGTGCTCCAGGCCGAGCGACTCCTTCTCCTGGCCCTGCTGTGCGTTTCGAACCTGTTCCAAGTCCCGCTCGAGTCCGGCGATTTCCTCTTCCAGCTTGGCCAAGTCCGCTTCGCCGCGGTCCAAGTCCTGCGCGCGCGCCGCCGCCAGGGCCTGGAGCTCCCGCAGCTGGCGCTTGAGAGAAAGGGGACCGCTCGAGAGTTTCCTGCCTCCGCTCACGGCGCGGCCGTGATAGCACGCCCCGTCCGGCAGCAGGAAGTACAGTTCCGGGTACTGCCCCGCCAGCCGCTGTGCGCTGGCGGCATCTTCGGCCAGAAAGCATCTCGCCAACCGCGGCAGTAGCTCGGCCGGATGGCGGCCCAGACCGTTGACGAGCCGCACGACGTCCTGCAAACGGCCGGCAATGCCGGTTTCCGGTCCGATCGGGGGTTCACCTCCGAGGGGTTCCCTTCGCGAGTGAGTCAGGCGCGAGTCGTCCTCGCCGTACACGACGAAGGTGGCCCGTCCCTCCAACTGGGTGGACAGCAGCTGCACGCCCAGACGGGCCTGAGGCCAATCCGAGACCACGACGTATTCCAGTTCCTCGCGCAGAAATGCTTCCGCCGCCTGTTCGTAAGCCGGTTCGACCTCGAGGAAATCGGCGAGCACCCCCAAGGGCTGGAACTGGCCGGCGCGTCCGTCGGCGACGGCTTGAAACAAGCCTTTGACCGCCTCGGTCGTGTAGGCCCGGTGACCGAGAATCTCAGCGAGAGAGTCCCGGCGCGCCCGGAGGCGGGATACCTCGCTGCGCAGCGCTTCCAGCCGCGAGCGCAGCTGCGCGGCGGCGGCCTTCCGCGCTGCCAGTTGCTCCT
>JANXAE010000223.1 GCA_025062235.1 Bryobacteraceae bacterium
GGGTTGCGATAGCGCTGCAGCCACTCAGCCCAAGCCCTCTCGCCCAGAACGACCGGCGCCGCGTCATCCACCAAACGGAACACGAACGGCCGCCCGGCCTGGAGCGAAGCCGCTGCCGCGCGCTCATCCCATTCCAGGGCCGCCGCCAGAGCCTGCCGTTGCGCCCTGTCCTTGTCCATCCGAGGCTCAATCGAAACGCGGCCTCGCGACACCCTCAACCGGTAACCGAGCAACTCCAGCACCTTTCGCGTTCGCTGGGCGCCCGCCTTCGAAGCGGTTTCCAAGGCGACCGTCGTACCCTCGGCTGAGGGCGGGAACAAGGCGCGCAGTTGCGCCAGTCGCTCGTAATGCTCCAAAAGCGGCTCCGTCTGCCGCTTCCATTGCTCACTCGCCATTGCTTCCGAGCGCTGCACGATCGCTCGGGAAAACGTGACGAGGTACTCTGCTGGATCGGTCGGCCCTCCGATGTTGGAAAGGAATTGCAGAACCTTGACGCCGCCAGGGATCGTGATGCTTTCCCCTGGCTGGTGCTGGCCCTGCACTGCATCGCGGTCGGTGATCCCCATCCAGCGAACCGCGGCCTCTAGTTGGCCGTCTCGGAGGGCTGTGAAAATCGCCCTGGTTCTGGCTCGGCGGCGTTCTTCCTCTGCGGCATCTGCCCCTTCGAGCAACTCGAGATAGCGGCCCCAGGCCGCTGTGGCGTCCGGCCCGCCGAAAAGCTCTTCGATCTCCGCTCCCAGCTTGGCGAGGGACGGGTCTGGCACGGCGCGGGAGGCGCTGCGAATCGCCTTCCGGGCTTTCTGTAGTCGCCCGAGCTCCCGCAGGGCTTGTGCGTGGGCCAGATGGAGCGGCGCAGAATCGGGGAGTCGCTCCAATCCGCGCAACGCCGTAGTCAGACTTCGCTCCCAATCCCCAGCGGCGCCCAGGAGACGCGCGGCAGCGACATAACCTCTCTCGAAACGGCCGTCCACTTGCACGGAGCGAAACCAAAGCTGAAGAGCCCGCTCCGGCTCACCCAAGCGTTCCCACCCAGCCGCATACGCCTCGAGAATGGCTACGTCATCGGGCGTTTTACCTTCGGCCTCCTCCAGAGCTTTTCGCGCTTGCGGGCCGTCTCCCGCCTCGAGCGCCAGAGCCACCAGCCGGGCGCGACGGTCCGCTCGGTCCGGCTCGCGATCCAGGGCTGCGCGCAGCGCCTCCCTCTCGGCCGGCAAGTTGCCCAAATCGCGGGCCAGATCCGCTGCGATCCACCACAGCGTGACGTTGTTCGGATCGAGATGCAGGCTTCGGCGCGCCAGTTCGTGGGCCTCCGCAAAAGCCCGCTGTTCGATCCGCGCCCGGGCAAGCAGTTCCCAGAGCCGGGCGTCGCCGGGGAACGCCTCGACCGCACGTCGCAGCGCCGGCTGGGCCCGCGCCGCCGGCGCCGAACGCGCCAGTGCCAGCGCATAACGCCGGAGCACCTCTCGGTCGTCCGGTAGCCGCCGCGCGAGGCTCTCCAGGAAGAAGGCGGCCTGCGGCACGTCGCCGAGTCGCTCCGCCAGCGCTGCGCCAGCTTGCCATGCCGGCGTCC
>JANXAE010000224.1 GCA_025062235.1 Bryobacteraceae bacterium
GGCGTTCTCCTGCCTGAACGGAACCGACCGTACCGGGCGGTCGAGCTTCGCGAACCGTTCGCGCAAGTGCTTGCGCATCCCCCATTCGAGACTCTGCTTTCGGGCATGGGGCGTCTCCGCCCTCTCGTGTTGCCGAACGGGCGTAGCACAAGGGTGCGGTTCAGTCCGCGAAGGACGCAGGCCGGCGGCGCGGCGGGACGCCCTTCGGGTGACAATCTGCGCACTTGACGAAGTGGATGTTGTGCCGGCTCGAGGGATCGCGGAAGGTGGTGTCCATCTTTTCGACGTCCAGGCCGCAATTGGACATCCTGGGGTGGCAGTGCGAGCAGGAGGCGCGCGTGTTCTGCGTGTGTCGCTCGTGGCAGGCCAGGCAACTGATGCCTTCGTGCACGCCGATGGGTGTGCGATCGTCCCCGCTTCCCACCTGCATGTTCGCCAGCGGCGCGTGGCACTGGTAGCAGAGGCCTTGCCGCGGGTCTGGACTCATGCGCACGCGCCGCAGGCCCTCCCGCATCTCGGGCACAGGCAGCAGGCGAACGCTGACGGGACGCAGTTGGCGGCGGTCGAACAGAGCGAGCGACGGCTTGGCCAAGGGCTGTTGCGGGCCGAGCACCGCCCGCTCGATCCAGGGCCGACGGAGCGGTTCACCCTGCCGGTGCACCTGGTGGCAGGCCACGCAGGGCAGCACCGGCTCGTTGGCCAGCTCGGGGCGCTTCAGCCGCCAAGGTCCCTTCGCGTCCAAGGGCTCCACCAGATCCTGGATGGAGCCTTCGAAGTGCATGCCGTGGCAGCGGAGGCAGTCGTCCATCAGAGCCCGCTTGCGGTTGTGTTCCTTGTCGAGGAAGATCCGGGCGTAGGTTACGCTGTGCGGTCCGGACTGCCAGGCCGCGTACTCCTCGCGGTGGCATCGGGCGCAGTTTTCGACCAGCCGCTCGAGACTGGCCTGCGCCAGCCGCGGCTCGACGTGCTGGTCCTGCCAGTGGCGTACGAGCCGCCGCAGATTGCCCAGATGGAAGTTCACGTCGAGCGTGAACAGTCCGCCGTGGCAGGCCGAGCAGTCCTGGTTGCGGTGCGTGGAGGCACGCCAGAGGTCGAAGGCGGGCCGGATCGCATGGCAGCGTGCGCAGGAAGCGCCGCCCGTGGCCTGGTACACCAAGCTGGCGAGCGGCGCGAGCAGCGCCATGGGCACCAGGGCGAGCAACCATTTCTTGCGCTTCATGTTCAGACCCTCCCGCGCCGGCCGCTCCATTCGCGCACGATGTGCGCCGAAGCCCAGTAGGCGATGGCCATGATGGTGAGGACCGGGTTGAAGGGACCGTTGGTCACGTGGACGCTTCCATCCACCACGTAGACGTTTTCCATCTCGTGCACGCGGCAGTAGCGATCCACCACCGACGTCTTCGGGTCGTTGCCCATGCGGCAGGTTCCGGCCTGATGCTGCCCGCCGCTGAGACCCGGGCCCGGGATGCGCTTCCAGGTGCGGATCGCTCCCGCTTCCTTGAGCCAGCGCTCGGCCTGATCGGCGATGTAGC
>JANXAE010000225.1 GCA_025062235.1 Bryobacteraceae bacterium
CACGCGGCCCCTGCTTTCCCATCTGCGCGGTCAGCTTTCCGTTGTCGCGATGCTTCCGCAATCGGCCGCAGGCGCCCGGTCCAATAGGCAACGGCGCCAGGCACGCGTTCAGCACGAGGCCCAGGGCACAGAGCACCAGCGCCGTTCGTTCCTTGCCCCGTCCTTTGGCCGCCGCATCGCCGTGCTGCACTGCGGCCCTCTCGCGCACAGGATGGATCGCTCAGCGACGGGGGAGCCGCCGGGCCTGGAACTCGATCCCTTCCACGTCGCCCGCCTTCAGGTTCACCGTGCGCGAGGCGGGCGTGAAGGCATAACCGGGCATTTCGGGCTTCACCGAGTAGGTGCCGGGCAGCAGGTCTCGGATTTCGAAACTGCCATCGGGTTTCGTAGAGACCGAGCGCGTGGCGTTGCGGCCCTGGAATCGCACCCACACGTATTGCCTCGGTTCGATCCCACGGACGCGGCCGCGCACGGAGAACTTGGTGACAGTCGTACCCTGGCTCGTGGTCGTGACGGACTGCATCTTGGCGTCGAAGTTGACGTAGCGTGCGTCCTGCGTGCGGAGCAGGACTTCGCGCGAAGGCGGGCTGAAGGCGTAGCTTTGGTGCTGCGGAGTGACGGTGTAGATTCCCTCGGGAAGCGATAAGGATTGCCAGGTTCCGTCCGGCCGGACGGTGACCGAGCGGTTGACAGGTCCCTGGATCCGGATGGCCACGCGATGGCTAGGATGGACACCTGTCACCTTGCCATGCATGTCCAAGCGCCTTGGGGGCGCGGCCTCCAAATCCGTGCTGCCGAGCAGGCAACTCAGCAGGAGTGCCCTGAGCCACAAAGGCCAATCCATCACGGGGGCCTCCCTTTCCCGGCGAACATAACCCGTCGTGGGTTGCCAGGTCAAGAGGGCTCTCGCACCAGCGGGCCGACCTTCTCCACCGTGCCGTGCTCGCTTTCCGCGGGATGGCGTAGCGCGAGCTCGCTCGTGCAAAATGGGGAGTCTGGCTGAAAGGAGGGCGGATGCGAGTCGTACTGGTCGAGCAGCCGGGCGGACCGGAGGCAATGCGATTGGTCGAGTGGCCCAGACCGGAGCCCGCCCCCGGGCAGGCGCTGGTGAAGATCGTCGCCGCGGGCGTGAATTTCATTGACATTTACCACCGCACAGGCCTTTACAAAGTGGAACCGCCCATCACGCTGGGCATGGAAGCGGCTGGTGTCGTGGAGGCGGTCGGCGAGGGTGTCACCGAGGTTGCGCCGGGCGACCGCGTGGCCTACGCGATGTCGCGCGGCGCTTACGCAGAGTACGCGGTCGTGCCCGCGTGGATGCTGGTCAAGCTGCCGCCTGCGCTGGACTTCAACTCGGCCGCTGCGGCCCTGCTTCAGGGCATGACGGCCCACTACCTTGTCTTCTCGACGTACCCGCTCAAGGAGGGCGAAGCATGCCTCGTGCA
>JANXAE010000226.1:0-771 GCA_025062235.1 Bryobacteraceae bacterium
GGAAAGTGGCTGTAATCGAAGTTGCCCGATTCGACCACGATGCCGCCGATGGAGTTGCCGTGCCCGCCCAGAAACTTGGTGGCAGAATGCACCACAATCGTTGCGCCCCACTCGATCGGGCGACATAGGTAGGGCGTGGCGAAGGTGTTGTCTACTACAAGCGGGATGCGGTGTGCATTTGCTAGCTGGGCAAGGCGTTCGATATCCAAGATACTGCCGCGTGGGTTGCCGATGGTCTCTCCGTACAGAGCGCGCGTGCGCGGCGTGATGGCGCGCTCCCAGCCGTCCCAGTCGTGCGGCTCCACAAAACGCACCGTCACGCCCAACTTTTTGAAGGTATGCACGAACTGGGTCATCGTGCCACCGTACAGGTGAGACGAGGAGACAATCTCGTCGCCCGGCTGCAGCAGCGTTATAAAGGTCAGGAACTGCGCCGCCATGCCGCTGGCGGTGGCAACCGCCCCCGTGCCGCCTTCCAGCGAGGCGATCCGCTCCTCCAGCACGGCGGTTGTCGGGTTGTTGATGCGGGTGTAGATGTTGCCGTACTGCTTCAACTCGAACAGCTGGGCGGCATAGTCGGGGTCATCGAACACATACGAAGTGGTCTGGTAGATCGGCACGGCACGCGAACCCGTGTACGGGTCGGGGATGTGCCCTGCATGCACCATGCGCGTCTCAAAGCCGAATTTGCGTCGCTCCTTGCTCATGCTCCACTTGGCAGCAAAGTATACCCCCTCTGCTATGGGGCTTTGCCTGTCGCCTGCCACTGGT
>JANXAE010000226.1:781-1099 GCA_025062235.1 Bryobacteraceae bacterium
GGAGCAGCTCCTGCGCGATTTGCAGCGCATGCTCTTTATCGTCGGGCGCGAGCTTGCCCTCCAGCACCAGTTCGGTCAGGGCGTCTTTTAGCTTGCCGACGAGGGGTCCGGGCTTCAAGCCGAGCTGGCGTATCAGCTCCTCTCCGCTGAGCGGGCTTCGCCACCGATGGACTTGCTCGCGGGCGCGGATCTGCTCGATGCGGGCACGCAACGCTTGAAGATCGGCATGAGGCATCTCGGCACGCTGCGCCTGAATGTCGGCTTCCACCAGTTGCAGCAGCGGTTCCAGCAGCTCGCCTGCATCGCGCATCAGGCGTC
>JANXAE010000227.1 GCA_025062235.1 Bryobacteraceae bacterium
AGCTCATCGACGGCGTCCAGAGTGACCTTTGAAACGAGTTGGTTGAATGGCATCGTAGACCTCCGCTGTCGGTTTCGTCAAGTGCGCCTGTTCTCCTGCGAGGACAGGTGAGACACTCAAACCGCCTCCACCTCTGGCGCGTCTATCTCTTCTACCTCCACCGCTTCCTCCCGCCGATACTTGCACTCGGCGTTGCTACAGGCGATTAGGCGCACTGCGCGACGCTTGCTCGCCTTCTCCACCAGCGGCGCGTTGCACTGTGGGCACAAATCGCCTGTCGGCTTGTCCCAAGTGAGCAACTGGCACTCGCGATTGGAGCAACCGTAGAACACGCGCCCTTTCTTGGACTTGCGTTGCACCACCTCGCCCGTGCCGCACAGCGGGCATCGGATGCCGGTTGCCCCTGCAGGCAGAGTGGTCTTGCAGTCGGGGTAGCGTGAGCACGCCAGAAAGTCCCCATAGCGCCCTGTGCGTAGCACCATCGGCGCGCCACAAGTGGGGCACGAGCGCTCGGTTGCCACCACAGGGATTTGCACGCGGTCGTCGCTGCTGAGTGCCGCGTGCATCTGTTGGCGGAACGGCTGGTAAAACTCGCGCACCACCTGCACCCAGTTGGCTTTGCCTTCCTCGATTTCGTCCAGCTCCTCCTCCATGTGGGCGGTGAAGGGCACATCGAACAGGTCAGGGAAGTATTTCACGAGGAAGTCGTTCACCGCTTCGCCCAAGGGTGTGGGCTTGAAGGCGCGGTTCTCCAGCACTACATAGCCGCGCTCTTGGATAGTGGATAGAATCGTGGCGTAGGTGCTGGGGCGTCCGATACCATATTGCTCCAGTGTCTTGACCAGCGTGGCTTCGGTGTAGCGTGGGGGCGGTTGCGTGAAGTGCTGCGAGGGCGTGAGCTTTAGCAAATCGAGCAGCTCGCCTTGCTGGAGCGTGGGCAGTGGCGGGAGCTCCTCCTCGTCGCGTTCGGGCGTGTCTTTGCCCTCTTTGTAGAGGCTCAAGAAGCCGTCAAACAGCACCACTGTGCCCGACGCGCGGAACAGATACTCTTTGGCACGGATGTTGACGCTGGT
>JANXAE010000228.1 GCA_025062235.1 Bryobacteraceae bacterium
AACGAGGCGTTGTGCAAGGGTTGCGGCACCTGCGTGGCCGCCTGTCCGTCCGGAGCGGCCCGACAGCATCTCTTCGAGGACGCCCAGATCTTCCAGGAGATCGAAGGAGTGCTGGCCTATGTCTGAGCGACCCGTTGCTGGGGACAAAGGTTTCGAGCCGCGCATCGTGGCGTTCTTCTGCAACTGGTGCACCTACACCGCGGCGGATCTGGCCGGGACCGCCCGCATGGCCTATGCGCCGAACGTCCGGATCATCCGCCTGATGTGCTCCGGACGGCTGGATCCGCAATTCGTCCTGGCCGCCTTCCGCCACGGCGCCGATGGGGTCCTCATCGGGGGCTGCCATCCAGGGGATTGCCATTACCAGGAAGGCAACTACAAGGCCCTGCGGCGATACCTGTTGCTGAAGCGGCTCCTGCGGGAGATGGGCATCGAGGAGGAACGCCTGCGGCTGGTCTGGATCTCGGCCTCGGAAGGGGATCGCGTTCAGAAAGTGGCCAATGAATTCACCGAGACCATCCGCCGGCTGGGCCCCCTCCGCCTGGCGCCGCGCCCCGGAATGATCCGTCTTCCCGCTGCGGCCCAGCCGGAGCCTCAGCCTGCCGCCCGGGAAGGAGTCCTGCCATGAGCAAACCGAAGGTCGCTTTCTACTGGTGCGCCTCCAGTGGGGGCTGCGAGGAGGCGGTGGTGGATCTGGCGGAGGAGATCCTCCAGGTGGTGGAGGCGGTGGAGATCGCCTTCTGGCCGGTGGCCCTGGATTTCAAACGGGAAGACGTGGAGCGCCTCGCCGACGGGGAGCTGGTGGCCACCTTCATCAATGGCGCCATCCGAACCTCCGAACAGGCCGAAATGGCGCATCTGTTACGGGCCAAATCCCAGATCCTG
>JANXAE010000229.1:0-557 GCA_025062235.1 Bryobacteraceae bacterium
GCAACCCGATTATGCGCTACTACCTGCGGTATGGACTTATTCCCTTCGCCCTTGCCAAGCTGGTGCTGGTGATTGCGCCTGTGGTCATTATTGAGTGGGGGCGGCAGCATCGTCCCCGAACGGTAAGGACACTGGCACGTGTAGGCGTATTAGGCTACCTGGTACTGTATGCGGGGATGTTTTTCACCATCAATGTACCCAGCATCATGATGGCTGCCCGTTTTGATAAAGAGGCGACCGAGTTGCCTGCTGTTTCGCTGGAGGAACTGATGCGCGAGCGGGCACGACTGGATAAATCCTCGTTCATCTCTCCCAACAGTGAGCAGATTGCAACTCCAGCAAGAAGTCCTTTACCACCATCGGGCAACCTATCTCTTTCTCAACAGGAGGCACAGAAGGTGCGAAACCCTGAGGATTTTTGAGGAGGACTTTTGGTCGAGCGCGAAGGGCACACAGGATGTGGTGGGTATCGGGCGTGCAGCAACGGTAGGTGGTATCTGGTGCCCGGGGCGGGACTCGAACCCGCACGGGTTATCCCCAGAGGATTTTAAGTCCCC
>JANXAE010000229.1:566-847 GCA_025062235.1 Bryobacteraceae bacterium
TCTGCCGTTCCGCCACCCGGGCGCAGAAAGTGTCATTCACTTCATTATACCTTGCCAGGTTGAACAGGTCGCATCGGATGGGAATAGGGCTTCACCCCCAGAAAGCATCGGTTTGCACTCACATTAAGCAGGAATCTGCGATTGAGAAGCGAATATTCCAAACACCAGCCTGAGTGAAGCAGGAATCGCGCAGCCCCAGGTGTATAATAGAAGCAGCTGCCTTGAGGCGCAACCCCATGAGCGGGCACAGGGATGTGCAGCTGGAGGCACCTGTCCACAGG
>JANXAE010000022.1 GCA_025062235.1 Bryobacteraceae bacterium
AGGAAGACAAGGCGCGCAATATCGTGCTCAAGGAAGGCGCCACGGTCGAGGAGCTGGTGCGGGCGCTCAACGCGATCGGCTCGACGCCGCGCGACGTGATCGCGATCCTGCAGAATCTGCGTGCGGCAGGCGCGCTCGAGGCCGAACTGGAGGTGATCTGATGCTGGAGCCCGTGGGCTTTGCGACCCCTCAAGCCAGCGGCTGCCCGGAGCAGCGCCGGCTCGTGCAGGCGGTGGCGGACTTCGAGTCGCTGCTGGTGGCGCAGTTGCTCAAGGCGGCCCGCGGCGCGGGCGGCTGGATGGGCACGGGCGAGGACCAGACCGCGGCTTCGATGCTCGAGATCGCCGAGGAACACCTGGCGGCGGTGATCGCCGCTTCGGGTGGTTTGGGGCTCAAGAACCTCCTGTTGGAGGGCTTGGGAGCCACCGCGGAAGGTGAGGCCTGCCGGCTTCAGACGAAGTCAGTTTCAGTAAACAAAGACCCATAATTCTGTTTTCGACCCCCGTCCTTGCAGCCTTTCGGCGCCAACTTTTCATGAAAAATCCTTGACTTGAACTTAAACTGATGTTAATCTTCGTTCATAAGCTTTTCCATTTCAATCCACTAGAGGAGGGGCTCCCATGAAACCTCACGGGATGCTTGCTTTGTGCCTGCTCGGGTCGCTGCTGGCTCGGGCCGATGTGGTGGTGTACTCGCAGGATTTCGAAGGCCCCGGTCCGTTTCCTGGATGGAGCGGGGCCGGCGGGGTGGCGACGACGGGGGGATTCAGCGCTTTCGGCTTCGGCTCGAGGCACTGGCATAACGGAACCAACCAACCGACCGTCCTGACCCTTACCGGTTTGGGGCCCCATACCCGGCTGACGCTGAGTTTCTACCTCGCGCTCTGGGACTCTGTGGACATCGGTGACGACAACTTCCGGGTCATCCTGGACGGAAACGACCTGATCAACACCTGGGCGATCGGCAACTACTATCCCCCGGGCAACACGAGCGTAGGGCCGGGCGTGCACATAACCGGGCCGTTCACAGGCTTTTACTCGCCGGACTACGGTCGAGCTGGCTTCCGCGACGCGGGTCGCCAGGTGAGCAACCTGACGGTGCCGCACACCAATTCCACCGCCGTTTTCCAGTTCTGGTACACCAACCCCGAGTGGGCGGAGAATGAGTCCTTCGGTATAGACAATGTCGTCGTCACAGCCGATCTGAGGGAGCTGACAGCCATTCCGGAACCTTCCGGCATGCTGTTGGTGGCAACCGGGGCGGCGATGCTGGTATGGCGCCGGCTCAGGGCTCGCCGAGCCCAGGCCTGACGTTCGGTCCGTACGAGGGAAGCTTTCGCACCCGCGGCATTCGGGCGAGCCGCGGGTGCAACTCGAAGGCTGGCGGCTGAGGACGCAAGCGCGGAGACGACGTTGGGAGCATCACGAGGGCGGAGGGTGCGAGTCGCGGGCCGAAGGGCGGTCCCGCTCAAAGAGATGCTCACGCAGGCCGATATGAGGGGGCGGAGGTTCGCCCGCGCTGGATGCGCATCGAAGATCTCTATCCGCCCGCGGTCCGTTCGGCCGAGGGAGCGGGGCAGGCGGAGAAGTTTGCGGGCGAGGAGCGATGGAGCGTCGAGGGGACTGGAGACGTCGTCTACCTGTCGCGCTTGTCGCAACGGCTCCTTTCCGCGGGCCAGCATTCTGTACGCCTCGAGCAACTCCGCGAATTGTTCCAGCGGGGCCAGTACGCCATCGGGGCTGGCGATTTGAGCCGCCGGCTGATCGAATTCTATCTGGAGCCCGAGGGACCGGGCGGAAATTGAACCGTCCGGAGTGGCGCGGTCAACTTTCTGATCGGTCGTTGAGCGCTACAGGCGTTCCGAGGGCGGGTGGAACCCGTCCGGGAGGCGAACCGCAGCGACTTCGGCTCGACCCGCGCGCACCGCCAGAGCATGCGATCCCGGCGCCTGTCTGCACTGCCCGCGGTTGTGGCAGAATCCCGAGTATGACGTCCTTATCGGCAACCGTCACCCGGCGCAGTTTGCTCGGAGGCGGCCTTGCTGTCCTAGGCGGGCAAACCGAGCCCGTGCTGCGCTTGGACCGGCGCGTCCGCGTCGCGCTGATCGGCCTCGAAGGCCATACCGGGGAGATCCTGCGCCCGCTGCCCCAGTTGCCCGACGTCGAGATCGTAGCGCTGGCGGACCCCGACGAGAAGGCCCTGGCCGCAGCCTCGCGCAATCCGCGCCTGAAGTCCGCGAGGATCTACACGGATTACCGGCGGCTGCTGGACCGCGAGCAGCTGGACATCGCGGCGATTTGCGGGCCCAATGGCGGCCGCGCCGAGCGTATCCTCGCCGCCATCGAGCGCGGCCTGCACGTGGTAGCGGAGAAGCCACTGGCCATCGAGCTCGAGGAGCTGGACCGCATCGAGCAGGCGTTGCGGCGGCGTCCCGTGCGATTGAGCATGCTCCTGCCGATGCGCTTTTCGCCGCCCTATTTGGCGCTCAAGCAGGTGGTGGATTCGGGTGAAATCGGCGAAGTGGGTTTGATGACGGCGCAGAAATCCTACAAGCTGGGCGACCGCGCTGCCTGGTACCGCAAACGGGAGACTTACGGCGGCACCATCCCGTGGATCGGCATCCACATGGTGGATCTGATGCGGTGGACGAGCGGGCGCGAGCTGGTGGAAGCGGTCTCCTTCCAAGCACATTTCGCGCGCTCGGTGTTTGCCGACCTGGGGGACATGGAGAACGTGACCGGGACGTTGTTCCGACTGGACAACGGGGGCGCGGCCTTGCTGAACATGGACTATCTGCGACCTCAGACCGCGCCGACGCACGGCGACGACCGGCTGAGGCTCGCCGGCACGAAAGGCGTGGCGGAATATCAGGCGGCGACAGGCGTCACGGTGGTCTCGACCTCGAGCAAGCCGCGCGTGATCGAGAACCTGCCGCCGGCGCGGTCGTTGTTCGTGGACTTCCTCCAGTCGGTTTACTTGGGCGCCCCGCCCGGCTTGGCCCTGCAAGAGATCCTGCGGGTCAATCGCATCGTCCTGTTGGCTCGTCAGGCGGCCGAGCAAGGGCGCATCGTCAAGCTGTGATGATGCCGCTCAAACGGACTGGATCTTCTGCATGCGGCCCATGAGCCGGTGCACGATGAGCAGGGCCGTCATGTGGAAGAACCCCAGCGTGACGATGACAGGCTTGTAGCCGAAGGCGGAGATGATGTAACCGGGGATGATCGAGGAGAACAGCACGCCGCCGAGCGCGCCAGCGCAGCCGCCGATGCCCACCACCGATGCGACGGCGCGCTTGGGGAAGACGTCGGAGACGGTGGTGAAGAGGTTCGCCGACCAGCCCTGATGGGAGGCTGTGGCCAGGCTGACCATGGCGATCGCCAGCACGGCGTTGGGCATGAAGGCGGCAGTGGCGGCGATGGGCATGGCGAAAGCCGAGATCGCCATGGCGGTCTTGCGGGCCTTGCTCAGCGGCCAGCCGCGGCGGATGAGGAATCCCGAGATCCATCCTCCGCCGACGCTTCCCACGTCCGCCATGAGATAGACGACGGGCAGCGCCCAGCCGGTCTGGGCCAGAGTCAGGTGGCGGATGTCGGTCAGATAGAGGGGTAGCCACCACAGATAGAACCACCAGACCGGATCGGTAAGGAACTTGGCGAGGGCGAATCCCCAAGTTTCGCGATATCGCAGAGCGGCCTTCCAGCCGATGTCGGGTTCGCGGGCCTCGTCCGGGTCGCTGCGGATGTAAGCCAGCTCGGCGGGCGTGACCCGGGGGTGCCGGTCGGGGGGGCGGTACGTCAGCAGCCAGAGCGCGAGCCAAACGAAGCCGAGCGAGGCCGTGATGAAGAAGCAGCCCCGCCAGCCGAAGTGGGCGTTCATCCACACCAGGACAGGCGGCCCGATCATGGCCGCCACGTTGGTGCCGGCGTTGAAGATGCCGGTAGCGAGGGCGCGGTCCTTTTTGGGGAACCATTCGGCGACCGCCTTGATGGCGGCGGGAAAGTTACCGGCTTCGCCCAATCCGAGCATGGCGCGCCAGAAACCCAGGCTGAGGGCGCTGCGCGCCAGGGCATGGCAGGCGGCCGCGATCGTCCACCAGGTGATGGCCACGGCGTAGCCGATGCGCGTGCCGAAGTGATCAATGAACTTGCCCGCGCCGAGGAACCCGATCATGTAGGCGAACGAGAAGGCTGCGGTGACGTACCCGTAGACCTTCTCGGGCATGTGGATGTCCTGCCGTATGACCGGCGCCAGCACGGAAAGAACGATCCGATCCAGATAATTGATCGTGGTGGCGAAGAACAGGAGGGCCAGCGTCCACCAACGAACGTAGCTCATGCGCTTGGAAGCCACTCAGCAATTATATGCGAAGCGCAGCACCGGAAGCCCTTTCCGGAGTGCGGCGCGAGGATAAAGCGGGCCGGCGCCGCGGCCGATAAAGACTACGGGGAAGGGCATGGCGAAGGCGATGGTCGTGGATGATTCGCGCGCGGTGCGCCTGATCCTGCGCCGCACACTCGAAAAGCACGGCTATCAGGTGTACGAAGCGGGCCACGGCAAGGAGGCGCTGGCCGTGCTCGATCAGCACCCCGATGTGCGTCTGATGCTGGTGGACTGGAACATGCCCGAGATGAACGGACTGGAGCTGGTGCGCGCCGTGCGTTCCGATCCCGAGCGGGCGCGGATCGTCCTGATGATGGTCACGACGGAGACCGAAATCGAGCAGATGGTGCGCGCCTTGGCGGCGGGAGCCAACGAATACGTCATGAAGCCGTTCACGGAGGAGGTGATCACGGACAAACTTCGCCTGCTGGGGGTCATCTCCTGAGGTCGGCGGGTGGAGGTTGATCGAGCGAGGCCAACGTGCCTGGAGCTTTCAAACGCAAGCCGATCAAACCGGGCAGTCGGATCCGGGTGTTGGTGGTGGACGATTCGGTCGTGATCCGGCGTCTGGTGACGCACGCTCTCAGCGAGGATCCGGCTTTCGAGGTGGTGGGCTCGGCGGCCAACGGCGCGATCGCGCTGGCGCGCATCCCGCAGCTCAACCCGGACGTGGTGACGCTGGACATCCAGATGCCCGAGATGGACGGCCTGGAGGCCCTCAGGCAGATCCGCAAGTTGTACCCGGATCTGTGCGTGATCATGTTCAGCACCCTGACCGAGCGGGGCGCTACGGCCACGCTGGAAGCTTTGATGCTGGGGGCCAACGACTACGTGACCAAGGCGGCCAACGTGGGCTCGCTCGACGTATCCATGGCCGCGCTGCGCAGCGAGCTCATCCCCAAGATCAAGCAGTTCTTCCTTCTGCCGGGCGAGGCGCCGCCGCGCGCGGCCGCGGGGTTCGCGCCCGTTGCTGCCCCGCCGCCGGCCCCCGTGCCGCGCGGCAAGCCGAGGGCCCTCGCCATCGGCGTCTCCACCGGGGGCCCCAATGCGCTTTCGGTCGTGATTCCGGCGCTTCCCGCCGATTTTCCGCTACCCGTATTCATCGTGCAGCACATGCCCCCGCTTTTCACGCGCTTTCTGGCCGAGCGCCTGGCCGCGCACAGCCGCATCAAGGTGGCGGAAGCCGAAGAGGGGATGCGTGTCGAGGCGGGAAAGGCGCTGATCGCTCCGGGCGACTACCACATGAGGCTGATGCAGAGGGACGGCGAGGTCCTGGTGCGGCTCGACCAGGGACCGCCGGAGAACTCCTGCCGTCCTTCGGTGGACGTACTTTTCCGCTCCGTGGAGGAGGTCTACGGCGGCGCCGTGATTTCGGTGATTCTCACCGGCATGGGGCAGGATGGCTTGCGGGGGACCCAGGTCCTCAAGGCCAGAGGGGCGTGGGTGATCGCGCAAGACGAAGCTTCCAGCGTAGTTTGGGGCATGCCGGGAGCAGTGGTCCAGGCTGGGCTGGCCGACCGGGTGGTGAGCCTCGAGCAGGTGGCGACAGAAATCCTGAAGCTGGTTTGAGGCGGCCATGATCGGGACCGAACAGGGTAAGGCCACGGGCGGCAAGGAGATCAGCGCCGAGAACTTCGCATTCTTGCAGCAGCAAGTCTATCGCGAATCCGGCATCGTGCTGGAGCCCGGCAAGCAGTACCTGGTCGAAGCGCGCCTTGCGCCGATCGCCCGTCAGCACGGATTGGCTTCCGTCAATGAACTGTGCAATCTTCTGCGCGCGGTCAGCAACGACGGCTTGCGGCGCAGGGTGGTCGAAGCCATGACCACCAACGAGACGCAGTTCTTCCGCGAGCCCGCGCAGTACGAGGCGCTGCGCACGACGCTGCTCGGAGAGCTGCTGGCTGCGCGCCGCTCGCCGCGCCCATTGACCTGCTGGTCGGCCGCTGCCTCCACCGGGCAGGAGGCCTACAGCCTGGCCATGCTGGCTGCCGAGATGGGCCTTGCCGCGAACGATTGCGACATCCTGGGCACCGATCTTGCGGAAGCGGTGCTCGAGCGGGCGCGCGCCGGCCGGTACTCCCAGCTCGAGGTCAACCGCGGGCTGCCCGCGGCCTATCTGGTGAAGTACTTCACCCGGCAGGGTCTGGAATGGATCCTCAAGGAAGAGATCCGGCGCCGGGTGCGCTTCCAGCGTCACGACCTGCGGGACAGCGCCCGGCACCTCGGTCCCTTCGATCTGGTCTTCTGCCGCAACGTCCTCATCTATTTCGACCATGAGACCAAGCGCAGGATCTTGCAACTGGTGCGGGAGGCCATGTACCCGGGAGGATATCTGCTGTTGGGCGCCGTGGAAACCATCCTCGACCTGGACCACTTGTTCGAGCGCAGACGGGTGGGCCAGGCGATCGTTTACCGGGCGCGGTAGACGGGGGAGCCTATGCTGGCGCTGCTCGAAATCGAGACGTACCGGGAAGACGCCGTTCGGGTCGTTCAGGATGTCTTCCGAACCATGCTCGGCATCGAAGTAGAGCCCGTGGTCGTGATCTGGCCGCCCGAGGACGATCTGATCAACGTCACCGTGCATTACGCAGGGGCTTGGAAGGGAGCGCTGCTGCTCGAGTGCACGCGCCCGCAAGCCTGCGCATTCACGGGGCGCCTGCTCGGCACCAACCCGCCGGATGAGGTCAATGACGATGTGCGCGACGCCGTTGGCGAACTTGCCAACATGATCGCGGGCAACCTGAAACCCGTACTGCCGCCGGGTGTTGCTCTCTCGATGCCCACCCTGGTGGAAGGAACCGACTACGCGCTGCGCATCTTGGGCGGCAATCTGGCAGGCATGATCGCATTCCGCTGCTGTGTGGGGGCATTCTGGGTGAGCCTCATCCAGGCGCCGGATGACGGCGGCAGTCGCAGCTTGCGACGTCCGAGCGAGGCCACGGACTGATCCGCACCGGCCCAGCGCCTCGGTCCTGAGGGTGAGCCAACGCGTCGAAGGCTCCGGAGCAGCCTTTTCTTCTACGGTAGCGCCGCCCCGCTGGCCCGGGCGCCCGGTGGCGTCGCCCGCTCGCCTGGGCAGCGCGGTCCGCAATTGGTGAACGTTGCCCGCTCCGTTACAATGTTCGATTCGGCCCGAGAGGCCGCGGAGGCGCGCGTTGCGGTTCGTCGTCACCGGCGCAGCGGGTTTCATCGGCTCGCACCTGTGCGACCGCCTGCTGGCCGAAGGTCACGACGTTCTGGGGATTGACAACCTGCTCACCGGTTCGCGAGCCAACGTTGCGCATCTGGAGGGTCATCCGCGGTTCCGCTTGCTCGTGCACGACGTCTGCGAGCCGCTGGAGCTCGAGCCGCCCGTGGACGGCGTCCTGCATCTGGCTTCTCCCGCCAGTCCCAAGGATTACCTGCGCTACCCCATCGAAACCCTCGATGTCGGCTCCATCGGCACGCGCCGGATGCTCGAGCTGGCCAGGCGTCATGGCGCACGCTTCCTGCTGAGCTCGACTTCGGAATGCTATGGGGATCCGCTGGTGCATCCGCAGCCGGAAACGTACTGGGGCAACGTGAATCCCGTGGGACCGCGTTCCTGCTACGACGAAGCCAAGCGCTTCGCGGAGGCCCTGACCATGGCCTACCGGCGCGTCTACGGGCTGCGCACCTCGATTGCGCGGATCTTCAACACCTACGGGCCTCGCATGAAGCTGGACGACGGCCGGGTGGTGCCCACCTTTCTCGATCAGGCGCTGCGCGGTGCGCCGCTGACCGTGTACGGCGACGGCAGTCAAACAAGAAGCTTTTGTTATGTTTCCGACATGGTCGAGGGCCTCTGGCGTCTGCTGTTGTCCGAGGAGCCGGGTCCCATCAACCTGGGCAATCCCGCCGAGATCAGCGTGCTCGATTTCGCCCAAAGGATTCTCGAGCTGACCGGTTCGCCCTCGCGCATCGAGTTCCTTCCCCTGCCCGAGGACGATCCCAAGCGTCGCCAGCCCGAGATCCGCAAGGCCCGCGAGGTGCTGGGTTGGGAGCCGCGCGTATCGCTCGAGGAGGGGTTGCGCGAGACGATCGCCTGGTTTCGCCGCCATCCGGCGTGGGGCGGCTGAGCTGAACCCTGGGCCGTGTGAAGCGCCCGTGGGGTGGTGCCCGGCCGGCTCGGGCGCCTCTGGCTCGCGCGCAGGGTGGCCGAGGACCTTGGAGTTCGGGCATGGGATCGGGCGGAGGCGTGGTATTTCGGATTAGAATCGGCGCGAGATGACGGCGGTCGAATGGTTTCTCGAGGCGCTCAAGCAGCGAGGTGTCCGTTGGGTGGCAACCCTCTGCGGCCACGGGCTCGATCCCCTCTACAACGCGGCGCGCCGCGTGGGCTTGCGGCTGATTGACACCCGCAACGAACAGACGGCGGCCTACATGGCGGTGTCGGCGGGGAGGCTGACGCGGCAACCTGCCGTGGCTGCCGTATCGAGCGGGGTGGCCCACGCAATCGCCCTGGCGGGCGTCGCCGATGCATTCATGGATGGAGCACCCATGCTCTTGGTGAGCGGGGCGGCGGCGGTGCGTACGCGCGGCATGGGTCATTTCCAAGACCTCGATCAGGTAACCCTGGCTGCACCCGTCAGCCGCTACGCGCGCTACGTGGACTGCGCCGAGCGCGTGCTCGAGATCCTAGACGAGGCGTGGCGGGCGGCTCTCGAAGGACCAGGCCCCGCGCACGTCACGTTTCCCATGGACGTGCAGAGTGCCGAGGTAGAGCCGGACCAGCTGGTGCGGCCTCCTTGGCGGCCGCCGCGGCGCGCCAGACTGGGCGATCCCGGGGAGGTTGCGCGTCTGCTGGCCGATGCCGAGCGTCCCTTGGTGGTGGCGGGCAGCGGCGTCTATTACGCGGGCGAGGCGGAGCCGCTCACGGAATTCTGCGAACGTTTCGCGATACCTTTCGTGATCCCGATCTGGGATCGCGGCTGCGCCGAGCGGCGGTTGCGATCGTTCATGGGAGTCATCGGCGCGCTGACGGGAGGGCCGCGCCTGCTGGCCGACGCCGACTGTGTCGTGATGGCGGGCGCCGTGCCTGACTATCGCGTGGGGTACCTGCAACCCGGCTCGGTTGCGCCGGACCTGCGCGTGGGCTTCCTGAGCGAGGGCTGGCGCGAGGTGGGACCGCTTTACGAACGCTCGGGCGGCCGGGCGCACGAAGCATGGCGGGAGGAGGCGGCCCGGCGGCGCGATCGGTTCCGTCGCAGCGTGTGGGAATGCGGCGAGAGGCAATCCGGCGGGCGCACCCACGCCGTACACATCCTCCGCGCACTGGCGGAAGTGCTCACCGACCAGACGGTGTTGCTCATAGACGGCGGCAGCATCGGCCAGTGGGCACACCACCTGTTGTGCGATCGCTATCCGGGCCACTGGCTCACCTGCGGACGAAGCGGGGTGGTGGGGTGGGGAATCGCCGGGGCGATGGCGGCGCGGGTTACCTTCCCGGACAGGCCAGTGGTCCTGCTTGCGGGCGATGGCGCCTTCACCTTCGCGGTGGCGGAACTGGAGTGCGCGGTCCGGCAGGGCTTGCCCTTCGTGGCCATCGTCGCAGACGATCAGGGCTGGGGCATCACGCGCGCCGGACATCTGGAAAAATTCGGTGAACCCATCGCCAGTGCGCTGGGGCCGGTGGATTTCGCCAAGCTGGCCGAGGCCTTGGGCGCGCGGGGACTGCGCCTGGAAGCGCCCGGGGCGATCGCCAGCGCCCTCCGCAGCGCCCTGGAGGCTGCTGCGGTCACCGTGCTCCACGTTCCCATCGCGGGCGGCAATCCCGCGGGCGCATGAGGAGGGCTTCAGGCGGCCAGCGGGTACACTCCGTAGCGGAAGGTAGCCTCGCGCATGGCGTTGTAGTTGTCGAGGGGAACGTACGAAGTGATCGAATTGCTGGAGCCCACGCAGTAACCGCCTCCCGGGGCGAGCGCGCGGATCCGTTCCCGCACCTCTGCTTCGACTTCGGCGGGCGTGCCGCGGGTGAGCGTGTAGCCGAGGTCAATGTTACCGATCAGGCAGACGCGGTCGCCGATTCGCCGCTTCAGATCCACGATGTCCATGGCCTTGGGTTCGATGGGGTGCAGCGCGTTGAAGCCGCAGGCGAGGATATCGTCCAGCACCGGATAGAGGCGCCCGTCGGAGTGGAAAATGCTGGGCAGGCCGCGCTCGCGCGCCAGGGCGCAGCTCCACCGGTACCAGGGAAACACGAATTCGCGCAGATGTTTCGGCGAGACCATGAGCGCTTCCGAGTACGCCAGGTCGTCCGGGTGAGCCACGGCGCCCACCGATTCGAACTCGAGGATGCGCAACAGCACGCGGCTCTGGATCCACCAGACGCGGTCGTACATGCGGCGGATCAGATCGGGCTGTTCGTAAAGCGCATAGCAGAAGGTTTCCATGCCCATCAGCGTCCAGACCGAAGTGAAGGTCCATCCCATGTAGGCGATGACCTTCATACCCGGAGGCAAGTAGCGGCGCACCTCCGCGAAAGCCGAAAGATCCATGCTGTCGGGATCGGGCCACGGGAAGCGGGCGAACTCATCCAGGCTGGCGATGGCTCCGCGGCCTTCTTCGGCCCAGGTTCTGTCCGTTTCACGGTCGGAGTACACGCTGTAGACGCCGCGGCCGCTGCGCTGGCGTGGCGCGGCGGCTCCTCGCTCGCCTGCGGTCAAGCCGGGCCGGATGAAGCTCCGGATGCCGGCCTGAAGCGGCACGAAGTCGTAGCCTGCCCTGTACCAGAACTCGACCTCGTCGCGCAACGTCTCGACCGGTCGGCCCAGAAAGGCGGCTTTGACGTCGGCGTCCACGCCGAATTCGACCAGGGGGACATATTCAGGCTCTCCCTGGAGCAGCAGCGCGCGGCGGAGATTCTCGAAGTTGGGTTCGCGGGGTGGCTTGGCCGAGGTGGCGGGCGACGTCACGACGATTCCCTCCTGTAAAGGCGGAGTTTCTCATCCAGATAGTAGCGCCCCCGTGCAGGCGGCAGCGCGACGACGAGTTCGCGGTAGCGGACGGTGGCCGCGGCGCCCAGCTTCGAGGCGATCTCCGCGTTCGCCAGCCGTCCCTCTTTCCACGCGATCGAGACTTCGAAGGCTCCGCGGGCGCACAGCCCTCGCACCTCGCCTTCCGGCCAGGCGGCGGGCAGGGCGGGCAACAAGTGGATTTCACCGGCGTGGCTTTGCAGCAGCATTTCGGCGATGCCCGCGGTGGCGCCGAAGTTGCCATCAATCTGGAAGGGCGGGTGGGAACAAAGCAAGTTGGGGAGCAGGCCGGGCCGGTTGTACTTTCCGGGCGCCTCGCGGGCGGGTTGGATCAGGTTCTTCAGCAGAGCGTAGGCGCGATTGCCGTCCTGGAGTCGGGCCCACAGATTGATCTTCCAGGCGCGCGCCCAGCCGCTGCCGCCGTCGCCCCGGAGTTCGAGCGAGCGGCGGGCAGCCGCGGCCAGCTCGGGTGTCTTCCGTGGCGACAGTTCCGAACCGGGATGGAGCGGGTAGAGGTGCGAGACGTGCCGGTGCTGGGGTTCGGCTTCTTCGAAATCCTCCATCCATTCCTGCAATTGGCCGCGGCTGCCGATGCGGTAAGGCAAAAGGCGCGGGAGTTTCCGTTCGAGTTCTTGCCGGAAGTCTTCGTCGCGACCTAGCAGGCGCGCGGCCTCGATGGTGTTGGCGAACAGGTCGCGGATGATGGCCATATCCATGGTGGGGGCCAGCGAGACCCCCGCGGTGCGGGCGCGGCCGTCGTGGTCACGGTAGCGGAAACGATTTTCAGGTGAGACCCCGACGGGCGTGATCAGGCGGCCCTCTCCGTCCTCGATGAGCCAATCCAGGTAGAATTCAGCGGCCTCCTTCATCAAGGGATATGCCTCTCCGGCGAGGAAGCGCCGGTTGCCGGTGAACAGGTAGTGTTCCCAGAGGTGCCGGCAGAGCCATCCGGCCGCCATGGGCCAGAACGAGGGCAGGGCGCCGTAATCCACCGGCTGCGCGCAGCGCCAGATCGTGGTGTTATGATGGGCCACCCAGCCGCGGCGCTTGTACATCTGTCGAGCCACGCGACGGCCGTTCGCGGCCAGCTCCCGCGCCAGGCGGAGCAACGGTTCGTGGCATTCGGAGAGATTCGTCAATTCCGCCGGCCAGTAGTTCATCTGTGCGTTGATGTTCAGTGTGTAGGCCGAAGCCCAGGGCGGGATGACCTCCCGGTTCCACAAGCCTTGGAGATTGAGCGGCTGGGTGCCCGGTCGCGATCCTGCGATCATAAGGTAGCGGCCGAACTGGAAGACGAGGGCGACCAGCGAGGGATCGTCGTCGCCTGCGAAGCGCTCGATGCGCTCGTCCGTAGGCAGGCCGGCGTGCGGCCCCCGCCGCCCCAGGCGCAGCCGTACGCGGTCGAACAAGGCGCGGTAATCGCGGACGTGCGCGAGGCGGATTTGCCGGTAGCTCTTGCCTGCGGCAGTCTGCAAGAATGTCCGGGCCCGTGCTTCAGGGTCCGCGCCTTCGCGCGAGGGGCTCTTGTCGAAGCCGTTGAAGCTCGAGGCGGCGGCCAGCAGGAGCAAGGCTTCGTGGGCACCCTGGACGCGGAGATGATCCCCGCCGGGTACGACCTTCCCGCCGGAGCAACGGACCCGCAACCGCGCCTGGAAGCGCATGCCGAGGCCGCCGATCTCGTCGGCGTAGAGCACCTGTTTGGCATGCGGACGACGCCTCCCTTCGCGGTCCCAGAGCTCTGGGTATTTCCACTGCTCGCCGCGCTGTTCGATCCACTCGAGCGGACGGCGCACGACGAGGCCGGGCAACTGGCCGGTGAGCACGAGTTCGCGCCCGGCGGCCCTTGCGCTGGCGGTGGGATGCACGGATCTCAATCGGACTAGGAAGTTCAAGGCGCCAGGCCGGCTGGCCCTCACGCGAAGGACGATCAGTTGATCGGGGTGGGAAGCGAAGATCTCGCGTTCGTAGAGGATGCCTTTGTAGCGGTAGCGCACGCGGCAGACCGCCTCGGTCAGGTCGAGTTCGCGCCGGTAGCCCGAGACCTCTCCGCTGTGGTCGAACTCGAGGTAGAGATCGCCCAGGGGCTGGTAGCATGGCCAGGTGCGCCCGAGCCAGTGTCGCGTGATGTATTGTTCGGCTTCGGCGTAACGGCGCTGCCGGAGCAGCGTGAGCACGTGGTCGAAACCTGCGGTGACGTCGAGCGGAAGGTCGCGGCGGCCGGGCTCGTCCGAGTACAGCGTGTCCTCGTTGAGCTGGATCTGCTCGACAGGGACGCCGCCGAACACCATCGCGCCCAGGCGCCCGTTGCCGATGGGCAGGGCTTCGTTCCAATCGGGCGCCGGCTCCCGGTACCACAGAAGCAAGTCGGTGGCGGTGCGGTCGGGCGCAAGACTGGCGGCCAGTGGCGAACCGAGAAATTGCCTGCGGGTGAGCGGCCGTGGTTGCATCGCCTTTCGATGTTAACGCGCGGGGATCGGACCGCGACGCGAGCGCGCGCACACCAGCGCCGCGCCGAGGTAAAGAATGTGGGCCGAGTAGTAGATCCAGACGAGCAGCAGGGCCAGCGAGCCCGCCGCTCCGTAGACGGAGCGGAGCGTGCTGCCGGCCAGGTACCATCCCAGCAGCGACTGACCCGCGACGAACAGCAGCGCGGCGGCCAACGCGCCGCACCAAGCATCGCTCCAGCGGACGCGAGCCTGAGGCAGGAACCGGTAGATGAAAGCGAGCACCAGGCTGGCGGCGGCCAGGGAGCCGCCCAGGTGTATGGCCTGAAGCAGCCGGGGATGCGCAATGGCGGGTCCGAAGAAGCGCAGCAAGGCAGCGGTTACCGTGGCTGCGATGAGGGAAGCCAGCAACAGCAAACCCATCATCAGCACCATGAGGAAGGCCCAAAGACGGTCTCGAAGCACGCGCAACCAATTCCGACGTGGGGGTTGCGCCGACCAGATCATGTTCAGTCCATCTTGCATCTCGACGAAGACGGCGGTAGCACCGAGAAAGGAACCCAGCACCCCCGCGGCGGACAGCCATTCCGCGGCCGGCTGCCTTCCTGCGCTGGCGAGGATGGACTGTATGACCTGCGCCCCATATTCGCCGGCGAAACGGCTCACCTGAAAAACGAGCTCGCCTCGGGCTGCCTGCTCGCCAAAGACGGCGCCGGCCAAAGCCACGGCCGTCAGGAGCACGGGAGCGAGGGAGAACAGCGAGTAGAAGGCGAGGGCTGCCGCCATGCGCCCTGGGTTGCACCGCCACCACAGACGGACGGCCTCCCGGGCGATCCCGAGCCAAAGTCTCATGGCAGGCGCCGCCCGGGGGCTTTCAGTCGAGCTTCTCGCCGATGGCTTTGGCTTGCAGGAACAGGAGCAGGTAATCCGGGCCACCCGCCTTGGAATCCGTGCCCGACATGTTGAATCCGCCAAAGGGATGGCAGCCGACCATGGCGCCGGTGCACTTGCGGTTGATGTACAGGTTGCCGACGAAGAACTCCTCGCGGGCGCGCTCGATTTTCTCGCGGTTCGTGGTGTAGACGGAGCCGGTGAGGCCGTATTCGGAGTTGTTCGCCAGCTCGAGCGCGTGATCGAAGTCCCGTGCGGGCGTGACGGCGAGGACGGGTCCGAAGATCTCTTCCTGGAAGATGCGGGCTTCGGGGCCGACTTCGGCGAAGATGGTTGGCTGGAGGAAGTAGCCGGGACCGCCGGCGCGCCCCCCGCCCGTCACCAACCGTCCCTCCCGCTTGCCGATTTCGATGTAGTCGAGAATCGAGTTCATCGCGTTCTCGTTGATGACCGGACCCATGAAATTCTCGGGATCCTCGGCGGGGCCGACCTTGAGGCTGTCCGTTCGGGCCTTGAGGCGTGCCAGGAACTCCTCGTAGACGGCCTCGTCCACGATGGCGCGCGAGCAAGCCGAGCATTTCTGCCCCTGGTAGCCGTAGGCCGAGATCAGTACCCCTTCGACCGCGCGTTCCAGGTTCGCCTCGCGGTCCACGATGATGGCGTCCTTGCCGCCCATTTCGGCGATGACGCGCTTGATCCAGATCTGGCCAGGTTGCGTGCGTGCGGCCAGCTCGTTGATGCGGAGCCCCACGGCTTTCGACCCGGTGAAACAGACAAAGCGCGTTTTGGGGTGCTCGACCAGCAAGTCACCGATTTCGCCGCCGCCGCCAGTTACCAGCGAGAAACTCTCCGCCGGAAAGCCTGCTTCCAAAAGGACTTCGGCAAGCTTGGCCGCTATGGTGGGCGTATCGCTCGAGGGCTTGATGACGACGGTATTGCCGGTGACCAGCGCAGCCGTGGTCATTCCGGTGAGGATCGCGAGCGGGAAGTTCCAAGGCGAGATGATGACGCCGACGCCCAAGGGAATATAAACGAGCTCGTCGCGCTCTCCCGGGAACTGCACCATTGGGTGGGGTCCGGCGAGCCGGAGCATCTCGCGGGCGTAGTACTCGCAGAAATCAATCGCCTCGGAGACGTCAGCTTCGGCCTCCGGCCAGGTCTTGCCTGCCTCGTAGATCAGCCACGCGTTGAACTCCATCTTCCGGCGCCGAAGGATCGCCGCCGCCCGCAGCAAGCGCTCGGCACGCTCTTCGGGAGCCGTGCGGCGCCATGCGGGAAAATAACGGAACGCCCGCTCGATGGCCTCCCGGGCCTGTTCGGCCGTGGCCCGCTGGTGTATGCCGACGATTTCATCCGGCGCAGAAGGGTTGCGCGAGAGGATCTTGCCCGCGGCGCGCACGCGCTCGCCAGCCAGGATAAGATCGTATTCCCTGCCGAACTGCGAGCGGACCCAAGCAAGCGCCTCCTGCATGGCCCGGCGGTTCTCCGGCCGGCTGAAGTCCGTGTACGGCTCGTTCCGGAAGGGCGGCAGCGTGTCGCGGGAGATCGTAGCCGGCGCGCTCATCGTTCACCCCCGCACGCTCAATCGCGAGCGACCAGCCTGCGGCCGCGCTCGAGCAGACCGCCGGCTTCCTCGGCGAGCTCGACCCCTTTACGGTAGATCTGGCGGCCGCGCTCCGCGATCTCCTCGCCCAGCTCGCGACCCTTTTCGAGGAGTTGCTCGCCCCGTTCGACGAGCGCTTCTCGTGCCTCCGTGGTCTTTTTCCTCAGGTACCGCCTAGTCTCCTTTCCGGACTTGGGGGCGTACAACAGGGCCACGCCCGCTCCCAGGGCAACGCCGATCAGGAACCAAAGCAGCTTCTCCGCGTTTCTGGACATGGAATGCTGCCCTCCTGCTTCGATTGTAGAGGAGCCCTGGCAGGCCTTGCTTGCGCACGCGCAGGAAGGCGGAACGCGGCGAGGGCGAAGTCAGGACGCCGGATTGGGGTCAGCCTGGCCGCCTTGCTGCGGCTCTTCCAGGGAGCTCGGTTCCGGTAGCCGGCCTAGCGCTTGGTTGGTGGCTTTCTTGATACGTGCCAGCGCGCGCAGTACGTTGCGCCGCACCAGTGGTTCGGGATCCCTCATCATATGGCCGAGCGTGGGCAAGAATTGCGAATCTTCGAGGTAGCCCATGGCCCAGGCCGCCGTCGCGCGGAACGAAGGGGACTTGTGGCGGGCCATCTCGATCAGCAACTCGGCGGCGGTGGGATCTCCCATCATGTAAAGGCCGACCAGCGCATTGCCCACGACACGGTTGTGGGGATCGCGCAGGGCCATCTTGAAGACCTCCACGACTCCGGGTGCTTCAATCCCCCAGAGGGCCTCGACGATGTTGGCGCGCACGCGCGGGTCGGCTTCGGTCAGCCACTGCTGCGCCCACTGGCCGCTTTTGAGGCTTCTACCGGCGAGCAGGGCCGCCTTGGAGCGCACGCGGGGATGCCGATGCCGCAGCAACTGCACGAGGGTCGGGACCGTGCGCTGACTTTCGGAAATGGTTCCGAGGATGTCCAGGATCCTGAGGATGCGGACGGGATCGGCAGCTTCGGGATCCGGGTGGCTGCCCAGTCCACGCAACAACCAGCGAGCGAGCCGGGAGTCGAGCAGCGGCTCGCTCCGGGCGATCCACCGCGCCAGAGCCACGGCTTCTCGCAGGCCCATGGCGGAGGGATCGGCTAGGATGCGGGGAAGATTCTCGTAGCTTGCCAGCAGGCTGGCGAGGAATTGGCGCACAGGGGCCTCCTCCGGGAGATGCCCGGCGAGCTGGCCGATGTGCGCGCAGAAGCGGGCAGGTTCGGCGTTGAGCAGGTCGCGTAATTCCGAGCGGGAGGTGGAGCGAGGCAGGTCATAGGCCCTGAGGAGCTCCTCGAGGTAGGCCTTGAACTCCTGTTGCGAGCTTAGCGCGGGGATTGGGCGGCCCACGAGTCCTCCCGCGGCAAAGATCGGCTCAGGGTTCCGACGACTTTAGGGGCTGTTGAACGCAAGGTCCCGCCCTGCGTCGCGTTCAGCCGACTCCGTTCAGCTTGGTCGTCGTGCTCAAGGCCAGTGGTGCCTTCGCTCGCCCGCGACAAGCGCCTTTTCGACAGACCCCTTGGAAGGCATTCCTAGGATGTGGCTCAGCGGGACTGGGTCCTGTGGTTCCGGCGTGCTGCCCACCGCAGCTTTCGCCCGTGGGGCCCGTCGCTCGGCGGGCGCGGCTGTCGCTCCCTTCGCGGCGTCCCGAGACCGACCGCGCCAAGCCGCGGGCCGATGGCACAGGGCCAACCGGCGGGGACGCAAGGGAACACAGGAGCGGAAGCGCTGGGAAGCGGGAGGCGGTAGGGTGCGCCGGGAGGGTGAGGCGCGAGGACGCGTCCCGAGGATTCATCGGGCGCGCTTCCACCACGCCAGTGGCCAGAAGCGGGCACGCTTGCGGACGGCTGGAAAGGTGCGGACGGCCTCCCCGACCAAGGCAGCCTTGGGGTTTTCCTCGAACAGCAGGAAGGCGTACTCGGTGCCGTAGCGCCGCGCCACCCACTGCCAAGCCTCGTCCAGTCTCGGCGGGCGGTCCTCCGGATCGTGGGCGTCGCTGGCGATGAAATGCACTAGGCCGCGCTCCATGAGCGCCACGGCGAAGGCGCGTGCGTCTCGCCCGAACCGGCCGAGCAGGGATTGAGCCGTCACCTGCACGGTGCAGCCTTGGCCGACCCAGGCCTCCAGCTCCTGCAAGCGTTCGCGCAACAGCCAGTTGCGCTCGGGATGGGTGATGATGGGCGTAAGCCCGGCCTTCCGCATCTGGCTGAAGACCTCGTGGATGTTGCGCGCGATCATCATTTCGGGGAATTCCACCAACAGGTAGCCTTTCCCGTTGATGCTGAAGCGCTCCGGGTGAGCCAGGGCGGCGCGGATGTTCTCGAAGTGGAGTTGCAGGTCCCAGCCCGCATGGATCCGCGGCGAGTCGCCGGCGGCCGCGCGGAGCTGGGCCAGCCTGGCCGCTGCGGCTTCGGGATGGTAAGGGAACTGAAGGCTGGCGTGTGGCGTTGCGACGATATCCGTCGTCCCCGTTTGGGCCGCCACCTGAAGCATGGCGACGCTCTCTGCGAGCTCGCGCGGTCCGTCGTCCAACCCGTGCAGGATGTGGGCGTGGATATCAACCATCGGGCAGCAGCCAGATGCCCACGCCGCCGCGCCAACCGCCAAGCGCCCCTTCAGATGAACATTTCCTCGTCGTGTGTGGCCTCTGCAACCGTGGTTCTGGCGCCCACGAGGGCTGCGACGGCGGCGCGCACTCCCGCCGCCAACCCGTTCAGATGGCGGATGGGGCGGATGATCCCATTCTCGACGAGGGCGGTCGTTTCCTGGAACCGGGTGACCACGTCGTCGAGCACCAGCTCGATGCGCTCCATCTGTGCCCGCGACCGAACGGCGGCCTCCCGGAGCACTTCGTCCACCCGGTGGAGTTGCTGCCGGCTCAGGTCGAGGACTTCGGCCGTCTTGCCGGAAAGCTCCGCCACGCTGCGCCGCAACTCCTCGAGCAGTTTCTGGGCGGATTCCAGCGTGGGTTCGGCTTTCAGCGTCAGGGCCCTGACTTGCTGGCGCAACTTGCGGTTCGAGACGTAGATTCCGGCGAGAAAAACCGCCTGCGCGAGGACGGCGAGCGCCACCACTCCTATGGCGACGGCCATTACATAGAGAAGGCTGCTCTGGTCCATGCGTTATCTGAAGGTCAGCTCTGGCTCTCGGCGGCCGCTTCCTTTTCGGACGGCCTGCCGGCGAGGGCGTCCCTGTAAGCCTGCCGGCCAGCCTCCAAGGCCGCGGCCAGCGTTTCGCGCTGCCGGCTGACGGCCTCTTTGCCCCGCTCGATCAGCTCTTCAGCAGATTCCTTGAGTTCTTCGCCGCGCTTCTTCAGGTACTCGCGGCCTTCCCCAGCTTTGGTCCGGATGTACTCGCGCGTCTCGCGCCCGGACTTGGGGGCAAAGAGCACGCCTACGGCCAGACCGATGCCGAAACCGAAGATGAATGCGGAAAACTTGCTCTCCTCGGGCATTGGCTGCTGCCTCCCTCTGTGAATCGTTTGGCTTCGGAAGCCGGCGCCGACGCACTGCGCGTCGCGGCCCGCGGGCCACCGGCTTTCTGATACTACCATATTCTCTCGGTTCTGCCGTAGCAAAGCGCCCGTGCGTCGCCTTGCGGCACGGGCGACTTGCTGCGAGGCCGCCGCTGAGTTACTCTGGGTTTGCCATGGAAGCCCGCAGGGACAGGCGCGGCGGCCGGGGCCGGAAGCATGCCGGCAAGGCTGGAGGCCTCAGTCGAATAGGGGTGGCGATCGATACCGAACTGCTCGAGAAATTCGACCGGCTCATACGTCGTCGGGGCTACGGCAATCGCTCGGAGGCATTCCGGGATTTGATCCGGGCCGAACTGGTCGAAGAGGCGGCCGACTCGCCAGGGAGCGAGGTGGTCGGAACGGTGACCCTGGTTTACGATCACAACGTGCGGCTGCTCAACGAGAAGCTGGTGGACCTCCAGCACGAGCATTACAACCACATCCTGTCGTCGCTGCACGTGCACTTGGATCACGATCACTGTCTGGAGGTGCTCGTGCTGCGCGGCGCCAGCCGGATGGTGCGGCAGATTGCCGACGTGCTGATCGCCACCAAAGGCGTGAAGCTCGGCCGCCTGACCATCACCGCGGCTGGGGCGATTCCCTGAGGAGGATGGGCATGATCGTCGGCTGCGGGGTTGACGTCGTCGAGGTGGGCCGCATGCGTCGCGCGGGCGAACGCTTCGGGAGACGTTTGCTCGAGCGGATTTTCACCCCGGCCGAGATCGCCTACGTGGAGCGGAAGAAGAATCGCTGGGAACGCTATGCCGCGCGCTTCGCCGCCAAGGAGGCGGGCATGAAGGCCATTGGCACGGGGCTGCGGGGCGGGGTGCGGTGGAAAGATTTCGAGGTAAGCAACGCGGCCTCGGGGAAACCGACGCTGCGGCTGCACGGTGCGGCGGGGCGCATCGCCTCGCGCCTCGGCGTGCGGGAGGTGCATCTCTCGCTCACACACACGCGAGACAGCGCCGCAGCGCGCCTGCGGCAGCACGGCTTCCTGCGCCTGCCCGGTCCTGCCGGCGGCTTCGAGCTTGCGGGTCTCCTGCCAGGTGTAGAGCATGCGGTGGATCACGGTGATGTTCGCCAGCACGGCGATCACCCAGAGCGCCGCAGCCATGCGATCGAAAAGCGCGCCAATGATGAGCAGCACGATCCGCTCGGGCCGCTCCATGAAGCCTACCTTGCACTTGGGGATGATGCACTCGGCGCGCGCCCGCACGTAGCTGACCATGACCGAACCGGTCATGACCACCGCGGTCAGCACGACGTAGAAGAAACGGTTGATCGAGGCATAGTAGACCAGCAGGCCCATCAGCAGGATCAGGTCGGAGTAGCGGTCCACCACGGAGTCGAAGAAGCCGCCGAAGGGCGTGACGCGGTTGGTTTCGCGCGCCACCCGGCCATCCACCATGTCGAAGAGGCCCGCGGTCATGATCACGATCGCCGCCGCTTGGAAGCGTCCGCGCGCCAGCAGCGCCGCGGCCACGCCGTTGATGATGAGACCGAGGAAGGTCAGCACGTTGGGATGGATGCGCGAGAGGGCGAGCGTCCGTACCAAGGCCCGGATGATCGTGTCGGCCACAAGGCCGATGGCGCGCGTGTAAGTCATCGGGATCCGGACGCTTCAGTTCTCGGCTTCCGCCAGGTCGTGAATGGTTCTCAAAGCCAGGATTTCCAGCTCCCGCCAGCCTCCGGGGATTTGGATGCGAGCTACGTCGCCCACCTCCTTGCCCAGCAAGCCCCGGCCGATGGGCGACGTCGTCGAGATCCAGCCTTTGGCTGCGTCAGCCTCCTCGCTGGCCACCAGCTTGTAGGTGATCTCCTCGCCCTTGTGGCGATCGAGCACGACGACCTCCGAACCCAGGCCCACGCGATCGCGCGGGATGCGCGACAGATCCACCATGGAGAGCTCGGCCAGACGCCTGCGGAGCTGAGCCAGGCGCGCATTGACGAAGCTCTGGCGTTCCTTGGCGGCGTGGTACTCGGCGTTCTCGCTGAGGTCGCCGTATGCGCGGGCGCGCAGGATCTCCTTGGGCAGCTCGTTGCGCAGTTCGTACTCGAGAGCCGCGATCTCCTCCAACAGCTTTTTCTTCAGCTCCTCCATGGCAGGAATGGATCCGCCTGCCCGCCATTATAAACCACAGGAAGAACCGCTGGGCTCAGGGCCGAAAACGCGCCACAGCGAGCCCGATCTGTCCGTTGAGGTTTTCGTCGGGACGCGGTCGGTCGCCGCCGCCGAACCACACCCGGAGCTCTCCTCCGCTGACGAGGACGCTGGGGTCGCAGATCACGGCGGAAGCCCACTGCGCAGGCGCTTCGAACACGGGCCGCGGGGAGATTCTTTGCCAGCGGACGCCGTCGCGCGAACGCGCCAGCCCGATGCGCCGCCGTTCCTGCCGGTCACGCCCGGTGTAAAGCATCCAGTACCAGCCGTGGGAAGCCCACACTGCCGGTTCGCCCAGCCCTGCTTCGTCGAAAGCGCCCACTTCGCCCAGCTCCAGCACGGGGTTGGTGCGCAGCTTCTGCCATCGGATGCCGTCGCGCGAGCGGGCCACGCCCAACCGCTGGCGGCGCGCCCGGTCCTCGCCCAAGTAGTACATGTAAAACCAATCCCCCACTCGAAAGACGTAGGGATCGGCGACCGCACGTTCATCCCAGGAGCCCCGTGGCCCCAGCCCGAGCACGGGTTCACCGCGTTTGCTCCAGTGCACGCCGTCGCGCGAGCGCGCCAGCCCGATGCGCGGAGGACGGGCGGCCTGATACCAGTAGTAGAATTCGCTTTCGACCAACAGGGCCGATCCGTTGGCGGCGATGTAATCGCCTTCCCAGCTGGAGGGATCCGGCGCCAGCACAGGACCGCGTTTGCACCAGCGCAGGCCGTCATCGGAAATGGCCAGTCCCGTGCGCCACTGCCGGCCGTCCCAGCCCGAGTAGAAGTTGTAGTATCTGCCCTCCTTGAAGACCACCGATGGGTTCAGGGCATCCACCGAATCGAACTCGCCTGGGCCACCGCGGCTGAGCACCGGATGGGGCAGAACTTCCCAGGCGAACTCGGGATCCGAGACCGGACCGTCGGGCAAGGGCAGGGTGAAGTCCCGGTAAGAGGTGCAACCTGTCAGCAGGCAGACGACCGCGATGGGCAGGATCGCTCTCACGCGGGGATGCGGATGCGCAGGCCGGATCCCTGGCCTGGCCGTGACTCGAGCACCAGCTCTCCGCCCAGGCTGCGAACCCGCCGTTTGATGCTCTGCGGTCCCAGTTCGAGGAGCTCGAGCTCTTCCAGAGTGAAGGTGCCGCTGAAGCCGAAGCCCGCGCCGTTGTCGTCCACGGAAAGCTCGACATCCTTGCCCGCGCGGCGGATGCTGACCGAGACGCGTCCCGCGTGGGAATGCTTTTGGATGTTCTTGAGCGCCTCGCGCAGGATCAGCATGATTTCCTGGCAGAGCTCGGGACTGGTGTGCAGGGAGACCTCCGAGCTGCTGAACCGGACCGGGATGCCGGTGTCCTTCTGGAAGTCCTCGGCAAGGCGGCGGGCGAAGGCGACCACGTCCGTGCCTTCCACCGGCTGGGGACGCATGCCGCGCAGGAAGGAACGCAGCTCGGTCACCTGCCGGCGGGCCAGCTCCTGCAACCGGCGCAGTTCCTCGAGCGCTGCCTGACGGTCGCGCTCGAGCAGCCGGCGAAGGATATCGAGCTGGATCTGCATCCCGATGAACTCTTGAAGGGGTCCGTCATGGAAGTCGCCCGCGATGCGTTGCCGCTCCTCCAAGCGCGCTTTCTCGGCCTCCGCTCGCTGGCGCTCGGCCTCCTGGCGCAATTGCTCCAATCGCTGCTCGAGGCGCCCCTTCTCGTAAGCTACGGCCGTAGCCAGCGCCCCGCCGAACAGCACCAGCCGCCGCAGAGGCGCCGCCTCCGGCCAGGGCGCGATGGCGAGGAACAGCGTGGAGCCGCCCCAGACGATCAACAGATCGCTGGGGCCGTGTTCCAGGATGCCTTCCAGCATCAGGAACAGGAAGAACGCCGAGCTCAGCCAAAGGCCAGGGTCGTGCCCCCAGCGAGCGAAAACCAGGAAAAACACGGCATCCAGAAACAGGCTCAGCAAAGCCAGGCCGGTGATGCGCTGGTAGCCGCCCATCAGCAACCCGAAGGCCGCGTGGATGGCGTAGACCAGTGCGAGCAGACTCACTGCCTTGACGACGGGCTGGGGGCTGCTGATCTGCGCTGCCAGGCACAGCAGTCCCAGCAGCAAGCGCGCGGCACTGAGGCCCACGCGCCAAAGCGGGACGCTGCCCGGGTCCTGTTCCTTCATCCCGCCTGCCTGGGTGCGCCGGCGCCGCAGCCGGGTCAGCGCCGGTAAAGATAGAGGGTATGGCTCCGGCCCTCGCCGTCGTCGTCAATGTGCTCGACTTTGACCGGCGTCCATCCGGAGAACTCGAAGTCGTGGGCCACGATGCGCGCACCTTTCTTGAGTTGTTTCTCCAGCAGCGGCCGAATCTTGTCGTTCGACGAAGGCAGCAGGTAGACCGTGATGACGTCGGCCGAGCTGTAATCCTGCTTCATGATGTCGCCTAGGATGATGCGGGCGCGCTTTTCCAAGCCCAGAGCCTTGATCCGGTCCATGCTCTGTTTCCACAGATCCTTGTCAATCTCGACCCCGGTGGCGTCGGCTCCGAATTTCTGGGCTGCCATGATCACGATGCGGCCGTCGCCGCTGCCGAGATCGAACATTTTCTCGCCCGGCTTCAGCTCGGCCAGTTGGAGCATTTTCTCGACGATCGTCTCCGGGGTCGGGTAATACGGGGCCAGCTTTTCACCTTCCTGCTGGGCGGGTAAGAGCGTAGCGACGAGACCGAGAAGGAGAAGGACAAAGCGGCATCTGCTCATCAGGAACTTACCTCGTGCGCTTGTCTCAAGTTTACCTCAACCCTCTTCATGAAGGAACGACGTTCGAGAGCAGTTACGGCTCCAGATGCACCAGTACGCGGTTGCTGGCCTTGCCGTCCACTTCCAGATGCAGCGCGGCAGGTCCGCGGTCGAGCACCTCGGGCAATCGGATCTCCACTACGTACAGCCCTGCATAGCCGGGCGCGAGCTCGGCGCGGAGGACCTGCGTTTCGACATCGTCCAGGAAGGCCCGCACGGTGGCGACCACCGAGGGGGATCCTTCGAGCGGAGCTGGCAAACCGGCGGGCCATGGCGGTCGCACCTGGCCCAATCCCGTAGCCAGGACCTGGATCCGTCCGCCGGAACGAGCTGGATTCATGGCATCGAGCAGCAGTCCGGTCTCCGCATCCACCAGCAAAGGAGAGCCGTCAGGCTCGAGCACGATGGCGGGGGCGACCCTTTCGAGCGGCCAACTGAAGCGCAGCCTGCGGGTCTGGGTCTCCAGCGCCAACTCGATGCGGTCTCCGGCCGCCTCGAAGGGAAGCTGGATTTGCGACTCCGACTCGGAAGCCGAAAGCACAGGAGCGGGTAGGGCGCCGGCCTGTGCCCGCTCGACGCGCGCACCCAAGACGCTCAACAGGGCGCCCGGAGCAGCTTCCCGCGGGCTCACATCGGCGGCGTGGACCACCCGGGGCGACCAGGCGCAATGGGGCGCCGTGGCGGCATAGACTCCGTATCCGTCCACGGCCACGAAGATGCGGTTGCCACCCCCGTCGAGCCGTACGTCGAAGACCGGCGCGTCGGGCAGACCCGCCGGCGCCGGCGCCCATGGCGTTGCCGGACCTGGGACGTCCACTTGAGCGCGCGTGTAGAACAGGCCCCGTTCGGTGGCCGCGTAGATGGCGCCACTGGCGCGGTCGGCCACTGCGCTGAAAACGCGCGCGCCACGGGGGAGGTTCGCAGTGAGATCGTCCCAGAACAAGCCGCCGTTGGTGGTCCGTAGGAGCCGAGCCTGCTCGGGATTGGCCACAGCGGCCAGGGCCAGCTCCGGCTGCGAGGCATCCAGCCAAATCCGTACCACGGCGCCGCCGGGTTCGATGCCCTCGGGCAGCCGCCACGTGTTGCCGCGGTCGCGCGACACCCACAGCCGGCCATCCGCGGAGCCTGCATAGATGAAATCGCCCCCGACAGCGACGGCGGTGATTTCGGCCTCCAACACTCCCGAAAGCAAGGTCCGCAGCCGATTTTCACTCTCGAAGACGGGGTCGCGGCCCGGCCGCCAAGCCCTTCGCTCTCCCGGCGACCACTCGAAAACACCCACACCCTCGACCTCGATGCGCAGCCCCGCGACGCCCTCCGGCACCGCGAGGATCCTTCGGACCCTCAGAGAGGGCAAACTCTCGTTCATGCCCGTCCAGGAAAGCCCACCATCGGCAGAGCGCCATACGCCAAAGTCGTTGGCCAGCACGATCAGGTCAGGATTGGCCGGCGAGACAGCGAGGTCCCGCGGCGGGGCTCCGAGGATGGAGGTTCCGCCGTACTCGGTGAGGTTCAGCCATGACCGACCGTCGTCGTCGGAACGCAGAAGGTGACGGCCAAGGGCGTAAAGTCTGGGCGATCCCGCTGGGTCTCTCCACACCCTGACGACCCCGGCAGCAGGACCGAGCAGACGGAGCTCGGCCCGCTGAGAGGGCGGGCGCGCGTTTCCGGCGTTCCGCCAGCGCTCGCCTTCGGTCGCGTACACCTTGCCCGAGCGGGTTCGTGCGTAGAGGCGGTCGCCAGCCTCGGAATACCACACCCTTTCGACAGGCCCGGCGGCCGGAGACGGGAGGTCGAGCTCCAGCAGCGGAACGCCAAGCGGCCGCCAGTCCCAACGCTGTTCGTGGGCCGTTTGTGCGGGTGCGGCGACGGCCAGCCCCAGCCAACAGGCCAGCCCGAGAACTCTTGTGTCAAAACGACACATTGACTGGTTCCATTCTAACCCGCCCGTCCGCATCGGCGTTCCGCCAACGGCTTGCTCAATCGAAAAAATCCGATTGGCGTTGGGATTGCCAAGCAAATTTGGTGTAAACTTGGGTGTTGACGCCGGAGGCGCCTTTCGATCACCGAAGCAGGGAAGGCGGGCGGCAAGCGATGACGTGGGGCCGAAAGCACGGCTGGCCTATTGTGGGATCGCTGCTTGCGGTCACCGTCGGGGTGTCGCTGGCGCAAGTCCCGCCCTTGCGGCCTCAGCAACCGTCGGTCCCCGCCACGGGGCAGGCCCAAGGGGCGAACCACGCTGGTGCGGCGGCTGCCCGTGTGGTGGCGCTGGTAGGCCAGGTCTCGATCTTGCGGGATTCGGTGCCGTGGGCGCTCGAAGTGGGCGATTCCGTATTCCCACGCCAGGTGATCGTCACGGGGCCTGACGGTTTCGCGCGGTTCCAACTCGCCGACGGGAGCACCTTCGAAATCTATCCCAACTCGCGCGCTACCTTCCGCAGCAATCCTGGGAACTGGCGGCACTTGGTGGAAGTGTGGCTCGGGCGGATGAAGTTCCGCATCCAGCGGTGGAACGGGCAGCCCAATCCGAACCGGGTAGACACGCCAACCGCGGTGATTTCCGTGCGCGGAACGGCTTTCGACGTCGAGGTGAGCGACGACGAAGGCACGACGCTGGTGGTCGTGGACGAAGGTCAAGTTGCCGTTCAGCACAAGCTGCTGCCACGAGGCGAGCCGCGGGTGCTGAATGCGGGCGAGTGGATTCGCGTCTACCGCGGCCAGCCGCTTGCGCAGAAGTCCCTCGACAAGGGGTCGGTCTTGCGGCGCGCCCTGCAAGCGATCGCGGAAGCCGTCTACACTGGGATCTACGATAGCCCGGGCGGCTCCCAGCGACCGGGTGGGACCACGCCACCAAGTGGTGGAGGGGTTCCGGGCGGGGGCTTGCCCGGCGATACCGGCCCACAAACTCCTCCTCCGCCACCGCCGCCGGATGCAGGCGGAGGACCACCACCGCCGCCGTAGGCCATCGCCAGTTCTGCGAATCCGGCTGGCTTTCCATGCGACACTAGTGGGTGAGATGTCCCGAGCAACGCAGAGTGTGCTCTGCGCGTGTGCTGCTGTCGCGACCTTGGCGGCCTGCCGCGCTCAGACAGGTCTGCCCCCGGAGTGGGAAGTGCGCAAACAGATTGATGCGCTGACCGGGAGCCTGGCGCGGCTCAAGCCGGCGCTCGACCAGGTTCGCGCCGAGGAGTGGATCGCCCGCGGGGCACCTGAAGCTTACGTCTCGCAGGCAAGAACGTTGCGGACCGAGCTCGGTTACCTGGAGCGCTCCGCCGAGATCCTGCGCCAGCGGCCCGATCGCCTGACGGCCGTGCTCGACACTTTCTTCCGGCTGGACCGGTTCCAAGCGCTGCTCGTCTCGCTGGAGGAGGGGGTCCGTCGCTACCAGAATCCCGCACTGGCCGACTTGCTGCGCTCGGTTTTCGCCGAGGGCGCGCCGAGCCGGGAGGACTTGCGCCAATACCTGCTGGATCTGGCGGCCGCCAAGGAGCAGGAGCTCGAAGTGGCCGATCGCGAGGCCCAGCGGTGCCGCGATCTTCTCATCCGTCAGGGCCCGGCCAGGCCGTCCCGCAACGCCGGACCCGGCACGCAGGAGCGCCCATGAGCGAGAGCCACCAGTTCACGTGCAGCATCTGTGGAGAGCCTTCGGGCACGATCTGCGTCTATTGCACCAAGGACGCCTGCTCCAATCACCTGTGCGAGCATTGCGGGCGCTGCAGCGACTGCTGCGAATGCCATCTGTTGCACGAGGCAGCAGGTTTTGGCGAGACGGCTCAGTAAAGCGGAGGTTCACCGGGCGGGCGCGTCTTCCATCGCCGGTGGATCCATAGCCACTGTTCGGGATGCTGCCGGATGACCGACTCCAGAAGGCTGTGCAGGCGTTGGGTATCTTCCCGCACGTCGCCCGAGAGCTCTACCGGCGGGTAAAAGCGCAGGATGTAGCGGCCTTCGGTTTCCGACCAGAGGGCGAAACCCGGGATGACCGTGGCCCCGCTGCGCGCCGCCAGGCGCGCGAAGGCCGCTCCCGCGCAGGCCTTCAAGCCGAAGAAGTCCACGAATACCCCCTCGCTGGGGGCGGCGTTCTGGTCAATCAAGATCCCCACCGCCCGATTCGCGCGCAGCGCTTTCAACACGGCGCGCGCGGCCTCCCTTTTGGGGATGAGGCGGTTGCCACACAGCGTGCGGCGCCGCGCGACGAGGCGGTCGAGCAGGGGATTGTCGAGCGGCCGCACGACGATATCCATGGGGCCGGCCAGCAAGCCGTGGGCGTAAGCGCTCAATTCCCAGTTGCCCAGGTGCGCGGCGGCGAACAGCACGCCCCGCCCGCGCGCCAACGCGCGCTGGAAATGCTCGAAACCCTCGTAACGGATCCACCGGGAAATGTTTGTTCGGTCCAGCCGCGGCAATCGCGCGAAGACTACCGCCATGCGGGCCAACGAGCGGAACATTCCCCTGACGATCCGCCGGCGTGCCGCCGGCTCGAGCTCCGGCATGGCCAGCTCCAGATTGCGCAGTGCCCTGCGGCGCAGCCCCGGAACCGCGATCACCAGCGCGCACATCACGGCGCGCGCGGCCGCTTCCGCGAGCCGGTAGGGCAGCCTCGCCAGCAGGCCCAACAGCAGGTGCGCGACGAGGTATTCGATCCCATCGCGCAGCCGCGAACGCTTTTTCACTGCGTGCGGGCGGGAAACGTAGTCAGGCGTAAGCCCCCGAGCCGGCGGCCAGGTTCTTCTCGGCCCGCTCGCGGTCAATGCGCTGCTGATAACCGGAAGCGCGGAACGCCGCCAGGGGATCCTCGGGCAAGCCTTGGGCGCGGCGCCATTCGCGCAAGTAGGGCCTCACGTCCGTGGCGAAGGCCTGCTTGAGGCATTCTTCGGCGTCAACGAGTTCGCACCGCTGCTGGAGTTCGAGCAGCCGCCCGTGATCCACCAGCGCGGCCTTGGCGTAAAGCTCCTGCGCGGTAACCGCCGTCTGGATCATCTCCTCGATCTTGCCCTTGAGGTTGTGGCTCTGATCCACCATGTAGGCGATGTCGGCGCGCCGTCCGGTTTCGAACTCATAGAGGAGGATTTCGTGGAAGATGCGGAAGACCTGGTAGGGGTCCATGGACCCCAGCGTGAGGTCATCGTCGGCGTAGCGGCGATCGTTGAAGTGGAAGCCGCCGAGCATGTCTTCATCGAGCAGCCAGGCCACGATCTGCTCGATGTTCTGGGCTTGGTAATGATGCCCGGTGTCCACGAGAACCTTGGCCTTGGGGCCGGCGGCGCGCGCCATCAGCAGCGCCATGCCCCAGTCCGCGATGTCCGTGTGGTAGAAGGCGGGCTCGAAGGGCTTGTACTCGACGAGCAGGCGCTGGCCTTCGGCGAGACGCTCGTGCGCGGCGCGCAGGCCCTCGATGAACCAGTGCTTGCGCCGGCGGATGTTCGCGGTACCCGGGAAATTCGAGCCGTCGGCGAACCATAGCGAGATGTCGCGGCTGCCGGTGAGCGAAGCGATCTGGATCGAATCCAGGATGTGGCGCAGGGCCGCCTCGCGCACGGCCGGATCGGGGTTGCCCAGCGATCCGTGCTTGTAGATCTGATCCTGGAACACGTTGGGGTTGATGGCTCCGATACGGACGCCGTACTTCTCGGCAAGCCGCACAGTCTCGGGCACGCTGGGCAGGCCTTCGGGGAAATCCCAGAGCACGTGCACGGCGACCGTCGGACAGCAACCGGTGAACTTGTGGACTTGGCCGGCGTCGGCCAGCTTCTCTTCGATGGTCGTGGCGGCGCCGGGCTGGATGAACTTGCCGAACCGGGTTCCCGTGTTGGCGAAGCCCCACGAGGGAAGTTCGATGCGGAACGAATCCAGTGCTCGGAAGACGGTCTCGTCCTGCTTAGCGGGCATCTTCCTCAGACTATCACGCGACAACTATCGTGTGGCAGCGCCGTTTGCAAGCGCCAGGCTCGCGCGGGGCGCTGCTTGGCGCTGCGCCAAACGGCTCGACTCAGCGCCCGAGCGTGAAATTGATTTCGATCTGCGTGGTCACGCTCACCGGTCGTCCGTTCAGGCGGCCTGGCTCGTAGACCCATTCCTTGACGGCGTCCACGGCGGCCTGCCTCAGCAAGGGAGGTCCGCTGATGGCTTGGACCTTCTCGACACGGCCATCCGGACCGATGACCGCTTCGAGCCGAACGACGCCCTGGATTCGCGCCTGTCGGGCCAGTGCAGGATACACCGGTTCGCGCCTGCGGATCAGCCGCGCCTCCTGCACTTGGCCGCCCACGCGGAGGGCTGCCCCTCCCTGTTGGCCGGCAGGCTGAGCTGGCTCCGGCGCCATCGCACGTTCGGGCTTCGTCGGGGACGTGGCGGGCGCGGGTGTGGACAGCTGCTCGGTCGGGCTGCCCTGCGCAGGCGCCTGCTCGAGGGCACGGCCTTGCGCCGGGACTGGCGACGGCGTAGAGGAGGTGACTGGCGCGTCGGCTGCAAGCTGCGGCGGAGCAGCGGCAGGGACGGGCAGCGTACGGGCCGGAATCTCGGCGACGCTCGAACTCGCCGCCGGTATGGGCTCGACCGGGCTCAACCGGGCCGCCAACGATTCTCTCTGGTCTCGGCCCGGTATGGGAGCCATGGCTCTGAGCGGCTGACGCGGGATTCTGGCCCCTTCCGCGGGTGCTTCGCTTTCGGCCGGCTTGGCGGAAGCAGCCTCGGCGGGCGGTCCGCTGGGCGAGGGTCGCCCACCGAGCACCCGCACGGACTCACTGACGCTCTTGCCGTTCTTGAGGTCCGTCACTTCCAAGCGGAAGCTCACGTCGCTGGTGATCGGCGAGTAGACGATGCTGCCGCTGCGCAACTGGCCCAAGTCCATTTCCACGTCTTCGCGGTGATCCCCGTCGCTGATCGAAAGAATGGCGCGCTGGGCAGTTTGCAGCAAGGGCAAGGAACGGTTCCAGCTCAACAACAGCTGCCCGCCGCTCCGCTCGACTCGGAGGTTGAGCGAGGCGGTCTCCGGCTGGCTTGCAGGCGTGCGGCCGCGGGAGAAATTCCAGACCGCGGCCGCCCCCGCGCCGAGAACCACTAGCCCGATCAAGCCCAGAACGGCTCTTGAACGCTTCGAGCTCTTCGCCGGCGCGATCTGCGTTTCGGCTTGCCCCGAAAGGCTGCGCAGTCCCGCGGCATGTTCCCCTTCCGGCATCGTGCCCGTCGTGGGGAGCTCGGCCGCTGGAGGGCGCGGTTCCTCGGCGCGGATGAGCAGCCGCGCAGGCTGGGAAATTCCCTTCGAGCCGGGACCGCGCTCTTCTTCGGCCTGCACCCTGCCATCCGCAGTCGGCTGACCGTCGGTCGGAACCACAAGGGGAGCCGGCATGGATCGGCCGTCGGGTGATCGCTCCGCACGCTGGGGCTCGGCCCGCGCTACGCGCTCGCGCTGCACGGGGTCGGTTTCTTCTGCCAAGGGCGGTGTTGCGGCCGCCTGACGCTTCGACGAAGGAGTACCAGCTTCGGCGAGGGCAATCCGCACTTCGATGGTGGGACGCGAGACGCCCGACGAGTCCGCCGTATCCTGGGTCTCCGAGCCGGCCGGCTTGCCATCGGCGCCAGCCGGAGGCGCGGGTGCGGCCGTGGACTTGGTCTCGCCAACTTCGGCAGCAGCCGGAGCGCTCGGGGACGCCAGCGACTTGCTCAGCTCGGCGCGGTTGAACGCGAAGGTCAAATCACTCCTGCGCTGCGGCTCGCTGCCTTCCCAGAGGAAGAACCCGGCGAGATTGGCCCTGCTGGCGAAGGGTTTCACCAGCAGGCATACCTGCTGGGGATCCGGGAAGTACTGCCGCAGGAGTGCGACGTCCTCGTCATCGAGTTGCAGTTCCTTGCGAGTGTTGCTGCGGAAGTAGCCCACCACGCGGGGCCCCTGAGGCGGGGCCTCGCGCCAGCGCGCCAGAGCTTGCTCAAGACGGCGGCGGTCCTGCTCGGCCAGCAGATACAGAGGACCGCGCTCGTAATCGCAAGGCACCGTTTCGTAATCCTCGATCACTACCACGGGGCGCGGCCCCTGCCGGACATGCCCGAGCAACAATCCGCCGATCTCGGATCCCCGGCTGGTGATCGCGCGGAATGTGCGTACGACCTCCTGGTCGAGCCTCTCGACGACATCGAGCCGGATTTCGATGGCAAGAGGCTTTCCGGAGACCTCCCAGCGATAGGATTGCGGCGCCGCCGCGGGGGAGGCGTCAGCTGGCGCGCTGGCTGTCGGATTCGGCATGGGAGCGTCCTCTCCGAGAGTTTCTTCAGGACGGGTGTGCCCGCCTTATATTACAACGGAAACTCGCAAATTTCCAAGTACATTCTTAGGTAAGTAACTTACCCGAAGCTGGTCCTAGTACACTCGATCGGCGTCACACCTGCACTGGTGGGCCGTTGAGAAGGGTGTCGGCACGGGAGTCAGGTGTTCTCCAATAGGGGATTTTTCCTAGGCA
>JANXAE010000230.1 GCA_025062235.1 Bryobacteraceae bacterium
GGAGCAGTGCCTCCTCGAGCGCGTGGTCGTCGTACTCGTTGAGGACGTAGCTGACCGCGTCGCGGTCGAGATCACGACCGTGGGAAGCGATCGCGAGCTCTTCGACGACGTCCGGGACTTGCTCCATGACGACGACGATCGTCATGCTGCACCCTCCCTTAGCAAACCCATCGCCTCGGCCAGAAGTTCAGCGATATCGCGCACGCGCAAGCGCCCGTCCACGCCAGTCGACTTGGCGGCGTCCTCGAAGCGCGAGACCTCGTACGGGCAGCAGACTACCAACGTGTCCGCCCCCGTGCTGACCGCCTCCAGCACCCGTTCCTCCGACAGCCGTCTCCGCTGGTGTCCGGCGGCGAAGCTGTCCAGCCACATGCCGCCGCCACCACCGCCGCAGCAGTACGAGTTCTCGCGGCAGCGCACCATTTCGACGAATTCCACACCCGGCAGCGCGGTGATGAGCTGTCGCGGGGCGTCGTACTCGCCGTTGTGGCGCCCCAGATAGCAGGGGTCGTGGAAGGTGAGGCGGTAGGGGAGCGGCACGGTGAGGAGGGGTCGGAGCCGGGGAAGCTCGCGGGCCAAGAGCGTGGTGTAGTGCCAGACCTCGTACGCTCCACCCAGCTTCGGATAGTGCTTGCGAAAGGCGTTGAGCGCATGCGGGTCGGTGACGACGATGCGCTGGAACTCGTACTTCGACAGCGTGCGGATGTTCTCTTCCGCGAGCATCTCGAAGAGTCCGCGTTCACCAGCCAATCGTTGCGAGTCGCCGGCGCACTTCTCCTCTCGACCCAAGATCGCGAAGTCGAGACCGAGGACATGGAA
>JANXAE010000231.1:0-229 GCA_025062235.1 Bryobacteraceae bacterium
GGACCACGCTACTGCCCCAGCATCGAGGACAAAATCGTGCGCTTCCCCGACAAAGACCGCCACCCCGTGTTTCTGGAGCAGGAATACTGGGACGCCGACGACTTGTATGTGCAGGGGATGTCCACCAGCCTGCCTGCGGAGGCGCAGCTGGAGTTTCTGCGCACGCTGCCGGGGCTGGAAGCAGTGGAGATGATTCGTCCCGGCTATGCGGTGGAGTACGACATGGTGT
>JANXAE010000231.1:237-813 GCA_025062235.1 Bryobacteraceae bacterium
TACGAGGAGGCGGCGGCGCAGGGGCTTGTGGCGGGCGTCAACGCCGCGCTGTATGTGCAGAAGCGCGAGCCGATGGTGCTGGATCGCGCCAGCAGCTACATCGGCGTGCTGATTGACGATTTGGTGACCAAGGGCGTGGACGACCCGTATCGGATGCTGACGGGGCGGGCGGAGCATCGGCTACACCTGCGCCACGACAACGCCGATGAGCGGCTAACCCCCATCGGGCGCGAGGTGGGCTTGGTGTGTGAGGCGCGTTGGCGTCGCTTCCGCGAGCGTCAGGAGCGCCTGCACGCCGAGCTGGAGACGCTGCGCACGCTGGAGGTCAGCGGCAAGCACAACCCGCAGCTGCAGGCGTTGGGGGGCGCGCCCGTCAACGCGCGGATTTCGGCGTTGGAGTACCTGCGCCGCCCTGAGGCGAGCTACGCGATGTTGCAGCAGCTGTTCCCCGACGCGCTGCACGCCCCTGCCGAAATCGCCGAGCGCGTGGAGATTATCGCGAAGTACGATGTCTACCTGCGCAAGCAGCAGCAACAGATCGAGCAGATGCGCAAGGTGGAACACTGGCGGATTCCC
>JANXAE010000232.1 GCA_025062235.1 Bryobacteraceae bacterium
CCACAGGGGAACACCACGTTCGCCACATCCCCCTCGCGTTCGTATACCTCCTCGGGACCGAATATCCACTCGTCGCTGCGCAGGATGCACCGTTCAGGGGTGTTCAGGTCAAACAGTGCTAGCCCCAGGCGATACAGGCTGCCGCTGGCTGTCTGGCGGACGCCGTGATACAGGATGAGCCATCCCTCAGGGGTCTCGATGGCAGGCGGGGACAAGCCGATTTTGTTGGCATCCCACCAGGCGCCGCGCCTCGCCTGCAGAATCATCTTGTGGCTGCCCCAGTGGCGCAGGTCGGGGGAGTAGGAAATCCAGATGTGCGCGCCCTGCGCGGTCATCGGGCGGTGGATAAGCGCCCAGTGCCCGCCGATACGCCGGGGCAACAGCGCCGCGTCCTTGTCCTCAGGCGGCATAATCACGCCGTAACGCTCGAAATACCGAAAGTCCTCTGTGAGCGCTAGCGAGACGCCCGGACCTCCACGCGAGTAGGAGGTGTAGGTCACGGCGTACTTGCCCAGCTCAGGCACATACACGATGCGCGCGTCTTCAATGCCCCAGATTTCCTCTGGGTAGTTCTCCGGGTCGGGCAGAAGAGTGGGATAGGGGTCAATCTTCCAGTCGTTCACACCGTTTTCCGAGCGCGCCGCGCAAAGGTGTGAAATGCCACGTCGGTCCTCGACGCGACACAGCAGTAAGGTGGTGCCGTCTGGCAGCTTGGTAGCGCCTGCGTTGAACACTGTAGATCGGAAGAGCGT
>JANXAE010000233.1 GCA_025062235.1 Bryobacteraceae bacterium
GCACCAACAAATATCGCGCCTAGCACAATCCACAGTAGGGCGGGCACCCACCCCCAAATCACTGCGATCGCGGGCCCCAACAGGGGACCTAATCCCGCGATAGAGGCAAAGTGGTGCCCAAAGAGCACTAGGGGAGGTGCGGGCACAAAGTCGCGTCCATCGCGCAGTTGGTGTGCTGGTGTTGGCTCGGCATCATCAGTCACAAACACGCATCGCATTAGCCAGCGCCCATACCAGCGATAGGCTAAGCCTAGTAAAATGAGTACTCCGCCAAGCACCAGCAGCGCGTTCACGCCCAATCACCCACGCTTGGAGGTGTTGCCGTAGGAGGCATACAGGGTGCCCGGGGCGGGACTCGAACCCGCACGGGTTATCCCCAGAGGATTTTAAGTCCGCCACCCGGGCAATGCGCGACCCATGTTCAGTATACCCCAGCACGGTTTGTGGGGTACCATGCAAAAGGAGGTATGACCAGCATGCGCCACATCAGTTTGATCGTTGCAAGCCTTGGGATGAGCTTATCGCTCGCCTGTACTGCGTTCGTGCACGCAGATACCACCAAGAAAAACACGACCACGGTATCTCAGAAGACCACCAAACAGACCACTCGTTCCGACAAGGGAGCCAAGGCTACTTGCTGCGACGCCTGCAAGTGCGAAGGACAGAACAAAGTGGCTGCTTCCAGCAAGAGCGCCGAGACTACCTGCTGCGGTTCCTGCAACCATAAAGAGCAGGCTAAGGCAGCCGCTT
>JANXAE010000234.1 GCA_025062235.1 Bryobacteraceae bacterium
TGGCTTCCTTCTTGGAGAGCCCCGCCGTGACGCGCTCGAGTTCCTCCGACAGCTGCTCGTTCGCGATCTGGTAGCAGACGGTCGTCGAAGTTCCCCACACGCCCGGGAAAGGAATCGGCCGCATCTCGAAAACACGCTCACCGTACCCGAGCGCGATCAACGCGCGCTGAATGAGTGCCGCTGCTCGCTCGCTCTCTCGCTTGAACATCCTGCCTCCGTGTCGAATGGTCTCATCGCCCGATCGTCGACGCCGAGTGCGGGAAGCTCGGTTCCGGATCGCGGTAGCCGCGCCGCTCGGCCCAGTACCGGTTGGCACGATGCAGGCTCTCGAAGGTGCCCGCGTCGCTCCAGAACCCCTGGAGCTCAACCCACCGCAAGAGCCCGAGTTCCAGGTACCGGTTGTTGACGTCGGTGATCTCCAGTTCGCCGCGCGGCGACGGTTCGAGCTCCCGGATGAAGTCGAAGACCCGGCTGTCGTAGAGGTAGAGTCCCGTGACCGCGTACGGGCTCTTCGGCTCCTTCGGCTTTTCCTCGATCCGGACGATGCGCGTCGGATCCTCCGGATCGAAGACCGGGCAGCCGAACCGCTGCGGATCCGGAACCCGCGCGAGGAAGATCAGCGCACCGCCGGTGAAGCTCTCCACCGCCGAACGGATGTCGGCATCGGTCGTGTTGTCGCCGAGGATGACGCAGATGTGCTCGCCGTCGGCGAACTCCTCGCAGAGGCTCAGGGCATCGGCGATGCCGCG
>JANXAE010000235.1 GCA_025062235.1 Bryobacteraceae bacterium
GTTCGCTACGGCGACTCGCACGCCGACCGCCTCAAAGGCGGGCAGGTCGTTCAGGTCGTCGCCCACATAGAGCAGCTCGTCTGCCTTCATCTCCCACTGCTGGCACAGCTTCTCGATTTGCGCCTTCTTGTCGCGCACGCCTTGATACGACTCGGCGATTTTGAGATCGGCAGCGCGACGGGCAATCGCCTCCGACACACGCCCAGAGAGGATGGCGACCCGCAAGCCTGCGTGCTTGAGCAGCTCTATCCCCAACCCGTCAGCCACGTGGAAGCGCTTCATCTCGCGCCCGGTGTGGTCGTAGTAGATGCTGCCGTCGGTCAGCACGCCGTCCACGTCCAGAATGACCACCTTGACCGCTTGTAGCCTCTCCTGCAGCCCAGTCTCCAGCAGGGAGGGTTGTGAGTTAGAGGCCGTGTTCTGTTCCGCCATAGCTACACAATCCCCGTCCGCAACAGGTCTTTGAGCATCAGCATACCAATCGGTTTGCGCTGCGCATCCAGCACGGGCATCTCGCCGATTTTGACGGGCAGGCTCTCAAACAGGTACAGCGCCTCCACCGCCAGCGGGTTGCCCTCGATCACGTAGGGCGTGCGGGTCATCAGCTCCTCTGCGGGGCGGTCGAGGTTGGCGACGTCGCGCAACAGGTGGCGGCGGATGTCGCCGTCGGTGATGATGCCCGCTAGCGTGCCGTCCTCGTTCACGATGCAGGCAGCCCCCGCGTTGGC
>JANXAE010000236.1 GCA_025062235.1 Bryobacteraceae bacterium
GGAGGTAGCGACGATCCGGGCGGAAGTCGAGGTCCGCGAAACGCCCGTGCCGCTGGAGCGGACCACAGCGGCGCTGGGAACCGTGATTGCCTCGCAGCAAGTGCGTGAGATTCCCCTGAACGGCCGCCACTGGGCGAGCCTGATGGCGCTGGCTCCGGGGGCGATCAACACCGGGGACGGCAGCCAGCAGACGATCCGCTTCGTGGGCCGTGCGCGGGATGACAACAACTGGACCTTCGATGGCATGGACGCCACGGGCGTCAAGGACCCGCGGCAGGAGGCGGCGCTGCGGCTGGTGATCTCCACGGACTCGATCGCGGAGTTCCGCGTCAACGCGAGTCTGTACTCGGCCGAGTTCGGCGGTGGGGCCGGGGCCAACATCAGCCTGGTTTCCAAGTCCGGCACCAACGAGTTGCACGGCAGCCTGTTCGAGTTCCTGCGGAACGACAAGTTCGATGCGCGGAACTTCTTCGACGCGGCCAAGCCGGCCTTCCGGCTGAACCAGTTCGGGGGCAACCTGGGTGGCCCGATCGTGCGCAACCGGACGTTCTTCTTCGCCAACTATGAGGGATTGCGGCAGCGTCTGGGGCAGACGCTGTACGCCAGCGTGCCCAGCGCGGCTTTCCGCGAGCGCGCGCTGGCTGCCTCACCGGCGATCCGGCCCATCATCGAAGCCTTTCCGCCGGGCATGCGGCCGCTGGCCGATCCGAACATTGACGAGCTCTG
>JANXAE010000237.1 GCA_025062235.1 Bryobacteraceae bacterium
ATCGCTACGGAGGAGCTGGGTCACATCGAGCTGGTCGCTGCGACGATTAACCTGATGCTCACGGGTGCGGCGCGCCAGGGCGAGCCGGCCGATGCGCCGCTGGAGCCGGGCAAGGACTGGCGGAACACGCTGCACAGCATCGCTACGGCGCACACTGCCTTCGTCGGTGGCTCGCAGGGCGCATACTGGCATGGCGACTACGTGTTCTCCAGCGGAAACCTGGTGCTGGACCTGCTGCACAACTTCTTCCTGGAGAACGGCGCGCGCCTGCACAAAATCCGCGTGTATGAGATGACCAAGAACCCCGTCGCGCGGGAGATGATTGGCTACCTGCTGGTGCGCGGCGGCGTGCATGCCCTTGCCTACGCGAAGGCGCTGGAGACGCTGACTGGTGTGGAGATGAGCAAGATGTTGCCCATCCCCAAGATCGAGAACTCCAAGTTCCCCGAGGCGCGCAAGTTCGAGGAGATGGGCTTCCATCGCAACCTCTACCGCTTCAGCATGGATGACTACAAGGATATCGCTGCCATCTGGAAGGGCATGCACCCACAGGGTGGCGAGCTGCAGGTAGTGGATGGGCCTCCCGCTGGCGGACCCGTGCCCGTGCTTCCGCCGGTGCCTGAGCAGTTCGCGCCAGAGTACCATCCTGAGGAGATTTTCGAAATCGCGCAGAGGCTGATGAAGGGCTAAACAGGGTAGCCGTAACTGCCCCCTTG
>JANXAE010000238.1 GCA_025062235.1 Bryobacteraceae bacterium
ACTGGCACACCGTTCACTTCTACGGGAGTAATCTGCTCGACGGCTTGGGCGGCGGCGCGCTGCTTGAGTTGCTCCAGCTCTGCCTGCAGCGCGTCGATGTGGTGCTGCAGGCGTTCCACCGCACGGGGCAGTTCGGGCACGGGGGTCTGCAGGCGTTCGGCGGTCTCGCGGATGGCTTGCTCGCGCTCGCGCAGCCACTGATACAGGGCGCGCCCCGTGAGCGCCTCGATGCGCCGCACGCCCGCCGCCACACTGCCCTCATGCACAATCTTGAACAGCCCTGCCTCCACCGTGTTGCGCAGGTGCGTGCCTCCGCACAGCTCCAGCGAGAAGCCCGGAATCTCCACCATGCGCACGCGCTCGCCGTACTTCTCGCCGAACAGCATCATCGCGCCGCGCCGCCGCGCCTCCTCAATCGGCACATCGGTATATACGCGCACCTCCAGCTCCTGCAGGAGTTTCTCGTTCACCAGCGATTCGATGCGCTCCAGTTCTTCGAGTGTCACGGCGCGTGGGTGGGTGAAGTCGAAGCGCAGTCGGTCGGGGGCAACTAACGAGCCTGCCTGCGCCACATGGGTTCCGAGAACCTGCCTGAGTGCAGCGTGCAGCAGGTGCGTGGCGGTGTGGTTGCGCTGGATGTCCAGTCGGCGTTCGGCG
>JANXAE010000239.1 GCA_025062235.1 Bryobacteraceae bacterium
GCTGGAGTTCGTCAGCGGTGATGCGCATCGTGGCCGCTGCTTCCGGTGCGGCCGCAGCGTCGCGCCAGAGGATCGCAGCGCACGCCTCTGGCGAGGCGACAGCGAAGATCGCGTTTTCCAACATCAGCAAGCGATCGCAAGCAGCGATGGCGAGTGCGCCCCCGCTCCCGCCTTCTCCGATGACGACCGCCAGGGTCGGTACCTGAGCACGGAGGAACGTCCGCAAGCAGTGACTGATCGCCCAGGCTTGGCCTCGTTCTTCGGATTCCATGCCCGGGTCAGCAGCCGGAGTATCGATGAAAGTGACCACGGGAAGGCCGAATTTCTCCGCGAGTTGGACGATACGGATCGCTTTGCGGTATCCCTCCGGTTTGGGCATGCCGAAGTTTCTGGTCACGTTCTCGGTCGTGGAGGAACCTTTCTGGTGGCCGAGGACGATGACCGGGATGGTTCCGAGGCGGCCGATCGCCGCGATCAGCGCGGGATCGTCGCGATAGAGACGATCACCATGCAACAGCCGCGGTGCATCGAGCAGCTCGGTGACGTACTCGAGGGTATGCGGTCGAGCCGGGTGACGCGCGAGCTGCACCCGATCCCACGCTGAGAGACGCGTCATAGGTTCGTCTCCTGTCGACCGATGGATCGAGGAGAGAC
>JANXAE010000023.1 GCA_025062235.1 Bryobacteraceae bacterium
GAATCTGGTCACGCTGGAAGACGTGTGCGTGCACCAGGGACGGGTCACCGGTGTGGTGGTGAACCGCACGACTTTGTACGGCGAGTTGCCGGTGGATCCCCTGGCCCTGATGGCGGCGAGTGTGATTGACGCGTCCGGACACGACGCCGTAGCGGTGGACAAGCTCACCAGTCGAGGACTCCTGGCGCTGCCGGCGCCGCAGGGCAAGATCGGCGACGGTCCGATGGACGCGGCGGCGGCCGAGCGCTTCGTGGTGGAACGCACGGGCGAGATCTTCCCCGGTCTCTGGGTGGCCGGCATGAGCGTATGCGCGGCCTATGGCGGGCCGCGGATGGGGCCCATCTTCGGCGGGATGTTGCTTTCCGGGCAGCGGGTCGCGCGACTGATCCTCGAGGGCGCCAGCGGGCCGCAGCCGGCCGCGGACCAGAAGCGATCCGGGGACGTTAAAAGCTTGTAAAATCCGACCCAAGAAGCGCACCAAGGCGTGACCCCGCCCCGTTGCGGGAGTTTAACGGGGTGAGGGAGACCCATGTGCGTCACACTCCGAGGTTTGGCGCTGGCCGTAGTCGCCGCGGCGGCGGTGGGCGGAAGCGACCCCGCGGCGGTGTTCTTTGACGACTCCAAGGTGGGCGAGATCCGCCTGTATTTCGACGATCCGAACTGGTACAACACGCTTTTCCGCGCACACGCCAACGATCCGAACGATCCCTATTTCCCGGCACGGTTCCGCTACGGGGACATCGAAATTCCCAAGATCGGGGCCCGGTTCAAGGGACATTCCTCCTTCCAGCGCAACGGGGTGAAGAAGCCTTTCAAGCTGGATTTCAACGAGTACGACGCCAACGCGAGCTTTCTTGGCCTGAAGAAACTGAATCTGCACAACGGAGACTTGCAACCCGACTTCATGCGGGAGAAGCTTTTCCTGGAATTCGCGGGCAGGCACGTCTGCGCGATGCGTGCGGCGCACGTGCGGCTGTACGTGAACGATGCGTACTACGGCCTGTACCTTGCAGTCGAGCAGCCTGACAGGCAGATGATGAGGCGCTGCTTCGGGCAGGACGAGGACGGCAATCTTTTCGAGGCGGGGGAGAACGCGCCGGCGAACATGAGCTACCTCGGGCCGGACCCGGCGGCATATTACCGGGCCTACGAACTCAAGACGAACGAAGCGGCCAACGACTACTCCGGGCTGATCCGGCTGCTGAACGTGCTGAACAACACGCCAGCGGGGGAGCTGCCGGCGCGACTGGAGCCGCTGATGGACGTCGAGAACGTGCTGAAGGGGATGGCGCTGAACGCGCTGTTCACGAACCTGGAGTCCTATCTGGGGTCGGCGGCGGAATACTTCCTCTACCAGCGTTCGCGCGACAACCGTTTCGTCCACATTCATTGGGACACGAACGAGACCTTCGGGACGACGGGCGACGGGACACCGCGGCTGGCGGACCCGATGCGGATGGACCCGTTCTGGCTGCCATCGAGCGGTGCGATGGGGCCGGGGATGCCCGGTGCGCCGGGTGGCGGCGCCGCGGCGAATTCCCGACCGCTGCTCGAGAAGCTCTGGGCGGTTCCGGCGTACAGGCGTTACTACGTGCGGGTGCTCGCCCAGTTCCTGAGGGAAGGGTTCGACGAGCCAACGTTCGCCGCGCGGATCCGCGAGATTGCGGACCGCATCCGGCCGCACTTGGCCGAAGATCCGAACAAGCCGTTCACGATGCAGCAATTCGAGACGGCGCTGCACAGCCAGCTCAATGTCAGCGCCGGAATGGCTGGCCCTTTGACGCTCTACGGGCTGACGCAGTTCGTGCGCGAGCGGCGAGCGTACCTGCGATCGCTGCTGGACGGCATGGCCGAGCCTTCCGACGTCCGACTGAACGAGATCGCGGCGGTCAACGGGGGCAGTCCGAGAGACGAGGCAGGCGAGGCGGATCCCTGGGTGGAGCTGTACAACCTGGGTCCGGGGCCCGTGAGCACGGAAGGTTTCTATCTGAGCGACGACCCCGCCAACCCGACCAAGTGGGCGCTTCCGGCCAGGCGTCTGGCCGATGGCGAGCACCTGCTGTTGTGGCTGGACGGGGAGCCCTGGGAAGGGGAGACGCACGCCAATTTCCGGCTGGGGCCGACCGGCGGCCGGCTGTATCTGTTCGCGCGCCAAGTCAGTTTGCAGACGCCGCTCGACACCGTGACCTACCCGGCGCTGGCGGCTGGGCAATCCTATGCGCGCGTCGGTTCGTGGGGGAGCGAGTGGGCTGTGACGAGCGCTGCGACGCCTGGCGCGGGCAACGTCATCGTCGCCGCAAGCGGCACGATGCCACGGGCGAGCACTGGCAACGGTCGGCTGCTGATCAACGAGTTCATGGCCGACAACGACGGTGCGTTCGAAGACCCCGACGAGAAGGGCGCATACGAGGACTGGTTCGAGATCTACAACCCCGGACCTGCGCCGGTGAACATGGGGGGCATGTACATCACGGACAATCCGCGGAACCCCACGAAATGGAGGGTTCCCGAGGGCGTGGTGATTCCTGCGGGCGGTCATCTGGTGTTCATCGCCGACGGGGAGACGGCGCAGGGACCTCTGCACACGAGCTGGTCGCTGAGCGCGGACGGGGAATCCATCAGCCTCTACGAGCCGGACGGGCAGACGCTCATTGACTCGGTGACGTTCGGGCCGCAACGCACGGACGTGGCGATGGGCAGGACCAGCGACGGCGCCCCGAGCTGGAGCCTGTTCGTGCCGGGCACGCCGGGCAAGGCGAACCGCGACCCCTTGGCGAACTGGATCCTGAACGCAGCCTCCTACGAGCTCGGCCCTCTGGCGCCGGAATCCATCGCGAGCGTCTTCGCCGCCGGGATCGCCACGACGACCGTGACGGCGCAGCAGACGTCGCTCGCCACCGAACTGGCCGGGGTAACGGTGACGTTGACCGACAGCAAAGGGACAAGGCACGCGGCGGCGCTTTATTTCGTTTCCCCCGAGCAGTTGAATTTCCTGGTCCCGGGAGGTATCGCGGCGGGCAAAGCACGGGTCGAGATCCGGCGCCCGGACGGTTCCCTGCTGTCCGCCGACACGCTGATAGATGCCGCCGCGCCGGGCCTGTTCTCGGCGGATTCCACGGGCAAAGGCTTGGGCGTGATGGCCGCGGTGAGCGGAGCTGGCACCAGCCAGACGTGGACGCCGGTGTACGAATACGACGCGGGCGCCAGGAAGTTCGCGGCCAAACCCGTCAAGCTCTCGCCGAGCGGGCCAGAGGTCTACCTGGTTCTCTACGGGACGGGGATCCGGCATGCCAAAGCGGCCGATCTGACGGCGACCGTGGGGGGCGTGGGCGTGCCGATCGCCTACGCAGGCCCGCAGGGCCAATACGCCGGTGTGGATCAGGTGAATCTCGGGCCGCTACCGGCCTCGCTCGCAGGCAAGGGCGAAGTGAGCGTGGTGGTTGCCGCAGGGCGTTTCAAGTCGAATGCGGTTACGCTGGTGATCGAGTAGGAAAAGAGCGCCCGCGCGGCGGGAGGGCTGCGCGGGCGCAGGGCCGGTCAAGGGAGGTCAGGGCACGCGGAGATCCTGTTCCTGGATGAAATTCGTCCACTCTTCGGTCCAGTTGAGGTCGCCGAAAGCGCCGCTCCACGTGGCCCACTGATCGAAAAAGCCGTCATCGGGCGGCTGCACCCAATTGGCGCGGAAGACAGGCGAGCCCAGACGGGGTCGGAAGTCGGGGTCGGAGAACTCGAAGGGCCGGCGAAGCATCGGGTCCGCGACGAGGATGTTGCGGGCGCGCCCGCGCTCACCACGCACGAAGGGCAGGGCGCTAGCGGTGACCTGTCCCTCGAGGTTATTGGGACGGCCCGAGGATCTGCCGTTGTTCCAGAGGATGATGCCGTCCATGGTCAGTTCGCCGGAGTCCAAGTTCTCGAGGGTGCGAGCATCGCGCAAGTCCACGCCGGCGGTGATCCAATTGTAGGCGATCATGTTGTTGTAGACGCCGCCCGAGCCGCGGCGCAGGAAGACGGCGGCCACGCCGGTCCCCTCGTCGAAGGACTGCGTCAGGCGGTCGCCCACGCCCACCAAGGTGACGTTGTAGAACTGCGGTTTGGAGAGCGGCTGGAGGGCGTGATTGGTCTCGTTGTTGTCCATCTCGATGCCGCGATTGCCGTTGTCCTCGTTGACGACGGCGAGAGCGTGCTGGACCTTGCCACGCCAACCGATCTGTCCGTCGAAATAATCGTCACGGGCGTAAGTGGCGACCAGGTACTTGGCGTTGTTGGTGCCTCCGAACCACTCGAAGGCGTCATCGAAGCCGTAGTGCACCTGCAAGTATTCGCTGACGGTGCCTGTGCCGCACGAGCCCCAAGTGATGCCGTTGACTTCGTTGTTCGGCTGGAACTCGGCGCCGGCGAATTCGACGCGCACGTAGCGCAGGAAGCCGCAAGAGTGCGTGTCGTCGTTGCCACCGTAGCGGGTGTCGGGCGAATCGGGCAAACCCTCGATGAACCCTTCTCCGCCAGGCCAGTTGTTGCTGGCGCGGCCGAGCAGGATCAGTCCTCCCCAATCGCCGGGTTTGCGTTGACCGAAAGGCTGGGAGCTGGTCATGATGATGGGTCGGCTGCGCGAGCCATTGGCGACGATGCGCCCGGTGCGGGTGATCACCAGAGCCGATGGCGGCTGGGAACCGGGCTCGCCGATGATGAAGGTGCCCCGCTCGATGGTCAAGGTGGCGCCGTTGCGCACGAAGACGAGGCCGCGGATGCGGTAGGCCCTGGTGTTGACCCAGGTGGTGTCGGATTCGATGTTGCCGGTGATCTGGACTTCCTCGCTGACGATGCCGAACTTGAAGTAGGCGGACTTGACGATGCGGGTGCCGGTGAAATCGCGCAGTTGCACGACGATGGTGTGCATGCCCAGCTCGTCCGGAGCCTGGAAGGTGGCCAGGACGGCTTTTTCGACGGCCTCGAGGTACCGCATGCGGAAGCCCGACTCCAGGGTGTTGCCGGCGATATCCTTCGGTTCGGCGCCGCCGCCGGGCAGATAGCTGCGCGCGCCGGTCTGATTGTTCTGCCGGTAGGCGACGATGGTGTACGGCAGCGGATCGTTGTAAGGTTTCAGGGTCCAACGGACCGTAACCGTCTCGCCGGGCCGGTAGACGTACTTATCGGTCCACACCCAGATGGCGGCTTGAGTTTCCAGTTGATGAGTGGCGCTGACCTGCCGGGGCTCGGAATCGTGGCTGGCCGGGCGCGCCGGCCAAGCGGCCAGCAGGACGGCGCACGTCAAAATTTGCCAACGCATCATCTCGAGAAGTAACCTCCTTGGATCGCGTCGAGGTACAAACATTCAAAAAATCGAGTAACTCGTGCCGACGCTGATGGTTCGTCCCAGGCGGAAGCTGCGTTGCAGGATGCCGGCCTGGGTCCAGCGGTAGTGGGTATCGCCCAGATTTTCCGCAGCCAGTCGCAGTGACCAGCGGCCATCCTCGCGGAAATGGAAGTGATAGACGAAATCCAGCTGTGCGAAGCCCTCCTGGTAAATGTCGGGCAGCCCCATGGCTCCGACGTCGCTCAAGCGGCGAGACGTATAGTTCATGTAGAAGCGGGCCTGGGAACGCCAGCTGGGTTTCATCCACTCGACGAGGAGATTGGCCAGGTAACGGGACTGTCCGACCAAAGGACGTCGAAGCGAGGTCAGGACGGTGCGCTGCGAGTCGGGGATGCGCACGTGGGAATCCACGAAAGTGAAGTTGCCGGCCAGCAGGAACTCGTTGAGGCGGGGATGCAGGGCGGCGAGGCGACGGCGCATTTCGATCTCAATGCCGCGATTGCGCGCCGAGTGAGCGTTGAGGAAGGTCTGGCGCAAGTCGCTGGTCGTGGCCTGAATGGTGACCTCGATGGGGTTGTGGAAGGTCTTGTAAAAGAGGCTGGCGGCCAGCAACTGGTCGCCGCCGAAGAACAGCTCCCAGCGGGCGTCGTAATTCTCGATGGCCGTGCGGACGAGCCTAGGGTTGCCGACGACGTTGAAGCCGCCGAGCACGTTGGTGAAATCGAAGGGAGAGAGCTCGCGGAAATCGGGGCGGGCAACGGTGCGCGCGAAGGCCAGGCGGAGATTCTGGCGCGGGCCGAGCGAGTAGATGAGGTTGGCGGCAGGCAGAGGGTCGCGGTTGCGCAGGCGGGCAACGGCGGGCACCGCACCGGGAACCAGAGGATCGATCGTGGTGACGTCCACAGCGGAGTCCTCGAGGCGGAGTCCCGCCACCAAGCGCCAGCGCGACGCCCAACTCAGATCGGTCATCGCGTAAGCGCCGTGGATGCGCATTTGGCCGTCGTAGGTGTCGGTGCCCCTGGTCACCTCGCGCACCACGAAGCCATCAGGCCGGATGTTCTCGGGGCTGAAGAGCCGGTTGGAGGGCAGCGTCAGATCGAGCGTGGCCGTGCGCACGGGGGTGAAGCGGAAGCGGCGGGCCTCGAAGTGCCGCTCGCGGAACGAGGCGCGGTAACCGAAAAGCAACATGCCGGAAACCCCGCCGCGATAAAAGGGCAGACTCCAATCGAGCTGGGGCTCGCGGATGCGATCGTCCAGATGGTTGAAGAAGCGCAGTCCGGATTGGGGCATGGCGCTGAAGACCAGCACGCCGTCGGCGCGCGGGGTCCGGAAGACCTCGCGCATGTCGGGCTCGTCGCGGCGCGAGCCAGACCAGGTGAATTGCCAGCGCAGGATGCTGTTGCGCAGGCGCGCCAGGGTGTGTTCGCCGTCGAAGGAGTTGGCTTGCAAGGAACGCTCGACCCAACGCAGTCGGGTGGAATGGATCCAGGTGTCCACTCCGCCGTTGTAGCCCGCGAAGACGCGGGTTTCCTTGTCGGTGTCGCGGGTGAGCATGCTACGGAAGACGAGCTTGTGCGTCGGGCTCAAACGCAGGGCGGCATTCAAGACGCCGCCGAGGCGTGCAGATTCGGTGTCGGCCGTGAAATCGGGATATTCGGTATGGATGCGGACTTCCCCCTTGCCGGCGTTCACCAAGTAGCGTTGCAGTTCGAGCGAGCGCTGGAGCTTGTTGGAGAAAGTCAGCGCGCCGACCAGGCCCAGGCGTCCGATGCTGTCGCCGCCGACGAGGGTGAAGCTCTGCTGCGGGCGCGCCGAAGCGATGGGTACCGGCTCCCAGTTGCGGGCGAAAGCCTCGCCGAACTGCTCGAACTGGGCCTCGCTGAAGCGTCCCGGGAAGAGGCGGCTGTTGGCCGGGATCGAGGCGGGCATGCGTCGCGAACCGTCGTCAAACCCGAAGAAATCGTAGCGGCCGCCCGGGTACGTCAGGAAGGGCCGGCCTGTGGTGCGGGCGTTGAAGCCGTAGGAGGTCGAGAGCCGGAGGATGCGGCGGGCGGGAAACTCAACAGTATGCATGCGCACCAAGCCGCCGGAGAACTCTCCGGGCAAGTCCGGGCTATAGGTCTTGAGGACCAGGATCCGATCGATCAATTCGACCGGGAAGAGGTCCAGCGGGACGACGCGCCGTTCGGGCTCGGTGGTGGGAACGAGCGCGTTGTTGAGCAGCGTTGCGCTGTAGCGCTCGCCCAAGCCGCGTACGTAGACGTAGCCGGAACCGACGAGCGAGACGCCGGTCACGCGGGTCAGGGCGGCGGCGGCGTCGGAGGCCACAGAGTTGCTGATCTCCTCGGCGGAGGCGCCGTCGCTGATGCTGGCGAGCAGGCGGCGCTCGGCGATGACGGATTCCGCGGTGGCGGCGCCTGCGGAAAGCCGCTCGACGACCTCCACCTGGGTGACGTCACCAGCGAAGGAAAGTACCTTCGAGGCGTCCGTCACTTGACCGGGGCGGACGACGAGCTGATCGAGCTGCGCAGGATGAAAACCCTGGGCTGTGATGCGGAGGCTGTAGCTGCCCGGGGCCAGCTCGAAACGGAAGACGCCATCCTGGTTGGAGGTGGTCTTGAGGCGGGGGTCTTCGATCACCTCGACGAGGGCGCCCGGCACGGGCTTGCCGCTGCGGGAATCGTAAAGGACGCCGGCCAGCGTACCTGCGCCGGGATCGGAGGCCCAAGCGACCGGACGCAGGGCAGACAAGGCCAGCACGAGCACTCCAAGCCAGTCCCTCATGCCGCCAACAGGATAGGGCACGGCTGCAACGATACGGTTACGGGCGGGCGAAGATTCGATCAGCAGGCGGGTAGAAGGTTGGAAGCGCCTGCGAAGGCTCAGCCGGCGAGGGCGGCCTCCAGGCGGGCCACGTCGCGGCGTACGAAGAGGACGATGCCGGCGGTCAGCAGCAGCGAGCCCAGCAAATAGACGAGGGCGGCCGAGGAGATGGCTGCGCTCAGGCCGATGCGCGAGGCGAGGAAGCCGATCACCAGCGGCGCGGTTCCTCCGCCCAGCCAGCCGACCATATTCATGAAACCGGCGGCAGTGCCGCGCGCCTCCGGTCGGATGACGTCGTAGACGGAGGCGAAAATGTTCGCGTCGTAGAAGCCCTTGCAAAGGCCCCAGAGAACCAGAGCGGTCACCAGCCAGTGGACCGAATCGGTGCTGCCGCAAAGCAGCACGAAAGGCGCTCCCGCCAGCAGGGCGCCTGCCTGGACCATCGTGCGGCCGCCGGCGTACCGGCGCCGTAACGTATCGGCGAGCCAGCCGCCCAGCGGCGAGCCGACCATGCTGGCCACCTGAACGAACAGGGTGGCCATCAAGCCGGACATGGCGAGGCTGAAACCGAACTTGTCGTAAAGGAATTTGGGCATCCAGGAAAGGAGCACGGTGGCGACGAAGTTCGCGCAGACGAAGGCGCCCATGAGGACAAGCACCGTGGGCGTGCCCCAGACGAGAGTCAGGAACTGGCGCAATGGGAGACGCCGTGCGAGGCGTGCGCGGTCTCCGAATTCGGCCAGATCGGCCTGTCCGCGCGCGGGTTCGAGGAGGAAGCGCTGGAGAACGAGGCCGAGCAGGATGCCCAGACCGCCGAAGACGATGAAGGACCAGCGCCAGCCGTAGTGCTGGCCGATGAGGCCTGCGAAGAATCCGCCGCCGACGGTGCCCATGTACACCGAGGTCTGATGCAAGCCCATGGCGCGCGAGCGGGTGGCCTTGCCGTGATAGTCGCTGATCATGGACATGGAGGCTGGGTAGTAAATGGTCTCGCCGAGGCCTTCGGCGGCGCGAAAGAGGAGCAAGTGCCAGAATTGGCGCGAAAGGGCGGTGGCCATGCAGATCAGGCTCCAGACATGGAGGCCCGCGAGGATGGCGGTCTTGCGGCGGACGCGGTCCACGACGAAGCCAGCCAGCGGCGCGGTCAAACCGTACGTCCAGGCGAAGGAAGATCCGAGAAGGCCGAGCTGGACGCTATCGAGCGAGAATTCCTTTTCGAGCAGGGGAAAAACGGAGAAAATCGCCTGGCGGTCGGCGTAATTGAAGAAAGAAATCCACCAGAGCATGCCGACCACGTACCACTTGTAGCGGGGACTCATCCGTAGATCGTCCTTCGTTGGCCGGGCGCCAGATACTTGCCGAGCGGCGCAAGCAACTGGCGCGCACCGTCGGCCAGCAGATTCAGTTCATTGGTGGCCTGGAAGAAGAGGAATCCCTGTTGGATGAAGCGGTTGATTTCGGCGGCGTCGCGTGCCGGTCGGCCGGCGATCTTTCCGTGACGCCGCGCGGCGTCGAGGACGCTGGCCACGGCGTCGGCGTGGAGGGGGTCGTCCTGCCGTCCGCGAAGGCCGAGCGAGAAGGACAGGTCCGCCGTGCCGATGAACAGGACGTCAATGCCCTCGACGGCGGCGATGGCTTCGATGTTCTGGATGGCCTGGCGCTCCTCGATCACGGCGACCACCATGATGTTCTCGTCGGCGGAGTCATGGTAGCGGTCGGGCTCGGGCCAGCTCAGCATGGCGAGGCTCGGGCCGCAGCCGCGACGGCCGTGTGGAGGGTAGCGGCAAGCCGCAACGGCCTGGCGGGCTAGCTCGGGCGTGCTGGTGAAGGGAAAGATCACCCCGTGCACTCCCATGTCGAGAACGCGCTTGGCGGTCCAGAGTTCGTTGACGGGCACACGGGCGAAGGGCACGGCGGGCAGCCCTCGGCAGGCGAGAACCATGGCGCGCAAGCTTTCCAGGGTGATGGGGGCATGCTCCATCTCGATCCAGAGGAAATCGAAGCCGAGGGCGGCGGCGCGCGCCGCGATCTCGATCGAAGGCGTCGTGACGGTGATGCCGACGACGGGACGGCCCTCCCGCAGGGTGCGGCGGACCGGGTTTTCCCACTCTGGCGGCGCGTGCGAGGACATCGCCCGCCAGTGTAACGCAGCGTGGCTCAGGCGTGACAGACGGCGAGACTTGCCGGTTGCGGGCCGACGGGAACCACGGTGACCAAGGAAGCCAGACGACGGCGGCGGCTGACGGTGGCGGGGATGCGGACGACGGCGAGCGCGCCCGCGCGGCAGTTCAGGGCGAGCACGTACTGGTTGTCGGGAGTGACGGCCAAGGGCCCGACGCCTTCTCCCACCGGGGCGGCGGCGACCACGCGGCGCGTTTCGATTTCGAGAATGTTGACATCGCCGGTGGGGGGACTGGCGACGAACAGATATTCCGGCTGACTGGAGACGGCCATGTCGGCGGGAGAACGGCCCGCGAGCACGGTTTCGGCGACCTCGGTGCGATACGGGTAAACGATGGCCACGGCGTCGGCTCCGGGGCCGGTGAGAAAGAGCTGACCGCCGTCGGGCTTGAAGCAGAAGCGCGCGGGGCAGACGGCCAGCGGCAGGTGCACGACGAGCTGGCCACCGGGGACGTCGAGGATGCTGAGCATGGGTTCATCGGCGCTCCCCACCAGCAGCAGGCGGCCGTCGGAACGGAAGCGGATGGCGCCAGGGCGCCGCCCGAAGACGACCGGGTGAGCGGCGCGTGCCGTCTTCAGATCCACGAAGGCGACGCCCTGGGCGGCCAAACTCACTGCGGCGAGTGCGTCGTAGCGCGCCAGGTCGAAATCGAGCGGTTCACCCGGCAGAGGGATCCGTGCAATTCGCTCGAGCCGATCCGTTCGGACCGCGAGCAGTTGGGCCGGCTGACGGCAAAGCACCCAGAGGGTCTGACCCTGGGGATCGAGGCGCATGGCGACGGCGTCCCGAGCGAGGCGAAGCTGTCTGGCGGGGCCCGGACGCGTGAGATCGAGCTCGCAGAGCAGGCCGGCCTCGGGCGACAAGACCCAAGCGAGCGGCAAGGCAGGATGGGCGAGCACGTCTCGGGGCGGCGCGGGCAGCGGGATGCGGCGGGCGAGCGCGAAGACGTCGAGGTCCACAACCGAAACGGAGCGATCCTGGGGACTGCTGACGACGGCGTAGCCGGGGAAACCCGTGCTGCGCCGGCGGCGGCAGGCCGCCAGGCTCGCCAGCCAGAGGAATTGGCGTCTGCTGGTCACCTGGGATCGCACTCATTGTAGCCGCAGGCGGTCGCTGCGCGGGACCGTACGGGCGGCGGCAGCCACTCTGCTACGATGGCGTTACGGTGGTCCGAAGGCTGGGCGGATGGGCGTGCCTTTGTACGTTGGTCGCGGCGCTGGCTGGGTCGCAACAGGAACCCGTGTACAAAGTCGAGGTCCGGCTGGTGCGGATCCTGGCCACGGTCAAGAACACGGCGGGCGAGCTGGTGGGAACGCTGGAAAAGGACGATTTCACGGTGCTCGACGAGGGAGTGGTGCAGCACATCGCAGTGTTCGAGCGCCGCACCGAACAGCCTCTCTCGGTGGCGCTGCTGCTGGATACGAGCCTTTCGACGGCGATCGAGCTGCGTTACGAAGCGGATTCGATCCGCAAGTTCCTGCGCGCGTTTTTCGCCGAGAGCCACCCGCAGGACGCCGTGGCGCTGTACTGCTTCAACTACGAGGTGACGCGGCGCGTGGGATTCACGCGCAGGCCGGAACCGTTCGAAGCCGCGCTGAGGAGACTGAAGCCGGAAGGCGGAACGAGCCTCTATGACGCGATCTACCTGGCCTGCAAGGAACTGGAGGAGCGCGAGGGGCGGCGCGTGCTGGTGGTGGTGACGGACGGAGGCGACACGACCAGTGCCAAGGATTATCATGACGCGCTCAAAGCAGCGCACCTGGCCGACGCGGTGATCTATCCGATCCTGGTGATGCCCATCAGGAGCGAGGCGGGACGGAACATCCGCGGCGAGCATGCGCTCATCGGGCTGGCCCAGGGGACCGGCGGGCGCGTGTTCACGCCCAGCGTAGGCGTGCCGCTCGACGAAGCCTTCCGCGAGATTTTGCGGGAGTTGCGCACGCAGTACCTGCTGGGCTTTTATCCGCGGGGCGTACCGAAGAGCAAGGACGGGTTCCACCGCTTGCAAGTGCGCGTGCGGCGCCCGGGATTGCAGGTTTCGGCGCGGAGCGGCTATTATGAAGAATCCGCGTCCCAAGGCGGCGGCTGGCGAGCCGTGCCATGAGGGAGGGCGGCGGAGTCGCCCGTGAGCGCCGAGAAAAAGAAAAAGAAATCTGCCAAGTCCCGCGCGCCCGAACAAACCTTCGAGGAAGTGCGCTACCTCCGGCATCTGATCGAGAACGAGATCCCTGTACGGGTGCGCTTGCGGGACAACGAAGAGGTCAGCGGGACGATCGAGTACTACGATGCGTCCTTCATCCGGCTGACGCGCCAGGGCGCGCCCAATCTCTTTATTTTCAAGCACGACATCAAGTATCTCTACGAAGAAGACTGAACCTTCCCGAATGGCGAGTTACCTGGAGATCGCACGCGAAATCGCGCAAGAGGCGGGAGCGCTCTTGCTCAGATACTTCCACCGGCGGGTGGGATTCGAACTCAAGGGGGAATTCGACTTGGTGACGGAGGCGGACCACGCCGCCGAGGCGCTGATCATGGAGCGGCTGCGCTCGCATTTTCCCACTCATGCCATCGTGGCGGAGGAAAGCGGGGGCGCGCGCTCGAGCTCGGACTATTGCTGGTACGTGGATCCGCTCGACGGGACCACGAATTTCGCACACGGATTTCCCGTCTTCTGCGTGAGTCTGGCGCTGGCCGAGGGCGGGCGGCTGCGTTGCGGGGTGATCTACGATCCGCTGCATCAGGAACTGTTCGAGGCGGAGCGGGGGGCGGGGGCCACGCTGAACGGCCGCCGGATCCGCGTTTCGCAAACTGCGCGCCTGTCGGACAGCCTGTTGGCCACGGGATTCCCGAGTCGGAAAAGGCACCTGAACGTCAACGTCCATTTCTACTACCAGGTCGCGATGGTCTCGCACGGCGTGCGGCGTGCGGGTTCGGCGGCGCTGGATCTGGCGTACGTAGCGTGCGGGCGGTTGGATGCGTTCTGGGAGTTCGGACTGAACTCCTGGGACATGGCGGCTGGGGTTCTGCTGGTGGAAGAGGCCGGCGGGACAGTGACGGACATGACAGGCGGCGAGGTCCGCCTGGGCGGGCCTCACGTGTTGGCTGACAACGGGCGCGTGCACGAGGAGCTGGTGGGATTGTTCGGCGAGATCTTCGCGGGCCGCTTCCGCACGCCGCTGCCGGCGATCGGCAGATGAGGCGGCGGCGCCGAGGCGGCGTCGGCGGCGCTCTCGAGCTTCCGCTTCCTGGGGCGGTCTCAGGATCCGGTGGCGATCAGGGATCGGCCGTGGCGCTGACGGTCGCGCAAGTTTTTCCAGTGCAGCCATGCCAGGCTGACGACGCGGACGACCTCCTGCGCATCGTAGGGCTTCAGCAATACGTCGTAACCTCCCAGGTTGAGCACCTCCGCCCAGAGGTACTCGTCGGCCGTGCGGGAAGTGACGATGAGCAGGCTGGGTTCCGGAAGCTCAGCGAGCACGCGGAGCATGTCCCGCCAAGTCCCGTCGGCCAGCTCGAAGTCGCAGAGGATGAGGGGAATGGGACGGCGCTGGAGCAGGTCGGCGGCTTCGGCGCAGCCGCGCGCCGTGTAGAGGATCCAGTTGGAATGGCTGAAGAGGTGGCGAAGCACGCGGACGTCCTCTTCGGCGGAGCTAACGGCGAGCACCTGTACGGCGCGTTCAGAAGGCGAGCTGGCGGCAGAGCCGGTTTGGGCAGCGCTGGAAGGATCGGGATGGGCGGCCGGCATGCATTCACCTCGGGCGTTGTTGAGCGATGACATTCTGTTAATCATGTTGGTTCGAGAGGGCGTTTCTCTAACGTCATTCAGCTATCTCTCGCGACGGGCCGCGGGCGATTCCCTGTGCGGGCCTGCTCGAGCCGGCCCGGACACCACCTCGCCCGCAGCGTAGCATCAGGCGCCTCTCGGGAAAACCAGGCAAAAGCCTGAAAGGTGCAAGGAAGCGACACCGAGCGCGCCAGCGCCGGGGGGTAGCCTCGGGGTACGTTGGGGGGAGGGGGGACGATGGCCTCGACCAGTCGCGGCGAGATCCTGGCCCGCGTACCGCTGTTTGCGGGATTGACTTCGACCGAGCGCGAAGCACTGGCCGCTCGCGCCGTCCGCAAGTCGTATGCGGCGGGGGAGCGCCTGTTCAGCGAGGGAGATCCCTGCCCCGGCATGTACGTACTGGTCGCGGGGCGTGTGAAGATCTTCAAGACCTCGCCCGCCGGCCGCGAAATCATGCTGGCGGTGGAGAGAGCTCCCTCGACGGTGGCTGAAGTCCCCCTGTTCGACGGGGGACCTTTTCCGGCCAGCGTGGTAGCGCTCGAGCAGGTGCTAGCGTGGCTGATTCGCAAGGAGGATTTCCGGCAAACTTGCCGGCAGAATCCGGATCTGGCGCTGAAGCTGCTGGCGGTGACTGGGCGCCGCCTGCGACAGTTGGTAGGTCTGCTCGAGGCGGTGACCTTCGGGAGCGTGCGGCAGAGGCTGGCGCGGACTCTGCTCGAGTTCGCGGACGAAGCCGGCACCGAGAAGTTCACGCTGCCGGTGACGCAGGAGGAGCTGGCGTCGAGACTGGGGACGGTGCGCGAGGTGATTTCGCGGAACCTCAGCCGCTTCCAGGCACAAGGGCTGTTGCGGATCGAGCGTCGTCAACTCCTGCTGTTGGACCGGCCCGGTCTGGAGCGCGAGTGCGAGTTGGAGATTTGAGCCGGGCGGTACCTTGGGCTCAGCCGGCCGAAGCTTCGCCGGCGGCGGTCGGGGGCTGATCCGATGCTTCCAGCAGACGCTGTATGGCGGCGGCGAGCATTTGGGGCGCGAAGGGCTTTTGCAGATACCCGACGCGCCGGCGCAGCGGCTCGGGCAACGATGCGAGGGCAAAGCTCGATCCTGTACAGACCAGAACGCGGAGTGCGGGATTGCGTTCCAGCAGGCTGGGAAGGACGCCGGGAGCCGAGATCTCGGGCAGGCTGACGTCGGCGATCAGCAGAGCATAGGCCGCGGGGTCGGAGTCGAAGCGTTCCAGTGCGGGACCGGCGGCGAGGAAGCCATCCACCTGGTAGCCGAGGCGGGAAAGGTACTGCTCCATCAGCCACAGCAACGAGGGCTCGTCCTCGATGATCAAGATCCGGCCAGGGGCGGGGCGGCTCACTCTGGCTCACCACAACGCAAGCGGCAGATCTCCCGGGCTGAAGCTGAGGCCGACGGTGGCGCGATAGTGGATGCGCCCGAACCCGGTGACCCGCAGATGGTATTTGCGGCCGTCCACGCGCGCGAACAGGGAGAGGGGGCCGGCGATCCGATAGGTCATGCCTGCGCCGGCTTGATAGCTGCGGTAGCGGCCGATGGTTTGCGCGAGGCTGGACAGACGGGAGTAGCCCGCGTTGGCTGAGAAATGCAGCCTGCGGGTGCCCGTGTAGCTGATGGCGATGCCGGCGGCTTCCCGCGCCGAGGTCAGATAGAGGCCATTGCCCGCCGAAACGCCCCGGCGGTAGCTGGCGCTGAAGCTCCCCCGGCGGAAGCGGCGGGTCAGTTCCGCTTCGAAACCGGGGACGTAAACGATGCGGTGAAAGACCTCGATGCCGGTGCGCTGGCCGATGATGGCTGCGATGACGGGGTCAATCCGAACTTGTCTCAGGCGGGTGGCCTCGACGCGGTAGCCGCCCGCAGCGAGGGTCAGCGCCCAGGAGCGGCTCAGCTCTCTGGCCCACTGGGCCGCGGCGCCGTGCACGTACGCCTCGCCGAAAGCGCCGGGGAACCAATAGTGGGTGAAGCTATAGGCCGCGCCGATGGTCTGGAAGCGGCTCAAGCGGTACGCGACGTCCCCGGTGGCCAGCACGCCACGCGCGCGCGCCAGGGCGCGGGAGCGCGGCTCGAAAGCCACTCCGACTCCGCCCGCACCAAACGACAGTCGAGGGCTTTTCTGATAGACCATTCGAGCGCTGGAGGCCAGCACGTGAATGCGCGTGTCGAAGAGGACATCCGCGGAGAGATCCTCGAACTGGCGGCTGTAGAGAGAGGGGCGCGCCAGGCCCAGAAAGCCACCTCGGCGGCTGGCCACCGATTCGTTGAACTCCAGCAACAACCGGCGGGTAGCCCGATGCGAAACCGTGAGCGCCAGCGATTGATCCAGACCGTCGTAGTAACTGCGGCGCGTATAATGACGAGCCTGAGCGTCGTAGCTGAGGCCCAGGATGGTGCGGCGCCAACTGTGATAACCGAGGACGCCGAAAGAGGCCATCACGCCGTAGCCATCGTCGGCGGGCAGCCGTCCCGCCTCGTCCGTGAAGACTCCCGTGAGTCCGGTGTCATAGACGCCGGCAATGGTAGCATAAGGGCGCAGGCGCAATTGTTCGTCGCCCGATCCGGGCCGGGGCATGCGCCCGCGACTCAGGATGGATGGCCCGGCGTACTCCGGCTGGCCCTGCACGAGGGCTGGCATGCCAGCGGCAAGGCACAGAGCGACCGTCCATCGGCAAAGCTTGGCCACCGGTGCGCGAGGGGGCAACTCTCAAAGTCTCTCGCGCCCAACGCAGCCCTGTCAAGCGGACATGCCGCACGGCTCTCGCGGCCTCGCGGGTTGCCCTGCGGCTGGATCGCGGCGTGTTGACAGCGAAGGGGCGGCCGACGTCCGGCATCCGGCAGGAGGGCAGGGGCGAAAGCGAGTGTTGCGGAAACCGGATCGGCGCTTTCGGCTACGTTGCAAGTGAGTCTTTGGTTCCGGATGGCGAGGCAGCGCGAGGCAGTTGCGAGATGAGAAAAAGGGTGCTCGGGCAAAGCGGACTGGAGGTTTCAGCGATCGGGCTGGGTTGCATGGGCATGAGCTTCAGCTACGGTCCGCCCCGCGACAGGCAGCAGATGATCGCCTTGATCCGGGCAGCGTTCGAGCGCGGGGTGACCTTCTTCGACACCGCCGAGGTCTACGGCCCTTACACGAACGAGGAGCTGGTGGGAGAGGCGCTCGAGCCGTTCCGCGGGCGGGTCGTCATCGCGACGAAATTCGGCTTCCGGCTGAGGCCCGACGGGCAGCCGGGTTTCCTGGGCGTGGACAGCCGGCCGGAACGGATCCGCCAAGCCGTCGAGGGATCGCTCAGACGCCTCCGCGTCGAGGCGATTGATCTGCTGTACCAGCACCGCGTGGACCCAGCAGTACCGATCGAGGAAGTCGCAGACACCGTGGGCGAGCTGATCCGGCAGGGCAAAGTCCGGCATTTCGGGCTGAGCGAACCCTCCGCCAGGACGATCCGTCGCGCCCACGCGGTGCAGCCGGTCACGGCCGTGCAGAGCGAGTACTCGCTGTGGTTCCGGAGGCCCGAGCAAGAGGTGCTGCCCACTTTGGAGGAGCTCGGGATCGGCTTCGTTGCCTACAGCCCGTTGGGCAAAGGCTTCCTGACGGGCAAGATCGAAGACAGTACGGCTTTCGATGCCTCGGACTTCCGTTCCCGGCTGCCGCGCTTCACGCCCGAGGCCAGGCGCGCCAACCGCGCGCTGGTCCGGTTGCTGGAACAGGTCGCGCAGCGAAAGCAGGCGACGCCGGCGCAGATCGCGCTGGCCTGGCTGCTGGCGCAAAAGCCGTGGATCGTGCCGATTCCCGGGACGACGAGACTGCATCGGCTCGATGAGAATCTCGGAGCGCTGAAGGTGGAGTTCACGCCGGAGGAGCTGGCGGAGTTGACCGAGGCCGCAGCGAGAATTCCCATTCAAGGGGATCGCTATCCCGAGGACATCGAACGAATGAGTTATCTGTAAACGGCTATCCGTGAACGGCGCGGAGCTGGGCTCGGCTTCGGGCGGGAGGACGCCGAGAGGCAGAACTCAGCCGGTTCGGCGCCGGAAGGAGGCTCGATGAAAATCCTGACGATCGCATTCCTGCTAGGATGGCTCTGGGCAGCAGTGTCGGGCGCATGGTGGCAAGCACAAGGGCGGGACGACCAAGGGATCCTCGTGAGCAGACCGTCCGAGAGGAGCGCGCGCCCGGCTCCTGCGGATTACTTCACGGGCGCGGCGACCATCGAGATGCTGTCGGAAGCGCGAGCGCCTGGCCGGACGTCGGTGGCGCGTGTGACGTTCCAGCCTGGCGCACGCACCGCCTGGCACCGACACCCGCTAGGCCAGGTCCTGATCGTCACCGAAGGAGCCGGATGGGTGCAGGAGTGGGGCGGTCCTATCGTCGAGATCCGGCCTGGGGATGTGGTCCGGATCGGGCCGGGCGTGAAGCACTGGCACGGCGCTACGCCGACTACCCCACTGACCCACATCGCCATTCAGGAGCAACTCGAGGGAAGGGCTGCGGAGTGGATGGAACCGGTGAGCGAGGACGAGTACCGCAAGCATGCGGCAAAGGGGGGAAATCCCGCAGCGCCGGGCCCGCGAAGCCCGAGCCCCCAGCGCTGACTGGTGTCTGGCCGCGAGCGCAGCAGTGGGGGATCGTCGGAGCGTGAAACCGCAGCCAGCGGGCCTTCGCCAGGCTCGACTGGGGACAGCCCGAATGGAGTTCGCGCAGCGCCAGCCGGCAAGACCCGGACCCCAGGGCTAGCAGACTCCTCTTGCGGCGCGCGGCCGGGCATTGCTCTTCCCTGCCCCGGGGCCGCCGGATCGTTTCCGCCTCGATCCGGTTCCGGGGCGCGAGCGTGAGCCTTTCGGGTCCGGCGACTGCCAGCAAGGCGGAATGACCTAGGCTGGCAAGCAAGTTAGCTGCAGGGCCGTCGGCGCCTGGTTCGATCGGCGCCTGAACAGTCCGCGCGTCAAGGCCCAGGGCCCTGGCGGATGGGCGATGCAGCGGATGGGGCCGAGCGGTCCCTTCGTGTCCCGCCGCCGCACGCTTCGCCGCTTGCGCCGGCGCGTTCTCGCGTCCTACTCGACGAAGCCGATCCGTCGCAAGGCCTGCTGAGTGCCTTCGCGATCGAAATGGTGGAAGGCCAGCCGCTGGCGGCCGTTTTCGAGCGCGACGGCATAGGGCGGATCGAGGAAACGGAAGACCTGCCGCAGGCGGTCGGCGTCGGTCGAGATCCGGCCGGCCAAGCCGGTGGATTGCAGGAATTCACGCGCGAACTCCGGTTGCGCGGTCGGCACGCCGATCAGCGCCACATTGCGCCAGCGGTACTGGCTCATCCAGCGCGCGGCCTGATCGCAGTGCGCGCACTCGGGATCGAAAAAGTACAGGAACACGCGGCCGCGTTCGAGCGAGAAAGGCTGACCTTCGACCAGGATCGTGGCCGGCGCCGTGACGGTAGTCTCACGGACGGCAGCCACACCGAAACTCACCAAAGCGAAAACCACCGTGACCGCCGCGACCATCGCTGCGCCGCGCCGCCCGCTCGAGGGCCTGGCCCAGACGCCCGCAGCCACGGCCATCAACAGCATCCCGAGATCGCTCACGAAGAAGGCCGGCCCCACAGCGCGCCGGACCCAAGGGAAGCAGTTGCATTCCTCGCCGCGGAGCGCGCCGTAATTCACACCCATATAGGCCAGGAAAGCCACCAGCATCGCGCCGGCCAGCCAAGCGCCCCAGCGCCGGAAACGCGGCACGATCAACCACGCGCCCGCCACGGCTTCCGCGATCCCGAAGCCGACGGCTGCCGGAAGGCTCAATTCCGGCGGCACCAGCGCCTGGCGCATGCGTTCGGCCGCGGCCATCGGATCGGTGATCTTCCAAACCCCCGCGACGAGAAAGAGCAGGCCAAGCAGGACAGCGGAAAGCGCGCCGAGAACGCCCTTCCAAGCCGCTGGGACCCGTATCGCGGCGGCATCCCCGGCCTGTGCCATACTGGGTTCCATGCCCCTTATTTTAATTCTGTCGGCGGCGCTGTACGGCGCCCACCAGACGGCCGGATCGGAGGGGCAGGCGGCCGATCTCATCGTCCGCGCAGCACGCATCTACACGGTGGATCCGGCTCGGCCGGTGGCTCGCATCATGGCGGTGCGTGAGGGGCGGATTCTGGCCGTCGGCGACGACGCGGAGGCCTACGCCCGAGCGGGTACGCGCGTCATCGAACTGCCCGGCGCCACGGTTGTCCCCGGCTTCATTGACTGCCACGTCCACATGGAAGCGCTGGGCGAGTTGCTGGAGACCCACGATTTCCGGCACGCCCGAACCCCGGGGGAAATCATCGCGACCCTGCGCCGCGAGGCCGTGCGACGCCCGCGCGGCGAGTGGATCGTGGGGCGGAACTGGGACCAGACCAACTGGGGCGGAACCTTCCCGGACGCCGAGGAACTCAGCCGCGCCATCCCCGAACACCCCGTCTACCTGACGCGCGTGGACGGCCACGCCGCTTGGGTGAACCGCAAGGCGCTCGAGCTGGCGGGCATCGGCGCGCAGACGCCCGATCCTCCCGGAGGAAAGATCCTTCGCAGGCCCGACGGCTCGCCGACCGGCATCCTGATTGACCGTGCACAGGAGCTGGTGGCGAGCAAGATTCCCGCCCCGAGCCCGCAAATCCTCCGGCGGCGCCTGGCGCGGGCCGCGCGTGAATGCGCCAGGCTGGGCTTGACCACGGTGCATGACGCCGGCGTCAGCGCGGCGGTGATGGCCGCTTACCGCGAGCTGGTGGCACGGGACGAGCTGCCCATCCGGGTTTACGCGATGATCGGCGGGGAGGGCGAGCTCTGGCGGCAGTATCTCGAACGCGGGCCCGAAGTCGGCGATCGGCTCACCGTGCGCTCGATCAAGTTGATGGCCGACGGCGCGATGGGATCGCGTGGCGCGGCGTTCTTCGAACCCTACAGCGACGATCCCGGCAACACGGGACTGTTGCTGTTGCAGCGGGAGGACATCGAGCGTGTGGCCCGCCAGGCCGTCGCGCGGGGCTTCCAGGTGAACACCCATGCAATCGGCGACCGCGCCAACCGCCTGGTGCTCGAAGCCTACGCCTCCGTGCTCGGCGGGCCGAACGACCGACGCTTTCGCATCGAGCACGCGCAGGTTGTGGCCCCGGAGGATTTCGAGAAATTCGCCCGCTACTCGATCATCGCTTCCATGCAACCCACGCACGCCACGAGCGACATGAGATGGGCAGAGGCGCGAGTGGGGCCGGAGCGCGTCAAGGGAGCCTACGCCTGGCGGCGCTTCCTCGCGCTGGGGGTTCCGGTGGCCAGCGGCTCGGATTTCCCGGTCGAGGAGCCCAACCCGCTGTGGGGCTTCTACGCCGCCATCACGCGCCAGGATCACAGCGGGAACCCGCCCGGCGGCTGGTTCCCCGAGCAACGGATGACGCGCCAGGAGGCGCTGGAGAGCTGGACGATCCGTGGCGCGTACGCAGCCTTCGAAGAGAACATCAAGGGCAGTCTTTCGCCTGGCAAGCTGGCGGATTTCGTGGCGCTTTCGGCGGACATCATGCAGGTGCCGCCCGCCGAGATCCTGAAGACGCGCGTGCTGCTGACCGCGGTGGGAGGCCGAGTGGTCTACCAAGGGAACAAATGATTTTGCTTTTGTTCTGGCTGGCGCCCGCCGCCGCGCCCCTTTTCGAAGAGACCGTGACCGTCCCTCCGGGCGCCTGGCGCGCGCTGGCTCTGAGCCTGCGCCAGCGGCCCGCGGTGCTCGAATGCGCTTACGAGGTGCGGCGGGGCCCTGCCATCCGGCTGTGGCTGCTCGAGCGCCGCGACGTGGAGCGGTTCGCCCAGGGGCGAGCGTTGCGTCCCCTGGCGGTTTCGGCGCACGCCAGAGGCGGACAGTTGCGGCATGCGCTGGGCCTGGGCGATTTCGCCCTCGTCGTGGACAATCGTCTGAGCGCGCGCGAGGGCGTTGAAATCGGACTACGGGCGGCCCTGGACTTTGCGGCGGCAGAGGCCCGCGAGCTGCCGCCCGAACGGCGCGCCCTGATCGTAACGCTCAGCCTGCTGTTCCTTGCCGCTCTGGCCTACTGGGCCGCCCGCAGGTTCGGGCCGATCTTCGCGGCGCGCCTGCGCGAGTGAGCGCACGGGCGGAACGGCTGCGGTCAGCACATCCGCGCCGCGCGCCATGCCGCCCAGGTCTTCACGGCCAACCCGGCGAGGAAAACCCAGACGGCCCAGCGGAACATGCCGTCCAGCGTCCACCCCGCCAAGGCGGCCAGCACGAGGTATGCTGCCAGCGCGGTAAGGAAACGAGACCGCGAAGCCTGGGGCGGCAGGGGCCTCGGGAGCTGTCCGTCCTCGTTGGGGCCCGCCATCTCACTGCCTCGGCATGTTGTACAGGAAGGTGAACTGCAACCGGATCTGTAAACCCCGGTAGTCGGACGGCAGCGGAGGGAATGGGTTCGAAGCGCTGATGCCCGCGACCGCCGCGCGGTCCAGCGCTTCCGTGCCCGACGGGCTGACGATGACGAGCTTGGGCACCGAGCCGTCCCGGTTGATGGCGAATTGGATGACGACCTTGCCTTGGCGACCCAGCCGTGCGACTTCCGGGATGACCGCATACCAGTTCCGGCGGACGGTGGCCAGGATCTGGATCAGATAGGGGCGGAAATCCACGCCCATCGGATCGCTCAGCAACTCGAGGGCGCTGCCCTGGCGTCCTGGCGCCGGGGGAAGATTGAGCATCTCTGCCACGCCGGCCCCGCCCAGTTCGACGTCGCCGACGATCAAGCCGCCCCGGCCGCGCGAGCGCAGTGCCGCCTGCGCGGCCTCGCTCACCGATGGAGCAGGCGGCGGGATCTGGCCGGGACGGGTTGCGGCTGCGGCCGCTACCGCACGCGGCGATTCGAAGGCGAGCTTGGGACGTTCGACCGGCTCGATTTGCGGCGACGGTATGGGCAGCGGCGGCGCCTGCTGGAGCAATGCCGTGCCCGCCAATTCCGGCGGTTCGGGCAGGACCGCCGAAGCGGACTCCTTGGGGTCCCGCGGCGGGGGCAGGCGAAAACCGCCGGGCGGCAGCCGTAACGGCGGCCTGGGCAGCAGGCTTTCGAGGTCGAATTCGCGCCCGACCTTGCCGGTGTTCGGCGCTCTTTGGGTAAGCTCCTTGAGCTCCGGAGGCGGAGCGACCAGCGTGGCGGGCCTTTCCAGCAGAATCGAGGGCGCGCGGAACAGGGTCGTCCGCGTGGGCGGCGCCGTCATCATCACGGCGACAGCCAGAGCATGGAGCGCGGCCGAAATCGCCCATGCCTGCCGCCGCGGCCCTCCCAGTCCCGCGTCCGAGGTAGGGAGCAGACGGAGTTCGGCCAGCTCAGCGCTCACACCCTGGCGGCAAACCTCCATGTGAAGCTTCCATCGAGGCCAGCGTTTCGGCCACCGCGCGGGAATGCTCTTCGATTTTAGCAAGAACCTGGAGGGCCACTTCCAGAGCCCGCAGGGCTTCGGCCCCGCCCACGCGAGGTTCGCGACGCGTGCGCACGCACTCGAGGAAGTGCTCCAGCTCGAGCCGAAGCGGCTCGGCCCGCTCGACCTCCAACCTGCTATACGCGATCTGCCGCTGGCGCGTTACCTCGAAGACCGCCGCATCCTGTCGGGTGTAGTCGAGCGAGACGTATTGGCCGGGCTGGAACATGCGCAGCTTGCGTACCCGTTCGGTCGAGACGCGGCTTGCCGTCAGGTTCGCGATCACGCCCCCGGGGAAGGCCAGGCGAGCGTTGGCGATGTCCACGCGGTCCGAGAGCACCGAGATGCCGGCCGCGCGCACCTCCTGCGGCATCCGCCCCACGAGACTGAGGACGATCTCCAGGTCGTGGATCATCAGATCCAGCACCACGTCCACGTCCAAACTGCGCGGCGTGAAGGGGCTCAGGCGGTGGATTTCGAAGAACAACGGCACGGTCTTGATCCGCTCGAGCGCGGCGACCGCGGGATTGAAACGTTCGAGATGACCGACTTGCAGAATGCGCCCCGCGCGCGTCGCCGCGTCCACGAGCCGGAGCGCCGAGGCCATGTCTGCCGCGATGGGTTTCTCGACGAGCACGTCCAAGCCCATCGCGAGCAGCGCGCAGCCGACCTCCGCGTGAGTGACGGTAGGCGTTGCGACGATGGCTGCCTCTGCAAGCCCCCTGAGGTGCTCCAGGTCGGTCAGAGCACGACAGCCATGAGCGGCCGCGGCCTCGGCGGCACGGGCCGCGTCGCAATCCACGACGGCGACCAGCTCGGCGCCGGCGCACCCGCTCAGAACCCGAAGGTGGTTGCGGCCGAACTGCCCGGCGCCCACCACTGCCACGCGAATCTTGCGCATGCTGCTCCCCACGCTAGTCTTCCCCAGCCGGCAGCCGATTGCAATCCCCCGACGGCAGGGCGCGGCATCCGTCCGGCGGCGGCCGAGCTTTGGAGGGCCGAAGCGGACGGGCTCCGCGGGGCTGGAGCCCGGCAGAGCCCTTCGCCGGGCGGCCAAACGCATCTGGGCAGCGTGGTCGAACCGAGCGAATGGGACCGGACAAGCCTGGCAGCCGCGACAGCAGCGGCGGGTAAGGACGGGACTGCGCGGCCCGCGCGGGCCGCAGGGGCGCGACCAAGGCGCGGGCGAGGAAGCTACCGACGAGCGAGCAGATTTGGCGCCGTTCTGTGGGCACGCCCGATGCCCTTACGCACCGGGGATCGCGAGACCGAGGCGATGAGGCCGGCGGTCGCAACGCGCGAGCGACCTTTCCGGCTCGAAGGAAATCCCTCGCATGCCCACGCTCCGGGCGCAGGACGCGGCGCGGGATCTCCGGTCCGAGGGGCGGAGCTGCCCAGGGCGGCTGCACGCCCCCGGGCCGATGGCCCCGGCGAGAACGAACTATCGGAACGGAGGCTGCCGACCGATACGCTGGAGGGGAAGATGCATTCACACTCCCGCGCCGCCCGGCGAAGGGTGCTGGTGCTGGTTGCCGCAGCGCTCGTATGCCCTCCCGCCGTCCCCCAGCAATACATCTTCAAGCACTACGCGCACGAGCTAGGCCTGACGAATCTGGTCGTACAGTGCATGGTTCAGGACCGCACCGGCTTTCTCTGGCTGGGCACGCAGAGCGGGCTGTTCCGCTACGACGGCTCTCGCTTCGAGCGCTTCGGCTTGCGGGAAGGACTGCCGAGCGCGAGGGTGGAGGCCCTGCACGAGGACGCTCGAGGGCGCCTCTGGGTGGGTACGCGCGCCGGGCTGGTGCAGTGGACGGGCAGAGGCTTTCGCCGGGAGGGCCCTGAGCGACATTACGAAATCCTGGGTCGCGCGGCGATCGCTTCCGATGCGGGAGGGAACGTGTACGTGGCCACCGGATCCGGACTGCTCGTGCTGAGCGAGCACTCTGGCGGCTACCGCAGCCGGCTGCTCGAGCCGCCGCACGAACCGCCGGCGCCGGTGTATGCCGTCCATGCGTCGCCCGATGGCCAGCTCTGGGTCGCGCGCGGACTCCGCCTGTACCGGCTGGACAGAGGGGTCTGGAAACGCGTGGGGCCCGAATCGGGCGTTCCCGAACAACGCTGGGACGCGATTCTGACCGACCGCGAGGGCCGGGTCTGGCTTCGCAGCGCCCACCGCTTGCTGGTGCGGGAAAGGGGCTCGGAAAGGTTCGTGGCGCGGGACCGTGGGCTGCCCGAAAGCACGTTTTGCGCAACGCTGTACGAGGACCGCCAGGGCCGCATCTACGCCACAACCGATTTCGGAGTCGCGTTATGGATGAACGGGCGCTGGGACATCGTAGGCGCGGACCGTGGGTTGCCGCTGGACGCAGCCGCCTGCGTGCTTCAGGACCGGGAAGGCTCGATCTGGGTGGGCCTTTTCGGCGGAGGGGTCGCCCGTTGGGTCGGATACGGCGAGTGGGAGGCGTACACGAAGGCCGAAGGGCTCTCGAGCAGCAGCGTGTGGGCGATCCGGCGCGACCGGGCGGGCGGCCTGTGGGTCGCCACCGATTACGGTCTGAACTGGCGTCGGGCGGGCCAGCAACGTTGGCGCCTCTGGACCAAGCGCGAAGGCCTCGCCGGCAACCGGGTGCGCGACATCGAGATTGACAGCCGCGGCCAGGTTTGGGCGGCGAGCGATCCGGGCGGGATCACGCGTCTGGACCCGCGCACGGGCGCCATCCGGCGCTACGGAGCCGGGGACGGCCTCGAGGACGATCGTGTTCTTTCGCTGACGCTCGACAGCGAGGGCCACCTCTGGGCAGGTACGCGGCGGGGGCTTTTCCGCGCCAAGGCCTCGGCTGGGAGCGTACGCTTCGAACGCCTACACCCTCCCGGCACCGATGACAACGAGGTGTTCTTCACCGTGACCAGCTCCGAGCATTGCGGGATCTGGGCAGCCGGTTCGCGTGGCCTGGCGCGCTTTTGCGAAGGGCGATGGGATCGCTGGACCACGGCCCACGGACTCAAGAGCAACTACGTGGGGTACGTCGCCGAGGCAGGCGACGGCACCGTGTGGATAGGTTACCGCGAAGCACAGGGGCTGTCGCGGATCCGGTTCGCGGTCCACGGGCCGGAAATCCGTCATTTCACGCGCCAGGATGGGTTGCGTTCGGAGCAGGCGATTTTCGTGGGCGTGGACCGCCGCGGTTGGGTCTGGTATGGCACCGACAACGGTGTGGACGTCTACGACGGCGAGTCCTGGCGGCACTACGGCACAGGGGACGGCCTGATCTGGCCGGACTGCAACGGGGACGCGTTCTACGAGGACCCGGACGGCAGCGTTTGGATCGGCACAAGCCGCGGCCTTTCGCACTACAAGCCGGGGGGCGCAAGCACAGAGGATCTGCCGCCGCCCGTGGTCCTGATCTCCGCAAGCGCCCAGCGCGTTCCCTTGCGTCTGGAGGAGAGTCCCAAACTTCCCAGCTCGCGGAATTCCGTGGTGTTCCAGTTCAGCGCGCTGAGCTTCGTCAACGAGGACCGCGTGCGCTTCCGGTACCGCCTGCTGGGCCTGGACGATGCGTGGAGCACGACCCGGAACCGCTCGGTGCGCTTTGATCGCCTGCCGCCCGGCCGCTACACCTTCGAGGTGATGGCGCGCAACAGCTTCGGACGCTGGAGCGCCGAGCCGGCCCGGTATCGCTTCGAGATCCTGGCCCCGTGGTGGAGTACTTGGTGGGCCCGTCTGCTGTTCGGGGCGGCATGCGCAGGTGGGGTATGGGGGCTGCTCCGGCTAAGGGTCCGGAGACTGCTCGAGGCGCGTCGGCGTCTGGAGAAGGCCGTCCGGGAACGCACGCGCGAGCTCGAACAGGAACGCGCCCGCGCCATGGAAGCTCTGGCCAGGGCCGAGGAAGCCAGCCGCCTGAAGAGCGAGTTCCTGGCGAACATCAGCCACGAGATCCGCACGCCCATGAACGGCATCCTGGGGATGCAGAGCCTGGCCCTGGCCACCGACCTGACGCCCGAGCAACGCGAGTACCTGGAGGCGGCGCAGGCTTCGGCCGAGTCGCTGCTGGCCCTGCTCGACCAACTGCTGGATCTCTCGAAGATCGAAGCGGGAAAGTTGGAGTTGGACGCCACCGATTTCTCGCTCGAGGAGCTATTCGAGAAGGCTCTCAAGCCCCTGGCCGCCCAAGCCCGCCAAAAGGGCCTGGCCTTCCATTGGAGCGTCGCCCAGGGCATACCCCGGTGGCTGCATGGCGACGAGGGGCGTCTGCGGCAGATCCTGGTGAACCTGGTCGGGAACGCGATCAAGTTCACGCCCGAAGGCGAGATTCGCGTGGAAGTCCAACTGGTGGACGTCGAAGGCGAGGAGCTGGAGCTGGGCTTCTCGGTCAAGGACACCGGCATCGGCATCCCCAAGGAACAGCAGGCCCTGATCTTCGAGCCCTTCCGACAGGCGGACGGCTCGACGACCCGTCGTTATGGAGGAACGGGACTGGGCCTGGCCATTTGCGCCCGGCTGGTAGGCATGCTCGGAGGCTACATTTGGGTCGAGAGCGAGCCGGGCAAGGGGAGCACGTTCCATTTCACCGCCCGGATGCGGCCGGGCACGCCTGCCGAAGCGCCGCGAGAGGCTTGCCCTCCGGAGGCGGTCGTCCTGCCCGCGCTCGACATCCTGCTGGTCGAGGACAACGCGATCAACGCGCGCATGACGCAGAGGATGCTCGAAAAGCGCGGCCACCGCGTCACGCTCGCCTGGAACGGGCGCGAAGCGCTGGCCGAACTGGAGGGACGCGGTTTCGACCTCGTGCTGATGGACGTGCAGATGCCCGAGATGGATGGCCTGGAAGCCACGCGCCGCATCCGCCAGCGCGAGCGCGAGCGGGGCGGCCACCTGCCGATCATCGCCATGACGGCGCACGCCATGCGGGGCGATCGCGAGCGCTGCCTCGAAGCGGGCATGGATGGCTACGTCTCGAAACCGGTCCGCTTCGACGAGCTGTGCCGGGAGGCCAGGCGGGTTCTCGCAACGACCGGGCTGCCGGCGCCTCAGTCCTCCGGCGGGTAACCCACGATGGCGATGCCGGCGGCGTCGGCGGCGCGCAACATTTCGTCGCGATCGAGCATGAGCGTGCGGCCGGCGTCCACGGCCAGCGCCGTGGTGTTGGTGGCCACCATCACGGGGATGGTGGCCGAGCCCACGACAGGCACGTCGAACAGCAGGTGTGCGCGCCTGCGCGAGACCTTGACCAAGCGCAGCGGCCTTCCGTTGACGAGACCCGCAGCGCGTCGCAACATGGCGTCGGTGCCTTCCATCGCTTCCACGGCCACGCAGGCGCGCTCGGCCACAGCGACGCTCTGGCCGACGTCCAGGGCGGCCAGCGCACCGGCGATGCGGCGGCCGTATTCGATATCGGCCAACTCGTCGCGATCCGGCGGGCGGCGGGTCAGCACACCCTCGCCGGCCAGGAGCGGCTTGAGCAGCGCGGTGGAGTCCGTCACGCGGATGCCTTCGGAAGCCAGTTCGCGCACCACGGCGCCGATGAGCGCGTCGGTGTTCTTCTCGCGCAGCGAGGCGAGCAGCTTCAGCAACCGCCAGTCGGGGCGGATGCCGGAGAAGATGCTGGTGTGCTTGACCTGGCCGGCCATCACGACTTCGCTGACGCCTTCCTGCTTGAGGATCTCGATCAGCCTGCCGAGCTGGCCGAGCGAGATCCAGTGGCAGCGCCAGGCGAGCGGCTCGATTTCGGGGGAGGCCTCCTCGCGGATGCCCACGGCGACGACCTGGTGGCCGAGCTTGCGGGCCTGCTCGAGGGCCAGGATGGGGAAGCGCCCGCTGCCCGCGATCAGACCGTAGGGGCCGCGCACGGCTGCCTCACTTGATGACGCCGCGTTCGGACGCGGCGATGAACGCGATCAGCTCTTCGACCTCGGGGCAGGGCGGCACCTCCTCGCGGATGCGCGCGATCGCCTGCGTCGTGTTCAGGCCGGAGCGAGTCAGCAGCCGCAGGGCGCGCTGTAGGCTCTCTATGGTCGAAGCGGGGAAGCCTCGCCGCTCCAGTCCCGTGCGGTTCGCGCCGTACACCTTGATGTCGCGCTGGCCACAGGTCAGCGAATAGGGGAGCACGTCCTGGGTGACCACACTGTAGCCGCCGATCATCGCATGCCGTCCCACCCGGCAGAACTGATGCAAACCGGTGAAGGCCCCGATGACGGCCCAATCGCCGATCGTCACGTGACCGCCCACGGTGACGCCGTTGGCCAGGACGGTGTGATCGCCCACGCGGACGTCGTGCGCGATATGCACGTAGGCCATGAGCAGGTTGTCGTCGCCGATCACGGTCAGGCGTCCACCCCCCTCGGTGCCGCGGTGGATGGTGACGAACTCGCGGATGCGGTTGCGGTGGCCGATGCGCGTTTCCGTGCGCTCGCCGCGGTATTTCAGGTCTTGCGAGGCCACGCCCACGGTGCAGTAGGGGAAGAAAACGTTGTCCTCGCCGATCCAGGTGGGGCCCTCGACGTAGACGTGAGCCACCAGGCGGGTGCGCGCGCCGATTTCCACCTCGGGTCCGATGATGGAATAGGGGCCGATCTCGGCGCTTTCGGCGATGCGCGCTTCCGGCGCGACCAGGGCCGTGGGGTGGATGGGCATGAGCGCGTCAGGAAGCGGGCTCGACGACCGGCTCCGGCTCCTCGATGAGCGCAGGCTGTTTCTCGGCCAGCTTGCACATGACCTGAGCCTCCGCCACCACGCGGCCGTCCACGCTGGCTGTGCCGTACATCTTGGCCACGGTGGCCTTCAGCCGCGCCAACTTCATCTCGATGCGCAACTGATCCCCCGGGAGCACGGGCCTGCGGAATCTGGCCTGCTCGATGGCGGCCAGCAGCACGAGTTTCTTGTGCCGGTCCGGAATCCGCTGGAGCACCAGCACGCCTGCCACCTGCGCCATGGCTTCCACGATCAGCACGCCGGGCATCACCGGGAAGTCGGGAAAGTGACCCACGAAGAACGGCTCGTTCAGGGTAACGTTCTTGATGCCCACGATGCGGTCCGGCTCCAGTTCGACGATGCGGTCCACCAGCAGCATCGGGTAGCGGTGCGGCAGGATGTCACGGATGGCCTGAATATCGAGCATCGAATGCCGTTATTATAACAGGCCATGAAGGAACTGCTTGGCCAGGCGCGCGCACGGCTGGAGCAGACCTGCGCGCTGATCCGCCGGCTGGTGGAATGCGAGACTCCCAGCGGAGACGCGGCCGCCATCGAGCGCTTCGCAGACCTGTTGGCTGCGGAGCTGCCGGAACGGACGAGCATCCGCAGGATCTCGGGCGGGAATTTCGGCCCGCACCTCCGCTGCTGCTGGCCGACGGCCGGCGCGAGCACCGAGGGCCAGATCCTGCTGCTGGCCCATTCCGACACGGTATGGCCCGCCGGCACGCTGGCGGGCAGGCCTTTCCGTCGCTGGCGCGGACGCCTTTGGGGTCCGGGCGTGCTGGACATGAAGGCCGGTATCGCCATCGCCATCGAAGCTCTGCGCCTGCTCGAAGAGCTGGGCCGCAGGCCGCGCCGCAGGGTCGTTCTGCTGGTCAACTCCGACGAGGAGATCGGCAGCCCGAGTTCCCGACCCTGGATCGAGCGCGAGGCCTGCCGCAGCGCGGCCGTGCTGGTGCTCGAACCCGGAACCGGGCTGGAAGGCAAGCTCAAGACGGCGCGCAAGGGCGTGGGCGTCTACTCGTTGCGCGTCACCGGACGTGCTGCCCACGCCGGCGTGGACTTCGCCGCGGGCGCCAACGCGGTGCTCGAACTGGCCCGCCAGATCCAGCGCGTCGCCTCCTTCACGGACCTGCGCCGCGGTGTCACAGTCAGCCCGAACGTGGCCCGCGGCGGCGACCGCTCGAACGTCATCCCGGAGGAAGCGATCGCGGAAGTGGATGTGCGCGTGCCGCGCCTGCGGGATGCCGCCCGGCTGGACGCTCGGATGCGAGCGCTGCGACCCTTCGATGCGCGCTGCCGTCTGGAGGTTTCCGGCGGTCTGAACCGGCCGCCCATGGAACGCTCGCACGGCACCGTCCAGCTGTTCGCGTTGGCGCGCTCGCTGGCTGCCGAAATGGGCGTCGTCCTGGAGGAGTCCACCAGCGGTGGCGGGTCGGATGGGAACTTCACGGCGGCTCTGGGCGTGCCGACGCTGGACGGACTGGGAGCGGTGGGCGAGGGCGCGCACGCCGGCAACGAGTCGGTCCTCGTCGCACGGATTCCGGAACGCGTGGCCCTATTGGCCGGGCTGCTCGAACGCGTCTGAGGGTGCGATCCGGGGACATTCCCACCGGAGTGGCGGCGCGCGGTGACGAATGAACCCGAGGCTCCTGCGTGGCGGCAGAAGCGGTCCTGATCGGCGGGACATCCGCCCCGTCGGATACGGGAACGGTCATGCGCAGCGAGGTCACTACGCCGCAGCAGATCGAGGAACTGCCGCCCGACGGCCGCGATTGCCCGGGCATCGCCCTGCGGACCGGCGGCATGGTTCCCGAGGCCTGCGGTCGGGCGGCTCCTGCGAAAGCAACGGCACGCGATCGGGCAACGCCCGTCGTCTGCTCGATGGCGCGAGCGACACCCGAAGGCCGCAAGATGGATGCGATGGTCCACGCCCTCGGGAGCGTATCGAACTCATGCCCGCCTCCGGCTATTCTGCGGAGTGCGTGCGCCACGGCGGGGATGGCGCTCTGCGTTGGAAAGCCCCCGAAGAGGATTCGCGCGAGGAAATCCTGTGCCGGGGCAAGCTTGCCCTGATCGGCCGTAGCGGCACGCGCGGCCGCCGGTCCCCCCTGCACGAATTCGTGCGCAGTGTCCCCGGAGCAAGGGCCTTTTTCCGTCGCCAGCGAGAAGCTGCGACTCCAGCGGTCCGGCGCGGAGCTCGCCGGCCCGGCATACCTGGCAAGCTTGTTCGATGGCCGCAGCCGCGCGTTCTTCCTGTTGACCTGGGGAGTCGGCGTGCCTGATCAAGCGCGAGATCGTCCGCGCGCCAGTGGCCCAGCCTGGGCCGCCGGGCGGG
>JANXAE010000240.1 GCA_025062235.1 Bryobacteraceae bacterium
CGATCATGTATGCGCTGGACGGCATCTCGGCGGTGGATACCGGCTCGAACTCGAGCGTTCACAACGCCCCCAACATGGACGCCATCGCCGAGGTCAAGGTCCTCACCACCAACTACCAGGCCGAGTACGGCCGCAACAGCGCCGGCACCATCAACGTGGTCATCAAGAGCGGCACACGCGATTTCCACGGCAGCGCCTACTGGTATTACCGCCACGAGTCGCTCAACGCCAACGGCTTCTTCCACAACCGTACGGGAACGCCCAAGCCGCTGTACCGCTTCAACAATGCCGGTTACTCGATCGGCGGGCCTTTCTACATTCCGGGCAAGTTCAACACCAATCGCGACAAGCTGTTTTTCTTCTTCTCGCAGGAGTATGTCAGGCGACGCCTGTATCCGGGCCCGCGCTTCGTGACCACGCCCACAGGAATGCAGCGTGAGGGGGACTTCTCGGACACGCGCGACCTGAACGGGGCGGTCATCCCGATCCGCGACCCGCTGACGGCGCAGCCCTTCCCGGGCAACATCGTTCCGAAGGCCCGGATCAACGCTTTGGGCCAGGCGATCCTGAACTTTTATCCTCTGCCCAATTATGTCGAGACCGATCCGGCCCTGCGATACGCCCGCAATTACCGGTCGAACGTCAGCGGACG
>JANXAE010000241.1 GCA_025062235.1 Bryobacteraceae bacterium
GGAAGGTTTCGCTACGACGATCTCTTGGAACGCAGCTTCGGTGTTCGCGCTTGCATCGAGAACCCGCAGAACCGCCACGCCCCGGGCCTCCGCCGCCCGAACGAATTCGGCTGTCACCCGTTCCATAAGCAGGCAGTTGATCGGCGTGCCGTCCAGCAATTCGAGCGAGTGGGGGTCGGGATTCGTCCAACGGGCGGGCACCCAGCCTGTGGCGGCGACGAACAGCAGAGCGGCCAGCATACTACCACTTTAGTCCCCATGAAACCGGCTTGTTGAATCGCCCACTCGTCGAGATGCAGCGAGCTAGGGCAACGCGCGGGCGGATACCGGGCGGCCGGCAACGGCGGGCGGTAGAGGACTCGAACCTCTGGCCTTCTCCTTGTAAGTTATCCCGGGGTGGCTAACTCGACTTTTTGGCAGGGAACTATTTCATTTTGGTATTGTTCCGATTAGCCTCCCCGCGTATAATCACGAGCAACCTCGGATCTCCCCAGAATTGGTACCTCCTGGAGATGCCCCGGCCGGAAAACCGCCATGAAGCAGAAGGTCGTGCGCATTTTCCCGGACGGGGCACCGTGTAGCTCTTACGCGGCAGTGACTGTGCCGGCCGCCACGGTCGCCGGCGGGCTCGTCGAGTTACCGG
>JANXAE010000242.1 GCA_025062235.1 Bryobacteraceae bacterium
AGCTCCGTTCCACCGGCGATCTTTCCCTCGCCACGCGCTGGCGCCTGGCGCAAAAGGCGTTCCGCCGAACGGCAAACTACGACCGCGCGATCAGCGCACGGCTCGAGCGGATCTCCGTCCAAGACGGTAGCTTCGTCGAGCTGTCATCTCCGCTGCCGGAGGTCCTGGATCTGCGCGCGCCGCGGGCGCTCGATCTCCGTTACGGTGAGAACCCGCACCAGCGAGCCGCCCTGTACTCGGACCGGCGGGCCGGCATCGCAGGCGCCTGGCAGCTCCAGGGAAAGGAGCTTTCCTACAACAACCTGGCCGACTTGGACGCAGCCTGGCAGCTGGTGCACGAGTTCGACCGCCCGGCAGCCGCCATCATCAAACACACCAACCCGTGCGGATGCGCCGAATCCGGCACTCTGGCGGAAAGTTACCGCCAGGCCTTCGCCTGCGACCCCGTTTCGGCCTTCGGTGGGGTCGTTGGCCTGAACCGTCCGGTGGATGAGGAAACGGCGGCTGAGCTGGTCAAGACCTTTCTCGAAGCGATCGCCGCGCCGGACTATGCGCCGGGCGCTTTGGCGATCCTGTGCGCTAAGAAGAATCTACGCCTGCTCCGAGTCGCCTCATCCGTTCCGGACGCCTTGCTG
>JANXAE010000243.1 GCA_025062235.1 Bryobacteraceae bacterium
GGGGACGCGATATTGAGTTGCCGGTCGAGATTTCGCTCGAAGAGGCGTTCCATGGCACAACGCGCTCGCTCCAGGCGGGTACGCGACGCATCGAGGCGAAGATCCCGGTCGGCGCGCGCACAGGAACCCGCGTGCGCCTCGCCGGGCAGGGGCGTCCCGGCATCGCCGGGGGACCGCCGGGAGACCTTTACCTGCTGGTCACTGTTCTGCCGCACCCGCAGTTCGAGCGTGACGGCGATGATCTGACAACGACCGTTCCGGTCGATTGCTTTACGGCAATCGCTGGCGGCGAGGCGCGCGTGCCGACGCTGGACGGTTCGGTGCTGCTCAAGATCCCGCCGCGCACGCAGGCGGATCAGGTGTTTCGTCTGCGCGGCAAGGGCATGCCGCGCCTCGAGCGCCCCACCGAGCGCGGCGATCTGTTCGCGCGGGTGAAACTGGTGTTGCCCGAGGCGCTCAGCGATGCGGAAATCGAGACGATTCGCGCCCTGGCGCGCGAGCGGGGCGCGCGAAAAAAAGGGTGACCGGCGCGCCAGCGCCATCAACGTCGCCCCGCCTGGCAGCCGGACGCGTCTGGTTGATCGTTCTGGTGCTTGGCGTCGTGATTGGAGCGCTTCTCTGGCGGGTTAT
>JANXAE010000244.1 GCA_025062235.1 Bryobacteraceae bacterium
GGCAATCACCACAGGCATATCTGCGCCCCCGATTGGGATTACCAGCAGCAAGCCCACCAGCGACGCCACCGCCAGTAATGCCCAGTAATAACCCAGCTGCGAGGGGTTGAGCGCAACTAACGCCCCCAGCCCGATTGCACCCAGCAGCAAGACGCCGTTGATGTAGTGCAAAAAAGTAATCTGGAGCGGGTTTTCGCTCATCAGCCCTTGCAGCTTCGCGAACGCCACAAGGCTTCCCCAGAAGGTCACGGCACCAATCAGCCCTGAAGCAGCCGCAGCGATTGCAAGTTGGGTAAGGGGGGCGGGGAGCTTCGCGTCTGGGAGCGTGCTTTCCACGATACTCGCGCCCGCGACTAAGGCAGAGGCGGCTCCACCAAAACCATTGAGCAGCGCGACCATCTGCGGCATCGCCGTCATCGCCACCCGCTGCGCCATCACTGCACCGATAAGCGAACCCACGACTAACCCCGCAATAATCCACTCGTAGCTCAATATCTGCCGATCCAGTAGCGTGGCGATAATCGCAATCAGCATGCCCGTCGCGCCCATCAAGTTGCCCCGCACAGCGGTGCGGGGGTGCGACAGTCCTTTTAGCCCAAAGATGATCAGCACCACCGCCAACAAATA
>JANXAE010000245.1 GCA_025062235.1 Bryobacteraceae bacterium
TGCCAGCGCGTGCAGCGCGCCTTCGGGCGCCCACCCCGCCGGAAAGAGCGGCAGCGCGCTCCAGGCGCGCGCGCCCGCCTCGCCGATCCGCGCCGCGCTCCAGGCATAGACCGCCTCCACCTGGGCAGCGAAGTCCCCGGCACGGGCGCGCACCTCCTCCAGCAGCGCCTGCCAGTCGCGACGGCGGGCGCGCGCCACGATCTGCGTGATCACCAGCGGATGCCCGGCAGCGGCGCGCGCAATCTCCGCTGCCTCGCGTTCCTCCAGCCGCACCCCTTTGCTGCGCGCCACGTCCAGCGCATAGCGGATGGCGTCGTCTTTCTGTAAACCATCGTGCAACGGCAGCGACCGGCTGTGCGGCAGATCCTCCAGCGCTTCGGACGGCGGGCGCAGCGTGATGATCGCCGCGCTCTGCCCGCCCAGTCTGCTCAAGAAAGCGCCAATCATCTCCAACTCGGCAGGCGGCAGGGACTCAAGGTTGTCCAGCACGACGAGTGTGGCGTGGGTATGCGCGTATCCGAGCAGCGCGGCGCTGACCCGCTCGTGCAGCGGCAGGGCGGGCGCCCCCGCGCCGCCCGGCTGCGCTGCACCCGCATCGGTCAGCCCCGGCAGGCGCAGTGCATCA
>JANXAE010000246.1 GCA_025062235.1 Bryobacteraceae bacterium
CAACGTGAAAGTGGGCGGCCGTTCGCTGGCCGACGTCGTCCGCATGAACATCGCCCAGGCCAAGGCCTTCTTCGACTCCCTGGAACTGAGCCCCGAAGAGAGCGCGGTCGCAGCTCGCGTGCTGGAAGAGGTCCGTCAGCGGCTGAAGTTCCTCCACGACGTCGGCCTGGACTACCTGACGCTCGATCGGCTTTCCTCGACACTCTCGGGCGGCGAGGCCCAGCGGATCCAGCTCGCCACGTGCCTGGGATCGCGCCTGGTGGGCGCCTGCTACGTTCTGGATGAGCCTTCGATCGGCCTGCACAGCCGGGACACCGAGCGGCTCATCCGCATCCTTTACGAACTGCGCGACTTGGGCAACACGGTGGTGGTGGTCGAGCACGATGGCGACCTGATACGCGCTGCCGACTACGTCGTGGACTTGGGGCCCGGCGCGGGCGAGAAAGGGGGGCGGGTCGTTTTCGCCGGCGCCGCGCCCGAGCTGATGGCAAACGGCGCCCACTCGCTCACCGCTGCCTACCTGCGCGGCGAACGGCGCGTGGGACCGGTGCGCTCGCGCCGCATGCCGCAGCGGGACCGCATGTTGAAGTTCTACGGGGCGGCCGTGCACAACCTCAAGAACAT
>JANXAE010000247.1 GCA_025062235.1 Bryobacteraceae bacterium
CGACAGGCACGCCCCGACATCGCGTAGCGTCTCGGCACGAAGTTTCATCAAGAAGCCGTAGTGTCCGAAGGTCTCGTAGAACTTCAGCCCGTGATATGCTCCCGACGGCTCAGCAATCGTGGGGAAGTGGCTATAATCGAACTTGCCCGACTCCACCACCACGCCCGCAATTGATGTGCCGTGCCCGCCGATGAACTTGGTGGCGGAATGTACCACAATCGTTGCGCCCCATTCAATTGGACGGCACAGGTACGGCGTGGCGAAGGTGTTGTCCACAATCAGCGGGATGCGGTAAGTGTTCGCCAGTTGCGCCAGCCGCTCAATGTCCAAAATGCTCCCTTTGGGATTGCCAATCGTTTCGCCATACAGCGCGCGGGTTCTGGATGTGATGGCGCGTTCCCATGCTTCAAAGTCGCTGGGATCCACGAACTTCACAGTCACGCCCAGTTTTTTGAAGGTGTGGGTGAACTGTGTGGTCGTGCCGCCATACAGGTGCGCGGAGCTGACGATTTCGTCGCCCGGTTGCAGCAGCGTGTACAAAGTGAGGAACTGCGCCGCCATCCCGCTGGCGGTCGCCACCGCGCCCGTGCCCCCCTCCAGCGACGCTATCCGCTCCTCGAACAC
>JANXAE010000248.1 GCA_025062235.1 Bryobacteraceae bacterium
AACGAGCCGTTGACATGGCATGGTCACGATGGCGGGACAGGCGGACGGCGAACGCGGAAGGGGCCTCATGTTCACTCCGGCTTCGGCGGCGCGGAACCCTGCTGTTGCTGCTTGCGTTGTTCCTCCTCGGCCCATTCCTTCTCGATTTCCTTGTCCTTGCCTTCGACGAAGAAGATGGCCCGCTCCAGGAGGTTGCGGAGCCGTTCGTCGCCGATGTGGGCGTGCGCGGCGAGCGCATCGTTGCCATCGGCGACCTGAGCTCGGCGTCTGCACCCTGCGTGCTGGAGGTGGCAGGGCTGTGCGTCACCCCCGGTTTCATTGATATCCACACGCACTCCGATATCAGCGTGCTGTACAACCCCCAACAAACTTCTGCCCTCGCGCAGGGGGTGACCACGCAAGTCGTCGGCAACTGCGGCATCACGATGGGGCTCATCACGGAAGAGCCGATTTTCTCCTACGAGCGACGCTGGCTGGCGCCGCATGGAGTGCGCGTGACATGGGAGGGCAGGCTGGCGCGGTTCCACGAGCGAGTTCTAGAACAGGGCGTCGCCACCAATATGATCCCGCAAGTGGGACATGGTACCCTGCGCAAGCG
>JANXAE010000249.1 GCA_025062235.1 Bryobacteraceae bacterium
GGTACTCGTATACGAAAGCGTCGTAGGCGTGCGTGCCGGAAGTTACGATGCGGTTGAAGCGGTAGCGGGAGAAGACGACCATGTTGTAGTCCATCAGCGTGTCGAACAGGCCGCGCTCCCCGAGCAATCGTGCGCATTCGCCGGCGCACTTCTCCTCGTTGCCCAGGATGGCGAAGTCTATGCCCAGGGCGTGGAACAGCCGCGCGGTGGCGCGGCTGACGTCCTGGCCGCGCGGGTGGTAGGAGTTCTGGCATTCGACGAACCAGAGCACATCCACCGGACGCGGATCTTCGGAAAGGATGCGGATGGGCACCCCTGCGGTCTTCACCCAAGCGGCGCGCTTCCGCGAGGACTCGCCGAAAGGATTCCCGTAGCGCAGCGTGTTCTCCAAGGCGCGATGCAGCTCGGACGGGACCTCGGGAAGATGCAAGAAAGCCTGCTCCTTCAGAATCGGCAGCAGGACTTCGGTCAGCCGGATCCCCCGCGGGCACTTGGCCATGCAACCGTAGCAGGCCACGCAGGCCAGCAGGCTGTCGCTGCGCACCACCTTCTCGATCTGGCCCGCGCGCAGCATGGCGACCATCGTACG
>JANXAE010000024.1:0-32215 GCA_025062235.1 Bryobacteraceae bacterium
TCGGCTTCGGTTACCTCTCCGTTCCAGACAAAGAACGGGGCGGTGCGGAAGGAGGCGGGGGGATCGGCAAAAAGCTTGCGCAGCTCGGTCCAGGTTTTCGGCGGCGTCTGGGCCGCGGCGAGCACCATGGCACAGAGACATGAGACTGGCAACCGGCACATAGGCGTGACTCCGCGGAGAAGTTCGAGGATAGCAGAGCGGGGATGGGTGAGGCTTGCGCTGATCCTAGTATTTGCTAAGCTAGTAGGCGCTAGGCGGACAGGGAACATGCCTGCCTCGTCAAGGCTTTCGGCGGAGGAACGCCGTGCCGCCATTTTGGAGGCTGCGGTCCGATTGTTCTCCGAGCGTGGCTATCGGGGCACGACGACGCGCGCCTTGGCGGAGGCGGTCGGGGTGACCGAGCCCGTTCTTTACGAACATTTCCGGTCCAAGCGCGACTTGTACGCGGCGATTGTGCAGGCGAAATCGCGCGAGGGATTCCAGCAGGGGATTGCTTTGATGCAACCGTACGCGAGGGCGCGCGACGACCGGGGATTGTTCCGGAAGCTGGCCGAGTTCATCCTCGGGCTGTACCGCAGCGATCCGGCCTACACCCGGCTGTTGTTGTTCGCGGTGCTGGAAGAGCCGGAGCTCGGCTCGTTGTTCTATGAGCACCAGCGGGAGGGCCGGCAATTGCTGGCGGGCTACATTCGGCAGCGGATCGAGGAGGGGGCTTTCCGGCCGGTGGATCCGGAGCTGGCCGCGAGGGCATTCCTGGGGATGCTGTTTCACTTGGGGCAGGTGGGTGTGCTCTACGACGACGATCTGGCGCAGGGCCGCGTGAAGCCGATCGCGGAGATCGTGGAGGGGCTGGTGGAGATTTTTCTGGGTGGTTTGGAGAGGCCGAGCGAGGGAGTGGAGAGCGAGCGATGAAAGGCTGGTGTGTGGGAGTCCTGATGGTTTGTCTGGCGGCAGGATGTTCGCGCCGGGCGGATCCGAGCAAGGCGACCACGAATTCCGTCGGGGCGGCAGATCCTTTCGAGGTCCGGGTGGTCCGAGCGGAGACGCGGAGGGCCCCGCGCGAGCTTGCCGTGACGGGGAGTTTGTTGCCCGATGAGACCGTGCAGGTGAGCGCTGAGGTGGCGGGACGGGTGGCTGCGATTCACGTGGACTTCGGGCAGAGAGTCCGCAAGGGCGACGTGCTGGTGGAGCTGGAGAAACGGGAGCTCGAGCTGCAACTGGCGCGGGCGCGGGCGGCGCTCGCGCAGGCGCTGGCCCGGGTCGGTCTGGATTTGTCGCGAGAGGAGGCAATTCCCGAGAGCACGCCTGCCATCCGGCAGGCGCAGGCGGCGCTCGAGGATGCCAGGGCGCGGTACGAGAGCGCGAAGCGGCTGGTGAAGACGGGCGACATCGCCGAGCAGCGGTTCATCGAGATCGAGAAGGCGTATCAGGCTCGGGAAGCGGCGCTCGAGGCGGCCCGGCACGAGCTTCGGGTGGCGCTGGCCGCGATCGAGGCGCTGCGAGCCGAGGTGCGTCTGGCCGAGAAGCGGCTGGCGGACGCGACCGTGCGTGCGCCGTTCGATGGGGCGGTGGCCGCCCGCCTGGTCGCTCCCGGCCAGTACGTGCGGGAGAACACGCCGATGCTGACCCTGGTGAAGACGCACCCGTTGCGGTTGCGCGTGGAGATCCCCGAGAGCGCAGCGGCCCTGGTGCGAGTGGGCAGCACGCTGCGCTTCACCACGGATGCCGCGCCGGGCGCGGAGTTCGAGGCGACGGTGCGGGAGCTGGATCCGGCGCTCGAAGCCCGCTCGCGCTCGCTGACTGCGGAGGCGAGGCTGCGAAGCAGCGATCCCCGCCTGAAGCCTGGCATGTTCGTGCAGGTGCGGTTGCGGCTGGCCGACGATGCGACGGTGGTGGTGGTGCCGCGGCGGGCGTTGTATGAGGTGGCGGGCTTGACGAAGGTTTTCACGGTCGAGGGAGGGCGCGCGCGAGAGCATCGGGTCACGCCGGGGCTCGAACTGGGCGACTGGGTCGAGGCGTCCGGCGCGGAGATCCGGCCGGGCGACGAGGTGATCGTCAGCGGTCAGGCTCTTCTGGTGAACGGAGCGCCGGTGCGGGTGCAGTCGGCCGAGGGGAGGTGAGCCGTGCAGAAGCTGGCGGAGATTTGCGTACGCCGTCCCGTCTTCGCCACCATGCTGATCCTGGCGCTGGTGGTGTTGGGACTGAACTCCTACCGCAAGCTGGGCGTGGACCTGCTGCCCAAGATCGAGTTTCCCACGGTGACCATCACGACCACGCTGCGCGGCGCTTCGCCCGAAGAGGTCGAAAGCCAGGTGACGCGCCGCATCGAGGAAGCGGTGAACACGATCAGCGGCATTGATGAGCTGCGCTCGCTCTCGGCGGAGGGCGTCTCGATCGTGGCTGTGACCTTCGTACTGGAGAAGGACCCGGACGTGGCGGCGCAGGAGATCCGGGACCGCGTTTCGGCGGTGGTGCGGGATTTGCCGCGGGACGCCGACCAGCCCGTGATCGAGAAGATCGCCACCGACGCCACGCCGGTGATTTCGATTGCGGTTTCGGCGCCGCGCGATTTGCGCGAGATCACCAAGCTGGTGGACGACCGGCTGAAGAAGAACCTGGAGTCGCTGGCCGGTGTCGGGCAGGTGCGATTTGTCGGGGATCGGCAGCGGCAGATCCACATCTGGCTGGACGGCGAGAAGCTGTACGCCTACAACCTGAACATTGACCAGGTGCGCGCCGCCATCGCGGCGCAGAACGTGGAGATTCCCGGCGGGCGCATGGATCAGGGGCTGCGGGAGGTGTCGCTGCGCACGCTGGGTCGGATCGAAAGGCCGCAGGATTTCGCGGAGCTGATCGTGGCGAACGTGGCGGGCGCGCCGGTGCGGGTGCGCGACATCGGGCGCGTGGAGGACGGGGTGGCGGAGCCGCGCTCGCTGGCCCGGCTGGACGGGGAACCGGCCGTGGTGCTGGAAGTGCGCAAACAGGCGGGCACCAACACGCTGGAGGTCATCCGGGCGGTGAAGGCGCGCGTAGAGGAGCTCAAGAAGGCGTTGCCGCCCGACTTCCGCGTGGCCTACATGGGAGACCAGTCGCTGTTCATCGAGGCCTCCTTCAAGGCGGTGCAGGAGCACCTGATCCTGGGCGGTCTGTTCGCGGGCCTGGTGGTTCTGCTGTTCATCCGGAGCTGGCGCACGACGCTGATCGCAGCGGTGGCGATCCCGACCTCGATCGTTTCCACCTACACGCTGATGCACTGGATGGGCTTCACGCTCAACCAGATCACGATGCTGGCGTTGGTGCTGGTGGTGGGCGTGGTCATTGACGACGCCATCGTAGTGCTGGAGAACATCTTCCGCAACGCCGAGGAACGCAAGCTGGGCCCGGTGCAGGCCGCCATCGAGGGAACGCGCGAGATCGCGCTGGCCGTGATGGCGACCACGCTGAGCCTGGTCATCATCTTCCTGCCGGTGGCCATGATGGGGGGCATCGTGGGCCGCTTCATGTCGAGTTTCGGGTGGACGGCCGCCTTCGCCATCATGGTCTCCTTGCTGGTCAGCTTCACGCTGACGCCCATGCTCAGCTCGCGCTTCCTACGGCTGGAACAGGGCGCTGCGGCGACGCGCGAGACCGCGCTGTACCGCGCGCTGGCCGGGCCTTACCGGCGGATGTTGCGCTGGGCGATGCAGCATCGTTGGGCGGTGGTGCTGGGCGCGGCGCTGGTGGGCCTTTCGACCGTTCCCCTGTTGATCGCCATCGGCAAGGACTTCCTGCCGGTGGATGACCGCAGCGAGTTCGAGGTCACGGTGCGCATGCCGGTGGGATCTTCGCTCGAGGGCAGCGACCGCGTGATGCGCGAATTGGAAGCGGAACTGCGGGAGCTTCCCGGCGTGACCCACCTGCTGACGCTGATCGGCAGCGACGTGCGACGCCAGGTGGACAGGGGCGTGATCCTGGTGGAGCTGGTGCCGCCGGAACAGCGCCGGCATACGCAACAGGAGCTGATGGCGATGGCGCGGGAACGCCTGCGGCGCTTCCGCGATCTGACGGTGAGCGTGCAGCTGCCGGCCTTTATCCAGGGCGCCGGTTCGGCTGCGACGAAGGATCTGTTGTTCTTCATCCAGGGCCCCGATTTTGCCCAGCTCGAGCGTTACATGGAGGCGGTGAAGAAGCGGCTGGCGGCGCTGCCCGGCGTCACCGACCTGGAATCGAGCTACGAGCCGGGCAAGCCGGAGCTGCGGGTTTCGATCAACCGCGAGAAGGCGGCCGATCTGAACGTCAGCGTGGCTTCGATCGCCACGGCATTGCGCACGCTGGTGGGAGGGGACGAGCAGGTGACGACGTATCGCGAGGGGGAGGACCGCTACGACGTGGCGCTGCGCGTGGACAAGGCGTTTCGCGATTCGCCCGGCGCGCTCGAGCGGCTCTACGTGCCCTCGGCCACCCTGGGCAACGTGCCGCTGGCCAGCGTGGTTCGCATCGAGCCGGGAAGCGGTCCCGTGCAGATTGACCGCGTGAACCGTCAGCGGCAGATCCTGATCAGTGCGAATCTGGCCGGGGGTCAGGCCCTTTCGAACGTCTTGCCCGTGCTCGAGCAAGCGGTGCGGGAGCTCGACATGGGGCCGGAGTATCGCACGGGACTGCTCGGCCGCTCCCGGGAGTTCGGGCGCGCCTCGTTGGAGTTCGTGGTGGCGTTCGTGCTGGCCATCGTGTTCATGTACATGGTGCTGGCGGCTCAGTTCGAGAGCTTCATTGACCCGGTGACGATCCTGGTGAGTTTGCCCCTATCGGCGCCTTTTGCCCTGCTTTCGCTGATGGCGATGGGCGAGAACTTTTCCATCGTCTACAGCTCGCTTGGCATCCTGATGCTGTTCGGCATCGTCAAGAAGAACTCGATCCTGCAAATTGACCGCATCAAGCGTCTGCGGCGGGAGCACGGCATGGAGCGGCTGGAGGCGATCCTGCGGGGCTGCGAGGACCGGCTGCGCCCGATCCTGATGACCACGGCGACGCTGGTGGCGGGTATGATCCCGATGGCGGTCGGAACCGGAGCGGGTGCGGGCACTCGGCGCACGGTGGCGGTGGTGGTCATCGGCGGCCAGTCTTTGTGCCTGCTGCTCACGCTGCTGGTGACGCCGGTGGTGTACTCGCTCTTCGACGACCTGGCGCACTCGCCGGCATGGGGGCGGCTGGCGGCGGCTCTGCGCCTGCTCAGCCCGCGGCGCGCCTGGGCGAGCATGACGAGCCTGTTCGCGCTGATCCTGGTGCTGGCCGCACCGCTGGCGGCGCAGACGTCACTGTCGGATCATGCCCCGCGTGTCGGGGTGGGCTTGGTGCGGCGCTCGCTGAGCCTTTCCGAGGCGGTGCAGGCGGCGCTGCGTTCCAACCTGGACATCGAACTGGAGCGCGTGAGCGTGGCGAGCGCCCGGCAGGGGGTGAAAGCGGCGCAGGGATACCTCGATCCCATCTTCCGCTGGACGCCGGCGCTGGAGTCGCGCAACACACCGACCAGTTCCATCCTGATGGGTGCGGGCGGCCGGCTGAGCGAGCATCTGATGGCGCAGAATTTCTACTGGCGGCTGCGGCTGCCGTGGCAGGGCGCGGCGCTCAGCCTCGATTTCGAGAACGCGCGGCAGTCCACCTCGAATCCCTTCGTGTCGTTGAACCCGTTCGTCAGTTCGCGTCTGTCCCTGGGGGTGAGCCTCCCCCTGCTGCGCAACCGCACCCTCGACCGCGAACGGGCGGAATTGCGCATCCGGCGCAGGCAGCTGGAGGGGTCCGAGGCGGAATTCGAACAGCGCGTCACGGAAGTGATCGCACGCGTGGAACAGGCCTACTGGGACCTGGTCGCAGCCCGGGAGGCGGTCCAGGTCCTGGGGGAGTCCGTGGAGCTGGCGCGGGAGCAGTTGGCGCGTACGCGGCGGATGGTGGAGAGCCAGACGCTGGCGCCAGTGGAAATTTCGGCGGCGGAGGCGGAGCTGGAGCGGCGCGTGGACAGTTACTATGCGGGCCTGAACCTGCTGACCGAAGCGGAGAACGGCCTGAAGCTGCTGCTGGCAGGCGGGCGCGAGGAGGCGCTCTGGGCCGAGGAGATCGTGCCGAGCGAGGTGACGATGCTCGAGCCGCCGACGGATGACCTCCGGCAGGCGGTCGCGACGGCTCTGGATCGGAGGCCTGAGCTCCGTGCGCTCAGGGCGCGCCAGCAGGCGGCCAGGGTGCAGAGCGAGCTGAGCGCGGAGATGACGAAGCCCCAGTTGAACCTGCTGGCGGGTTACGCCAATGCGGGGCTGGCGGGTTCGGTCAGCGGGCGCGAGAACCCGTTCAGCGAGGCGAGCCGGATTTCGGCGATGCGGCTGAACGAGCTTTCCGCGCTGGCAGGACTGCCTCCGGTGCCGGTGGTGAGTTTCGGCGGCTTGCCGGAGGTGCTGGTGGGCGGCTACGGCACGGCTCTTTCGAACCTATTCGCGCGCCGCTACCAATCCCTCCAGGCCGGCTTGAGCCTCGACCTGAATCTGCGCAACCGCGCGGCGGAGGCGAACCTTGCGCAGGCCCGGCTGGCCGAGCGGCGGCTGGCCCTGGAGCAGGCGCGCCTCGAACAGGCGATCGAGGCCCAGGTGCGCAATGCGCTCCAAGCGCTGGAGACCGCGCGACAGCGGATGCGCGCGGCCGAGGCGAGCGCGCGCGCCGCCCGCGACAAGTTGGAGAGCGAAGTGCGGCTGTTCCAGGCGGGCGAATCCACCGGCTTCATGGTTCTGACCCGGCAGAACGAGTACTCGGATTCGCGTCGGCGCGAGGTGGTGGCCCGGCTGGAGGCGAACAAGGCGGTCTCGCGGCTGCGGCAGGCCATGGGATTGACACTGGAGGCCTATGGCATCCGCGCTCAGTGAGCCGGCGCCCCGGCCGGCCCGGCGGTGGCTAGCGGGGGGCGAGCGCGCTCCGGTTCCCTGACGGGTCAGGCCGCGCGCAGCCTTTGGCGTCGAGCCGGTGGCCGGCGAATCCGTTCTCCAGCGGATAGGCTTGGGGCGACTGGCCTTCCTGCGATTGCCTTGGGCCACGCGGCCACGGGGTCCGCAACAACTCAATGATGCGGGTAGGCGAGTGGTGCTCCCGGGCCGAGCGGCCAGCCGAGCGCCAGCCATGCGGCCAGCAGCCCGGACCAAGCGAGCAGGAAGACCGCCGTGTAGGGGAGCATCGTTGCGATCACCGTCCCGATGCCAGCGGAAGGCTGATAGCGCTGCAGGTAAGCGACGATCAGCGCGAAATACGACATCATCGGCGAGATGACGTTGGTCACCGAATCCCCTACCCGGAATGCGGCTTGGGTCAACTCGGGCGAATAGCCCACCAGCATGAACATGGGCACGAAGACCGGGGCCATGATGGCCCACTTCGCCGAGGCGCTGCCCATGAACAGGTTGACCACCGAAGAGAGCACGATGAAGGACAGCACCAAGGGGATTCCGCCAAAACCCGACGCTCGCAACAGGTCGGCGCCGGCCACCGCGAGCATCAGACCCAGATTGGTCCAGTTGAACAGCGCCACGAACTGTGCGGCGAAGAAGACCAGCACCAGGTAGGAGCTGAGGGTGGACATGGTCCTGGCCATGCCCTGGATCACGTCCGCGTCGGTGCGAAAAATGCGGGCGCCGATGCCATAGGCCAGGCCCGTCAACAACCCGCCGGCGAAGACGAGGGTCACCACACCCGACAGCAGAGGGGAGCGCAGCAGGCTGCCCGTTTCGGGGTCGCGGAGGAAGCCGCGGGCCGGCAGGCTGCCCGCCAGGATCCAGGCGACGAGCGCCATCGCCGCAATCGCCGCGAATTTCAGGCCACGCCGTTCGGCCGGCGTCAAGGGATCCAGCCGGGCCGGTTCATCTTCGGCTTTCCAGGGCCCCAGGCGGGGCGCCACGATGAACTCGGTCACCAGTGTTCCGAGGATGGTAATGAGGATCGTCGAGGCCGCCATGAAGTAGTAGTTGCAGGCCGGGTTGACGATGTAGGCGGGATCCACGATGCGGGCGGCTTCCTGGGACAATCCCGCCAGCAAGGGATCGATCGTACCGAGCAGCAGGTTCGCCGAATAACCGCCTGAGACGCCCGCGAAGGCTGCGGCCAGGCCCGCCACCGGATGGCGTCCCGCAGCCTGGAAAATCGCAGCTGCCAGCGGGACCAGCAACACGTAACCGATTTCGCTCGCGGCGTTGGACAGCACCCCGGCGAAGACCACGGCTGCGGTGAGCAGGCGTCGGGGCGCTGCCAGCACGGTCAGGCGGAGGGCGGCTGCGATGAGCCCACTGGCCTCCGCCACGCCGATGCCCAACAGCGCCACCAGCACGGTTCCCAACGGGGCGAACCCGGTGTAGTTACTGACCAGCGAAGTCAGGAACCGGTGAAGCCCGGGAAGGCTTAGCAGGTTGACGACCGTGACCGTCTTGCCCGTACTTGGGTGGGTCACCGCGAGCTCGAATTGCGCGGCCACGGCGGAAGCCAGCGCGACGCAGACGGCGAGGAGCGCGAACAGCGTGGCCGGATGGGGAAGAGCGTTGCCCGCACGCTCGATCGCCGCCAACAAGCGCGAAAACCAGGATGAATTCATCGGCCCGTGAGGGTGAAGGCCACATTCTAACAGGAACCTGCCGCGTTTCCGGCCTTCCGCACCCCCGGGCGGGAGGGGAGCTGCCGGGCAGGCCCGATCCCTGTGCGCCGGAGCCTCCGGGGCGCTCCGGTATAATCTCGGGAGTGGCGGAACTGCGCCGCTCGGTCTGCCCTCTCGATTGTCCTGACGCCTGCGCGCTGCTGGTCGCGATCGAAAACGGCCGCGTCACCCGGCTCCGCGGGGATCCTGAGCATCCGGTGACGCGAGGTTTCGTTTGCGAAAAAGTCGCAAGGTATGCCGACCGCCAGCACTCGCCCGAGCGGCTGCTTTACCCGCAACGGCGCATCGGCCGCAAGGGCGAGGGCCGATTCGAGCGGATTTCCTGGGAGGCGGCCCTCGGGGAGATCGCCGAGCGGCTGAACGCCGTGGTCGCGCGGTACGGATCCGAGGCGGTACTGCCTTACAGCTACGCCGGCACCATGGGGATCGTCCAGGGCGCCTCGATGGATCGCCGGTTCTTCCACCGGCTGGGGGCCTCGCGCCTGGAACGGACGATCTGCTCGGCGGCGGGAAGTGCCGCACTGAGCATGACGCTGGGCCACCGCTACGGCCTGGAGCCCGAACAGTTCCGGCACTCGCGTCTCGTGTTGCTTTGGGGCGCCAACGTGCTGGGTGCGAACGTGCACCTGTGGCCGTTCCTGGTGGAGGCCGTCCGGCGCGGAGCGAAGCTCTACACGATTGATCCGGTGCGCAACCGTACAGGCCGGCTTTCGCACCGGCACTACTTCATCCATCCGGGAAGCGACGCCGCTCTCGCGCTGGGCATGATGCATGTCATCGTGCGGGAGCGGCTCTACGACGCGGACTACGTCGAGCGTTACACGGAGGGCTTCCAAGCACTCCGGCAGCGGTTGGAGCAATATCCTCCGACGCGCGTGGCGAAGCTGACGGGGCTGGCCGAAAGCGAGATCGTGGAGCTGGCGCGCGAGTACGCCACGAGGCGGCCGGCTGCGATCCGTCTCAATTACGGCGTGCAGCGCAACGAGCGCGGCGGGCTGGCGGTGCGGGCCATTTCCCTGCTGCCTGCGCTGGTGGGGGCATGGCGGGACGTGGGTGGCGGGCTGTTGCTTTCGACCTCGGGCGCTTTCCACCTGGACCGGGCGGCGTTGGAGCGCCCGGATCTGGAGCAGCTCTCCGGCCTGGGACGACCGGCGCGCGCGATCAACATGGTCGAGCTCGGCCGGGCGCTGACCGAGTTGCGCAATCCGCCAGTCATGGCGTTGTTCGTTTACAACTCGAACCCTGCGGCGGTGGCTCCCAACCAGAACCTTGTGCTCGAGGGACTCCGGCGCGAGGACCTGTTCACCGTGGTCATCGAGCAGATGCCCACCGACACGGCCGCCTACGCAGACATCCTGTTGCCGGCGACGACCTTCCTCGAGCACACGGATCTTTACATCTCCTACGGCCATTACTATCTGAGCCTCGCGCGACCGGTTCTCGAGCCGCCGGGCGAAGCCAAGCCCAACGCCGAAGTCTTTCGGCTGCTGGCGGCGCGGATGGGTTTCCAGGAACCCTGCTTCCGCGATTCCGACGAGGATTTGGTACGGACGGCGCTGGCGAGCGGGCACCCGTTTCTCGAGGGCATCAGTTGGGATGCGCTGGCCGAGAGGGGCTGGATGAGGCTGCGCGTAGCGCCCGAGGGACAACCCTTCCAGCCCTTTGCGCAAGGCGGGTTCGGCACGGCTTCGGGGAGGTTGGACTTCGCGCCGGAGACGCTCGAGTATGCGCCGCCTTCGGAATCGCGGCTGGGCGACGCGCATTTGCGCGCGCGTTACCCCCTGGAGCTGGTGACACCCAAAGCCGACAGCGGTCTGAATTCGAGTTTCGGCTACCGTGACTCGGTGGATCGGGAGACGGCCACACTGGCGATGCACGAGGAGGACGCTGCGCTGCGAGGCATCCGCGACGGCGATCGGGTGCGGGTGTACAATGCCCGCGGTGCGGTGGTTCTGACGGCGCGCGTCGGCCGGGACGTGATGCGTGGAGTGGTGGCGGCCCGATCCGTGCGCTGGCTGCGGCGAGCGCCGGACGGCCGCAACGTCAACGCACTCACCTCGGACCGGCTGGCGGACCTGGGAGGCGGAGCGACGTTTTATAGTTGTCTGGTGGAAGTGGAACGATGCTCGGATTGAACCGAACCCTCCCGGCGTTGGCGACGCTGGCGTTGCTGGCGGCGCCGGGCTGCAAGCGCGAACAGAAGGCGATCGAGCGGGCCACGATCGAGGAACAACCCGAGCTGGCGTCCTTCGTGCACGTGGCCGACCCGAAGACGGCGTTCCAGTTGCTCGAGGGCTTCCATGCTCTCGAGGGCAACGCGTGGCGATGGACGGCGAAGAACTTTTCCGTGGTGCTGCGCGCGCCGGCAGCCGCCACCCAAAAGGGGGCGACGCTGAAGCTGAAGCTAAACGTTCCCGAGGCGGTGGCTTCCAGGATCGGCCCGCAGACGCTGACCGCTGACGCCGGAGGCGTGACGCTGGCGCCGCAGCGTTTCGAGAAGCCTGGGGATTACGAATACGTGCGCGACGTGCCGCCGCAAGCCTTCCGCCGCGACAGCCTCCTGCTGAACTTCGCGCTCGACAAGGCGCTGCCGCCTGGCGATGTGGACCAACGCGAGCTGGGCATCATCGTGGTTGCCGTGGGCCTGGATCCGAAATAGGGCGGAACCGCCAGATCTCGAACACGGGTCGCCCGTGACGGTCGGCGACGAAATCCACCGTGTCCTTGCGGTAGCCGAGCCCGGCGGCGTGCGCAGCAAGGCGCAGCCCGGCGGACCGCACTGCCTGTTCGTGCCGGGCGTAGCCGGCGAAAACGGGGTCGGGCAGTTCCAGCAACCAGCGAAGCGAGGCCTGCTCCCGTGGATCGAGTTCAGTGCGCGAGGCCAGATCAATGGCTTGAAACAGCGGCAGGCGTCCTTGGGATAGCAGGCGCACGCTATCCAGGATGCCCCAATCGGCGATGACGACCGCTCCGGCTCGGAGGGCGAGGAGGCGCCGGGCGAGCGGTTCCATGGCGTCGGTCCAGTAGGGCCCAGGCCCGTGGCGGATGAACTGGGCCAGGTATTCGTTGGTCACCAGCAGGCTTTTGACTGCGATCGTCCCGGCCAGGGCGAACGTGGCCAAGTGTCGCCCACAAGCCAAGCGGCTCGAGAGATCGGCCAGCGCCACCGCGACCATCCAGTGGGGCAGGGGCCACAGGAGGACGGCATGGTGGGCCGAGCCGCCCGCGCCCTGAATGAGCGCCATCTGGAGCCAGGCGATGCCCATAGCGAGGGCCGGCAGCAGGAGGGCGCGTTGGGCGCTGCGCGTCAGCAGCGGCAACGAGAGGAGGGAGAGCAACAAGGCGAACGGCAGTACGCTGCGTCGTGGACGGCCGGCGAGGTCGCTCAAGGCCAAGGCCGCGCGCTCCAGGGTGGTGGGAGGGTCGAGGCGAGACCGTCCGTCATCCTCGCGCGTCAGGTAGCCGAAAAGGGAAGAGCCTTCGAGAGTGGAGCGCAGTTGGTGCGCCTTGCCGGGAAGGTCGCTAAAGTCCAGCCGTGCTTGCCGCAAGGTGGCGCCACCGCTGCGTGCGTTGTAAAGGATGAGCGGAGAGGCACCGACGAGCAGGGCCAGCGCAGCCAGCGCCACCTGGCGCGGGCTCACCGCGCGCCGGATTTCACAGCGCAACAGAGCCAGGCTGGCGATCGCGAGGCCGGTGAACATCCAGGCGAAGACGGTTTTGTCCCAGAACGCCAAACCGAAAAGGAAGAAGGCCAGCGCGAGCCAACGCTGCCTGCCCGAGCGATGGAAGGCCAGGAGGGAGTTCAGCGCGCCAAGCAGCAACAGGTGCTGCAAAGCCACAGGGCCCCAGTCGAAGGTCGTCAGAAGGACGAACGAAGTGTCGCTGGCGAGCAGCAATCCCCCGATCCATGCCGCTCGAGAACCGGCGATTTGCCTGAGGAGCCTGGCGAACAGCCAGACCGAGAGGGCGCCTGCGCACACGACCGGCAACCGGACGCTGCTGATCGAAGGAGGCCAAAGCTCGAACCAGATCGCGTAGAGCCAGGCCTTCAAGCCCCCCAGGTAGCTGATGGCCATGAGCGGGATGCGCCGCTTGAAGACCTGGATGGGGTGGTCCAGATGCCTGGGTTCATAGATCAGCGAGCCGAACAGGGCTTCGTCGTTCTGAAGACCGGCATAGGGCATCAGGATCAGGCCCTGCGCCAGAACCAGTAACGAGAGCGCGCAAGCGCCAATCAGGCGGCCCGTCTTCGGGTTCGAGAACTTCAACGAGTTGATAACGTGGGGGATGTCGCTCGCTCCGAAGCTCTCATTATGACGCCGACGGCATCCGCGCCGCCAGGAGCCAGCTCACCCGGATGGTATAGTGAACACTTGACTGGGGCCTGCCGGAGAAGACTCGTCGCAGCCGCGTACTGGCTCAGCCCGCCAGCGGCTTGCGTGGCGCTTTACTGGCTGGGGCTGAAGTGCTGGTTCTGGCAGGACGATTTCGCCTGGCTGCACTTGAAGCTCGAGATCCACGACTGGCGCGACTTGCTGCGCCTGTTGTTCGAGCCGCGCGCCCAGGGCACGATCCGCCCGCTCAGCGAACGGTTGTTTTTCATCGTGTTTCACGCGCTGTTCGGGTTGGATCCGTTGCCCTTCCGCATCTGGGTCTTTCTGACGCAATTCGCCAACTTGACTCTGCTTTCGGCGCTGGCCCGGCGGCTGAGCGGCTCGCGCCTTGCCGGCTGGGCCTCGGCGATGCTCTGGCTGGCGGGCAGCGGTCTGGCGAGGGTGATGACGTGGACTTCGGCCTACAATCAGGCCTTGTGCGCTTTCTTCCTGCTGGCCGCCTTCTACGCTCTGGTCCGGCATGGGGAAACGGGCGAGCGAGGCTGGTGGCGGTGGCAATGGGCAGCCTATCTGGCTGGCTTCGGAGCGCTCGAGTGGATGGTGGTTTACCCCCCGCTGGCTACGGCGTACGCGCTGCTGTGCCGTCCCGGGCTGCGGTGGCGCGTGGCGTGGCTGTGGCCGCCGGCCGTGGTTTTCGTGGCAGTCCACCAGTGGGCGACCCCGGGTGCTCCACAGGGTCTTTATGGCCTATATTTCGATGTGCATTTGCCGCTCAGTCTGCTGACGTACTGGGCTTGGGCGCTCAGTCACGCGTACGCCCGGGGTACGGCCCTGCTGGTAGCGATCGTGCTCTCGGCGGCAGTTTTGGGGTTTGCCGTGGAGCGGTGGCGGCGCCGCGACCGGCTGCCCGCGTTCCTGGCCGGGTGGTTCGTCCTGGTCATCGCGCCGGTCTTGCCGCTGCGATACCACCAAATGGATTACTACCTCACCATGCCCACGCTCGGTACGGCGATGTTAGGCGGGTACGCGCTGAGCAGGGCGTTGCAGGCGGGTTGGGCGTGGAAGGCGCTGTCGCTTGTGCTGGCTGGTGCTTACCTTGGCACCGCGCTGCCGGCCACCCGGGAGGCCACGGAGTGGAATTACTACCGCAGTCGCGCGGTCGGCGGCATGGTTCGGGGCGTCGCGCGCGCCAACCAGCTCCATCCAGGAAAGACCATCCTCCTGGTCGGGGTGGACAGCGGCCTGTTCTGGACCGGAGTTTTCGATCAGCCGTTTCGGCTGGTGGGCAGGAATTCCGTCTTTCTGGCGCCCGGTTCCGAAAAGCAGATCGAGCGACATCCCGAGTTCGGTGACATCGAACGCTTCATTCTGCCTCCTGGGCCGGCACTGCGGGCGCTGGAGGAGGGGCGCTTGGTCGTTTATGCGGTGGAGCAGGACAGGCTGCGCAACATCACGAAGGTGTACGAGCCTTTGGCCCGGTCGCGGTGGCGGGCCGATGAGCCGCGTTACGTAGATGTGGCCGAGCTCATATTTGCACCACAACTGGGGACAGGCTGGTACGAGATCCAAGGCTCGCACCGCTGGATGGGCAGGAGAGCAAGCCTGTGGCTGGGAGGGCCGGCAGCGGCGGGCCAGAGGCTCCACCTCGAAGGTTTCTGTCCTGCCCAGAGGCTGTCCGACGGGCCCATTCGCCTGAGCCTGAAAGCCGCCGGGATCCCGGTGGGGACCGTGGTCCTGGACAAACCGGGATTGTTCCGGCGCGAGCTGGAGTTGCCTGCGCAGCTGGTGGGCCGGCCGCGAATCGAGATCGTCCTGGAAGTGGACAGGACCCTCAGAGTCGAGGGGGATTCCCGCGAGCTGGGCCTGGTCTTCGGGCGTTTCGCGATTCGCTGACGGGACCTGCCGATTGATGAAACCCGTTTCGGATTCGTGCATCTAACGCAAAGCGGGCACCCACCATGGGGTGGGTGGCCGGAAAGCAGTGGGTGGCACCCCTGCAGGTGGCCATCCCGAGCCGGAACTTTCCAGCGCTCCGGACGTCTAATAGGGAGTTGCGCGCGGGATGGCGATTGGGACTTGACAGGAGTCGAAGTTGGAGGGAGAATTGCTTGGCCCGACGGGTACGTAGCTAATGCATGGACCCGGTGGTTGGAGGGCCCAGGGTTTGGCGGATCATTTTGCTAAAGAGAGATGTGGAACGGACCGAAAGAGATGAAGGTGAGTAAGAAAGGGTTCATCGGATGCGAGCGTCACTCGGGGGACTGAAGGAGGGGAACACCATGACGAACGGCGATCTGAAGAAGTACCGCGAGATTCTCGAGCGGAAGCGGGCCGAACTGGCCGAGACGGTCCGCCGTCGCGACGAGATCGCCATCGAGAAGTCTGCGGACGCCATTGACGAGGTGCAGCGCGCCGCCGAGCGTGAACTGGCGATCCGCAACTTGGACCGGGAAAGCCAGCTTTTGCGCAACATCCGGGCGGCACTGGCCCGGATGGACGAGGGTACCTACGGCATCTGCGTGCGCTGCGAGGAACCGATCAGTCCCAAACGGCTCGCTGCCGTTCCTTGGACCCCCTTCTGTATCTCGTGTCAGGAGGCGGCCGACCGCAACGAGCAGGAACCGTTGGAGATCCTGAACGAGATCCTCATGAACGCCGCCTGAGGCAGGTTCGGTATTGGCGGGGCGCGGGCTCGATGGCCCGCGCCCTAAGTGTTTTCAGGCTCTTCTCCTTTTCAGGCTCTTCTCCCGATGGCATTGAGCATCCGCCCATGGCGTTCTCCGCCGCGGTAGGAGAAAAACTCCTGCGGGCGGCAGCGGGTGCAAAGGCCGCTGAGGGCGATCCGTTCCTCAGCCAGTCCCGCCGCGAGCAACTGACGGCGGCACATCTCAGCGAGGTCCAGATGGACGGGGCAGCAACGGGTGATTGCCGGGTCCCACTGGGTGAACAGAGCTGCCACCTCCACTCCCACCTCGTAGCAGGCGGGGCAAATGGCCGGACCCAGAGCGGCGATCAGATGGCGGGGCTGCGAGTCGAAACGTTGCTGGAGCGCCCGCACGACCTTGGCGGCGATCGCGCGGGCCGCGCCGCGCCAGCCGGCGTGGACCGCCGCCACGGCTCTGCGTTCGGGATCCGCGATCAGGATGGGGACGCAGTCGGCCGTGCGCACGCCGAGCCAGAGCCCCGGGCGGTCGGTGAAGAGCGCGTCGCCTTCCCCCAGGCGGCCGGGCTGCCCGTCGGCGTAGACGCAGCGGTCGGAATGGACTTGCCGCAGGGTGGCCAAAGGTTCGGGGCGCCAGGCGGCGTGGCGGGTTCCGAAGCCGTGCTCCAGCCAGTCCAACTCGTCGAGCAGGTGGCAGCGGTAGAGGCCGGAGGGGGCCAAGTAAAACATCTCGTGATCGAAACGTTTCAGTAGCCCTGGGTCTGCGCGATGCGGATGTTGCGCCGGAAATTCTCGAGCATGGATTCGTCCAGGCGCACCTGGGTGGGCCGGCGGGACAGCGTCGTCATGCGGTCAATCTTTTCCTGGAGTTTCAGCAGCCCGTAGAAGAGGTTCTCTGGGCGGGGCGGGCAGCCCCCGACGTAGACGTCCACGGGCACGATCTTGTCCACGCCCTGCAAGACGGCGTACGTGTTGAACGGACCGCCCACGCTGGCGCAGGAGCCCATGGCGATGACCCACTTGGGCTCAGGCATCTGGTCGTAGAGCCGCTTGAGCACTGGCGCCATCTTGAGCGTGACGGTACCTGCCACGATCATCAGGTCCGATTGCCTGGGACTCGGGCGGAAGACCTCGGCGCCGAAGCGCGCGATGTCGAAACGCGAGGCGCTGGCCGCGATCATCTCGATGGCGCAGCAGGCCAAGCCGAAAGTCAAGGGCCACAGGGACGATTCGCGCGCCCAGTTGAACACGTAGTCCACCGTGGTCACCAGGACATTGCGTTCGAACCGGTTTTCGAGGAAGGGCATGCCTGTCAACCAGCATTCTAGCATCCCCGCCGGCAGCGGTTGACTTCCGGGTCGGCTCGACTAGAATGGTGCGGGGGTGATCATGACGCGTGCAGGCATCCTACGCCAGAAGCTCGAGCGGCGGCAGGCACTGGTCGTGCCTGGCTGCCACGACGCGCTGAGCGCCCGATTGGTCGAGGATGCGGGCTTCGAGGCGGTGCAGGTCAGCGGTTTCGGTCTCGCCGGGAGCCTGCTGGGCAAGCCCGATGTGGGTCTGGTGGAGATGAAAGACATTCTGGATCAGACCTGGCGCATCGTGCGGGCGGTGAACATTCCGGTGATGGCCGATATCGACACCGGCGGCGGCAACGCCATCAACGCCGCCGACATCACCGAGCGCCTGATCGCAATGGGCGTAGCCGGAGTCAACATCGAGGATCAGGTTTTCCCCAAGCGCTGCGGGCACCTTGCGGGCAAGCAGGTCATCGGCGCCGAGGAGATGGCGGGCAAAGTGCGGGCCATGGCGGACGTGCGACGGCGGCTGGGGGTGGACTTGGTGATCAATGCCCGCACCGACGCTTTTGCCGTCCACGGCCTGGACGAGGCCATCCGCCGCGGCAACCTGTACCTGGAAGCCGGCGCTGACATGATCTTCATTGACGGCATCGCCCGCCGGGCAGACATCGAGCGCGCCGTACGCGAGGTTCGCGGCCTGCTCTCGGTGAATCTGATGGACGGCGTGACTGGGGTCAAGACCGAGCTCGTCCCCATTCCCGAGCTGGCCCGCATGGGCGTGGCGCGAGTGAGCATCCCGGTGGCCTCGATCCTGGTGATGCACCGGGCCTTGAAGGAGTTCTTCCATGCCCTGCGCGCCTCGCCTACGGGCCTGCTCGAGGGACAGACGCACTGGCTCACCAGCTTCGCCGAGTACACGGATTTTGTGGGCTTGAAGGAGTATCGCAGGCTCGAAGATGAGTACTTGCCACGCGCCGTGATCGAGGAGAAATACGGTCGCAGCGGTGCGTGAGGACCGAAGAGGAGACGGCGATGGGCATGACGCTGGCTGAGAAGATCCTGGCGCGGGCCTCGGGACGGGAGCGCGTGGCGCCGGACGAGATCGTGGTGGCCTCGATTGACCTGGCGATGTCGCACGAGAACGCCGACCTGGTGCGCAAGAGTTTCCTCGAGATCGGCGCGCCGCGGGTGTGGGACCCGGAGCGGATCGTCATCATCCTGGACCATCGCGTACCGGCGGAATCCGAACGGACGGCCGCCACGCACAAGGCCATCCGCGAGTTCGTCCACGCCCAGGGCATCCGGCACTTCTACGACGTCGGTCGCGGGGGCATTTGCCACCAAGTGCTGGCGGAGAACGGACACGTGCTGCCCGGCATGGTGGTCGTAGGCACAGACTCGCACACGACGACGCACGGGGCCTTTGGCGCCTTCGCGACGGGCATCGGGGCGACGGAAATGGCGGGCGTGTGGGCCGAAGGACGGTTGTGGTTCAAGGTCCCCGCCACGCTCCGCATCCTGGTGGGGGGCGAGTTCGCTCCGTGGGTGTCGGCAAAGGACCTGATCCTGCACGTCATCGGCCGTCTGGGCGCAGACGGGGCCGACTACCGCGCGGTGGAGTTCGATGGCCCGGCCGTCCGGGGCATGACCGTGGCGTCGCGGATGGTGCTGGCGAATCTTTCGATGGAGATGGGAGCCAAAGTCGCCTTCACGCCGGTGGACGACACGCTGCTCGAGTACCTCGAGGCGCGCACTGGCCGCACCATCCCCGACAGTCCGGATTTCGCGCCCGATCCGGACGCGGCGTACGAACGCGTGATCGAGATTGACGTTGGGCGAGAGATTCCCGAGCCGCAGGTAGCCTGCCCACACGCAGTGGACAACGTGAAGCCGCTGTCGGAGGTGCGCGGCCGGCCGGTGCACCAGGCGGTGGTGGGCAGTTGCACGAACGGGCGGTTGGAGGATCTGGAAGTCGCGGCGGCGATCGTGCGCGGCCGGCGGGTGCACCCGCGCACGCGGCTGCTGGTGATTCCGGCCTCGCAGCAGATCCTGCTCGAGGCGATTCGGCTGGGATACATCCAGGCGCTGATCGAGGCCGGCGCCATGATCAACCCTCCAGGCTGCGGCCCGTGCGTGGGCGTCCACCAGGGGATTCTCGCCGCGGGCGAGAGCTGCATCTCGAGCACGAACCGCAACTTCATCGGACGGATGGGAAGCAAGGACTCCCTGGTGTATCTGGCCTCCCCCGCAGTGGTGGCGGCTTCGGCGATCGCGGGGGAGATCGCCCATCCGGAGGACATCGTGGGCAAGGAGGTAGCCTGATGAGCGAGTTCAAGCTACGCGGGCGGGTGGCCGCCTGCCTGGGCGACAACATTGACACGGACGTGATCTACCCGGGCCGCTTCCTGAACATCACCGACCGCGAGAAGACCGCGGAGCACCTGTTCGAGCTGGCCTATCCGGAGATCCGCTCGCGCATCCGTCCGGGCGATTTCCTGGTGGCGGGCAAGAATTTCGGTTGCGGATCGAGCCGCGAGCAGGCGACGGCGGCCATCAAGTACGCGGGCGTGGGTGCGGTCATTGCGGCGGGTTTCGCGCGCATCTTCTTCCGCAACTCGATCAATCTGGGCCTCCCCGCCGTGGTCTCGCCGGAGGCTGCGGCCGCGCTGGTCGAGGGCGACGAAGTGGAGGTGGATCTGATCGGCGGGACGGTGATGCGGCTCAATACGGGCGAGGTGTTCCGCGCGGCGCCGCTCGATCCGCGCGCCGCCGAGTTGCTGGCCGCCGGCGGCTTGGTGCCGTTCCTGAAGAAAAAATATTCCGGGCAGGGAGGGAGTGCATGAGAAACTACCGGATCGCTTGGTTGCCGGGGGACGGGATCGGACCGGAGGTCTGCGCCGCGGCGCGCATGGTGCTCGACGCGGCAGGCTTTTCCGCCGAGTACTTGCCGGGCGACATTGGCTGGGAGTTCTGGCGGCGCGAGGGGGATGCGCTGCCACAGCGGACCATCGAGCTGCTGCGCTCGACCGATTGTGCCTTTTTCGGCGCCATTACTTCCAAGCCTGCGCGCGAAGCGGAACGGGAGTTGGTCCCGGAGCTGCAAGGCCGCGGCCTCAGCTACCGCAGCCCGATCGTGCGCATGAGGCAGTTGTTCGACTTGTACATCTGCCTCCGTCCGGCCAAGGCTTTTCCGGGCAATCCGCTCAACTACCGCGAGGGCATAGACCTGGTGGTCTTCCGGGAGAACACCGAGGGCATGTACATTGGCGTGGAATACGCCCGCCCGCCGGAATGTTTCTACCAGGATCCCGGGTTCGCCCGCGTCCCGCGCGAGGCGGCCATTTCCGTGCGCAGCATCACACGGGCGGCTTCCGAGCGCATCGTGGAGGCGGCCTTCCGGTATGCGCGCAAGCACGGCCGTCGCAAGGTCACGGCGGTGCACAAGGCGAACGTGCTGCGCACGACCTGCGGGCTGTTCCTGGAGACGGCCAGAGAGGTCGCTTCCCGCTACCCCGACATCGCCTTCGACGAGGCCAACATTGACGCCATCTGCATGTGGTTGCTGAAGAACCCGCACAACTACGACATCATCGTCACCACCAATCTGTTCGGCGACATTCTCTCGGACCTCTGCGCCCAGCTCGTCGGAGGCATGGGATTCGGCTACAGCGGCAACATCGGCGAGCGTTACGCAGTTTTCGAGCCTACGCACGGCTCGGCGCCCAAGTACGCAGGCCAGAACAAGGTCAACCCGCTGGCGACGATCCTCGCGGCCAAGATGATGCTGGAGTGGCTGGGGGAGAACGAGAAAGCCGCGCGCATCGAGCAGGCCGTGGCGCGCGTGATCGCCGAGGGGAAAGTGCGCACCTACGACATGGGAGGAAACGCCACGACGCGGGAAATGGCGGAAGCTGTCTGTCGGGCTCTGGCCTGATGCTACCAGCGGCGGAACCAACTGCGCCAGCCGTCGGGCTCGCTCTGCCCGACGCCGTATTGGCGATTCAACAACTCCAGCAGCGTCTTCAAATCGGCCAGGAAAAGGCGGCGCTCATGCTCTTCGGCGTCCGGGGGAATGAGATCCCGATAAGGCGCAAGGCCCGCCCAGATGGCCAGCGTGATCCGTTTCTCCACGCCCAGATCCGACAGGTACAGGTCCAGGTCCGCCTTCTGCTGCTCCAAGTCGTAGCAGAGCCACCGCTGGAACGCGTTGCGATGGTGACCTCGGATCAGGCGGTCGGCCTCTTCGGCTCCCAAGCAATCCTCCAACTCGAAATGGTGGTATCGGGCATCCCGCCGGTCGTAGAAGGAGGACAGGTAGACCAATCGGCCGAACTGGGTCAGGATCTGGAGGATGGTACTATGAAACTTCTGGTACGGGTTCTGCCGCTCGGCGGCGGCCGGCATGCGGGGGTTGCCAGCCTTCTTCATAGCTTTCGTGGGCCCAGTTGGGACCGCTGACTCGACCTGTCACCAATTTAACACCCTTTCCTTGGTGCTGTCTATAACAAATTCACTTGGGGAGAGGCAATCTAACGCGTCACCAGGCTGTAGCCGCACTATAGGGGGAGGATCTCCTCCCGAACATGGTCGAACCGGATCCTCCGCTTTTGCAGGTACGCAAGGTTTCCCAAGTGCGACGCTTGAGCGGAGCGGTGGCCGACGAGGACATCCCCGTTCGGCAAGCGCCGTGTGCGTACACACTCCAGGAAATTGGCGATGTGTTCGGGCGTGGAATCCTCGGTGGGCGCTTTCACCACGACCGGCTGCGCGCCCTTTTCGGCCGCTTGGAACTCGAAGCGGCTGCGGCTGATCCATAGCCTTCCCTCGGTGCCGACGAACTCGACCGCTGCGCCGCGCAGTCCCGGGGCGAGCGTTGCCTCGAAGGTTGCGGTCAAGTCGTTGGGATACTCGAGCAGAACGCTGATGGTGTCCGGCGCGGTCCGTCCGTCCTTGTAGACGTAGACACCCCCGGCGGCGACGGCCGAGATCGGGATGTCCTGGCCCAGGAACATGTGGACGACGTCAATCCAGTGCGTGAAGAGGTCCGTGATTTGTCCGCCGCCGAAGTCGAGGTACGCACGCCAGTTCCAGTATTGTTGCGGGTCCCACTCGCGCCACTTCACCGGGCCCAGGAAGCGTGCCCAGTCCAGGTTGGAAGGCTTGTGCCGCAGCCGCTCCGGGGCCCGACGGAGGTGGTACTGGTTGCCATGCCACCACGTGCGGGCCAGCGTCACCTTGCCCAGTTTGCCGCTGTCAATGTATTCCTGCTTGGCTTGGATGTAGTGCGGTCCGGACCGCTGCTGCATTCCAACCTGGCAGATGCGCTCGTACACCCGTGCCGCCTTGACGATTTCGGGGCCTTCCTCGATCTTCAGAGTGAGCGGCTTTTCGACGTAAACGTCCTTGCCTGCGTTCAGGGCGTCGAGCGTGGTCTGTGCGTGCCAGTGATCGGGCGTGGCGATGAGAACAATGTCCAGGTCCTTGAGTTCCAGCAGCTTGCGGTGATCGGTGAAGGCCTGTGCGCCGGTGGCGATCTGCTGGGCTCGGTCGGTCATCTCGCCGTAGACATCGCAGACCGCCACGACTTCGACGCCGGGCTGCTTCAGGAAGATGCGCATGTCGGCGCGGCCCCGCTCGCCGCAGCCGATCACTCCCAACCTCAGGCGGTCGTTGGCGCCGAGGATGCGCGAGTAGGAAGCAGCCGTGAATGCCAGACTGCCGCGGAAGAGGTCACGCCGCCGGATGGATGCGTCGAACATCTGCGAAATTATAGCGCGGAGGGCCACTTTCTTGAAAGGAAAGCCTTGCCATGCCGCGGGCCGGCGACCTCGTGGCGGTTCTGCTGCTGATGCTGAGCGTGCTGGGCGCCGAAGCCTGGCTGGCCCGCCCAGCGGCCGGCAGAGGCGAGCGGGAGCGCGTGACGCTCAGCGACGCCGAACTGGAAAAAGCCATCCGCGAGCGCTTCGCGCGCTCGAAAATCGGGGTGAACCGGTTTACGGTGCGCGTACAGGGCGGGGTGGCCACGATCGAGGGCCGAACCGAGGTTGTGCAGCACAAAGGCGTCGCCACCCGGCTGGCCAAGGCAGCCGGCGCCCGTCGCGTGGTCAACCGCATAGAGATCGCCGAAGAGGCCCGCCGGAAAGCTTCCGGGAACCTGGCGCAGGGCCGGCGGCGGGCTCAGATCAAACGCAGCGAGACAGCGCCGCGCAGCGGCCCACGCTGACCGGCTCAGCGACCCACGCGCTTCATTACCTGCCGCACTGCGGCCAGCACGCGCTGCTCGATGTCATCGTCGAAGGGCCCCGGCATGCCGTAGAAGATCATGCTGTCGGCGGCTTCGTAGCCGCCCTCCTTGAGCACGCGGAGCGAAGGCACGTAGAAGGCCACATCGTTGGCGAAAGCCGCCACGATCAGCGGTTCGCGCCCTCCGTATTCCTTCTTCAGGCGGATCTGGTAGTCAACCACCACTTCGCCGGCGAGCGCGAGCAGGGTGAGACTCCGGCCGAAACGGATCGCCTGGACGGGGTAGGGCGCGGTGCGGATGGGCTGCTGCTCCTGGTACGCCTTCAGCATGAGACGGGCGTGACGGGCCCGGTGGGGGTTGGCATCGTTGAGCCGCTGTTCGAACATTTCACGCGTGTGGTGTGCGAAACGCAGTTCCGTCACCAGGAAGGCGGCGCGGATGGGACCGGCAAGGGGCCTCATGGGTTCGCTCAGCACCCGCTCGACTTCGGCGGCGAGGGCCTCGCCGTGCTGGCGGGCGAGCTCCAGTTTTCCGCGCGGGTGAGGGTTCTGGTCCCCGGCGCACAGCGTGTAAAAGATCGCGACGGCGCCGGGGTGTTTGTTCTCTAGGGCCAGTTGGGCGAAGCCCGCATAGTCGCCCGAGATCTGGTAAAAGTCCTGCCCGAGCGTCGTGTTGTGACAGGCGTAGGCGAACAGCACAGCCCGCAGGCTACCGTCCGGGCCAGCGACCTTGATGACGGGCACTTCGTGATCGGTGGGACCGGCGGGATTCACGCCAATGCGTATTCCTTTTGCCGTGGGCTCCCTGCGATTGATGGCGAAAGCCGCGCGCCCCGTCCCGAACCAGACCCGCGCAGGTTTCAGATCGCCCAGCGCAGCGGCGGCGGCGTCGAAGAGCGCCTGGGTGACCAGGTCGCCGTAGCGCTGGATGCGCCGGGTGTTTTCGGCGTCCAGATCGTACATGGCGGTGAGATTGGATCGCACGACGGGGCCCGCATGAGTATGCGTCGCCGTGAAGACTACGCGGGCGCGATCCAGGCCGTACTGTTTCTGAAGTCGTGCCGCCACCGGGTCGGTGATGGCCCGCGGCAGCGCGATGAGATCCGCGCCGATGAAGACCAGGCGTCCCCCGCGGGAGTCCTCGAGCGCGAGCGCCCTCACCCACAGGTCATGGACGGCCCCTTCCGAAGGCCGTGTGCGCGCCGCGTAGCCGGAGAGCCAGATGGGTTCCTGCGGTGTGATCTTTACGCGCCCGATGCCTGCCCGGAAATCGGCGGGGCCGGCCGGAGCCGCGGCGCCGGTGAGCAAAGCCAGTGCGATGCAGCGCGCGAATTTCATGTTGGCTCTCTCCTCTCCGAAGGGCTAGTATAAACCTGAGGGGCCGGCAACCGGCCGGTTCGTGGCGACGTTGAACAGGATAGTGAGGTGGCTTTGCGATGAAGGCTCTCCAAGTCGCGATCGTGGTTCTGCTGGGGGTCATCGCCGGCCTGCTGTACCTGAACTTGCGCAGCAAGCCTCAGGAGGCTCCTCCCCCGGCTGTGGAAACCGCGGCTGAGCCTGCCGCTCAGCCGACGTCCGAACCGCCCGCCGTGAGTACGCCGGCCACGCAAGCTGCGCCCCAGGCGACTGCGGCCGAAGCTCCGGTTTCGACGGCGCCCAGACGTCCGTCCCCGGCGCCTCTTCGCGCGGAGCAGTCACCGCCTGCTTCGCGGCCCACCGCCGGCCCCGTCACCGCGGCCTCAACACAGCCGGCGCCCGGGACCCAGCCAGTGCAGCCGACGCAGCCAGCACAGCCGACACAGGTGGTACAGAGCGAGTCGCCTCAGCCCCGTGCGGTGCTGACGCCGCCTTCGGGCACGCAGCAGGAGCCGCCCCCGGCTCCAACCCCGCGCAAGGTCACCATCCCTGCGGGAACGCTGCTCACGGTTCGTCTCAACGAAACGATCTCCAGCGAAAAGAACCAGCCGGGAGACCATTTCACGGCGACTCTCGATCAGCCCTTGATCGTCGAGGGGCTGGTAGTGGCCGAGCGCGGTGCGCGGGTCGAAGGGCGCGTGCTGGAAATCGAGCGTGCCGGGCGGGTGCGCGGCTTGGCTTCGCTCAAGATCCATCTGGTGCGGCTGCACACGGCCGATGGCCAGGACGTGACCATCGCCACGGAGCCGTTCAGCAAGACTGCCGAGGCTTCGAAGGGGGAGGACGCCAAGAAGATCGGCATCGGCGCCGCGGTGGGCGCTGCCATCGGCGCGATCGCAGGCGGTGGACGGGGCGCTGCGATCGGCGCCGGAGTGGGGGGAGCCGCCGGGACGGGCACGGTGCTCGCCACCCGCGGCAATCCGGCGGTGCTCTCTAGCGAGACCCGGCTGAGCTTCCGGCTCCAGGAGCCCGTGACGCTGGTCGAAAGGCTGAAGTAGCGGCGCAGGCGGCTCTCATGCCGGACCTGCTGTACCTTTCGCTCTGGCTGCGCGATCATCGCGGGCAGAACATGCTCGACCGCTTCGAGCGCCTGCTGCGCACATTCCCTTTCTCACGCCTGCGTCCCGGCATTTCCTCGCTGCGCGTGCAGGCTGTGGCCGAAGGCGAGCCGCCGGTTCTGGAGCAGGCTTTCGCCACGCCGCCGGAAATCGAGAAGGTGATCGCGCTCGCGCGCGAGTTCACCCATGCGGACTGCGCCGTGCTGGTCGAGGGCTGGTGGGAGCTCTGGCAGTGGAAGGACCAGTGGAGGCTGTTGCCCTCGCGCGTGACGCTCGCCTGCTACGGACCCGGATTCGAAAACGACGTGGGCGACCACCTGCGCATCGAGCTTGGCACGGAGCGACAGTTCTTGCCGCAATTGTCGCTTCCGCAGGGCGACCGCACTGCGCGTTCGAATCTGCGCAGCGTGGTGCGCCTGGCCGAGGAGCTCGAACGGGCGTTGCCCGTCGAGCGCCGGCAGTTGTGGTCGGAATCGGGAGAAAATTTCGCGGCGCTGCTTGATGCGGCGCTCTCGGAAGAGGCATAGCCGTGGAATCGGATGGCCCGCGGGCTTGTGCTCCTCCCCGATAATCTCGCCCTTGGATCCCGATAGCAATGTCCCTTGGGACGGTGTGCTGTAGCCGACGCTTCTCCCCAGGGCCGCCACTGCGAGCAAGTCTGCAACGAGGGGTAGTGCGGCGGGGCGCTCGCTCCGGGGAGGAGTGCAGTTTAAGGGAAGCACGGATACGGGACATTGGAGCGGGAGTCGCTCGCGGGCTGGGGCTGGCTGGGTCGCCTTGCGCCGGGCCACGGGCAGGCGCCCCTTATGCGACGCCCTTGCGGGCGGCGAGGGTTCAGGCCTCTTCAGTTCGCTTGCGGGCTTCTGGCATACTGGAGGGCGTTCCATGGTGGGACCGGTCGAAGAGAGGATGAGCCGGCTGGCACTCTACCTCGGCTCGCTCTGCGCCGTCTCGGCAGTGGTGTCGATCGCAGCCGCGCAACTGCTGTTGGCCCTGGCGCTGGCGGCCCTGCTCCTGTCGGACCGGCGGCTGCGCATGCCACCGGTCTGGGTTCCGCTGGCCGTCTTCGTCGCGGCCACCGTCGTCGCGTTGCTTGCCTCCGGGGATCCCGCCTCCGGTCGTCCCCAGATCCGCAAGTTTTTCGTACTGCTGATGCTGCCTGTGCTCTACTCAGGCATGCGCGCACTGCATCATGCGCGGGCGCTTGTGCTCGCCTTGGCTGCCGCCGCTTCTGCGTCCGCGGCGGTGGCCTTGGGACAGTTCGCCTTGAAATGGGAGGAGGCGCGCCGCCAGGGGACGGGTTTCTATGACGCCTACATCGCCGAGCGCATCACCGGCTTCATGAGCCACTGGATGACCTTCGGCGGGCAGATGATGCTCGCCGGCCTGCTGGTGGTGGCCTTCCTGTTGTTTTCGCCGTCGGCACGCGGCCGCCTGCGCGGGCTCCTGCTGGTGGCGGCCACGCTCATTGCGGCAGCGATCCTGCTGAATATGACGCGGAGCATCTGGCTGGCGTCGTTCGCGGCCCTGGCCTACCTTGCCTGGCACTGGCGTCGCACGGTCCTGCTGGTGGCGCCCGGCCTGCTCGGCCTGTTCCTGCTGGTGGCGCCGGCTTCCCTACGCACCCGATTCGTTTCCATTTATCGGCCGCGCGCCGAGGTGGACTCCAACCTTCACCGGATCGTCTGTTGGCGCACGGGGCTGCGCATGGTTCAGGCCCACCCGTGGCTCGGACTGGGTCCGGAGCAGGTGCGCTTGCGATTTCACGACTATCTTCCGGCGGATGCCCCTCAGCCGCTGCCGCCCGGATGGTACGGACATCTGCACAATTTGTACTTGCACTATGCCGCAGAAAGGGGAATTCCCGCCGCCATGGCTCTGGTCTGGTTCCTCGCCCAGGCTTTCTGGGAGCTGGCGCGCGCCGCGCGCCGCGCACCACAGGGTCACGAAGCACGCTTTCTGCTTCACGGCGCGGCCGCCTGCGTGTTGGGGATCGCTGTGAGCGGCTTCTTCGAAGTCAATCTCGGCGACAGCGAGGTCCTGATGCTCTTCCTGGCTGTGCTGGCCCTGGGTTACACGGCGCGCGAGCGACTGGCAGAGGAGTCTGGCTATGCACGGGTCGTTGCGTGATCGAGAGATCATCCTGGCGGGAGGTTCGGGAGGACTCGGACAAGCGATCGCGGAACTGCTGGCTTCCGAAGGAGCCCGCTTGGTTGTGAGTTACCGATCCAATGCCCAGCGGGCCGGGCGATTGCGCCACATCGCCACGCAGGTGCTGGCCGCCGATCTCGCGGTGGCTGCCGATCGCACGCGCTTGTTGGAGGCAGCGCCCTCCCTTTACGGCCTCGTGGTGCTGGCCGGCGAGCCGGCGCGCGTGGCGGATCCCGGGGAGTTCGAGACCGTCCTGCGCCGCTCGCTCGAGGTCAATCTTGTTGGCCCTGTGGCCCTGGCCCGGGAAGCGGCCGAGCGCATGAAAGCCGCCGGGACCCCCGGTGCCATCGTCCTGTTTTCCACCATGCAGGCGATCGGCCTTTTTCCTGGCTCGCTGGCTTACGCCGCACCCAAGGCTGGCCTGTTGCACGCAGCCCGTGTGCTGGCCAAGGAGTTTCGCGGCCCGGCCAACGTCCGCGTGAACGTCGTCTGCCCGGGCGTCATCCAGGCCGGGATGGCAGAAGCCTCGATCGCTGCGGGCAAGTATGACCGCTATCTGGCCGAGCGCGTTATCCCACGCTTCGGGCGCGCCTCCGATGTCGCTCGGGCCGTCCGTTTCTTTCTCGAGCCGGACAATTACATCACCGGCCAGTGCCTGCTGGTGGACGGCGGCCTCACGCTGTGATGGGGGCGCTCACTTGCCGCGGGGCGCCTTGACCTTCTTGATCAGCGAAGCTGCTTTCTTGAGGTCTTCCTCGTTCTCGAACGCCATCACTGCGGAGTACTTGCGACCGATCACTTGCGTGACCAGGAACGCGAGGTTGATCCCCGCGCCCGCGATCGCCTCGGCAATCGCGTGCCCCAGTCCGGGCCGGTCGTCTCCCTCCACCAGCAGCGTGGGCATCTCGTACGGAGCCAGGCCAGCCGCCTGAGCAGCGGCCGTCGCCTTCTTGCCCGTCACCGGATACAGCTCGATGGCTGCTTTCGAGGGATCGGTCTTGTACCGGTAGCCCATCACGACGCTCAGGTTGGCGCGGGCTTCCGCCAACGGTTTCAGGGTCGCCGCCAGCACGCCAGGCTGGTTGGCCACTTCCGCGCGCCACAAAGTGATTCGCTTGACCGAGATCGCCATTGCTGCCTCCTGGGCACAACGTGCGCGCCCTCCAATTGTATTCGCGACGCGGGTTGGGGACACTCCCTTCCGCGGCTCGACGAGCGCGGCGGACCGGGGGGTGCGCGTTGCGCGCGCTGCCAGGCAGCTCGGGGGGGGGTGCCGCGGGGGGATGGTAGTCCTGGGATCCCCGGCTTCGGGTCCCATCCCTTGCGGCATGCGCTTTGCGAGTGGTGGCGACAGCGGGTGTGGTGCCGGGAGACTGCCTTTTCGTCCGGCCCGAAGGCCGAAACGCCTCCGGGTCAACGGCCGGACTTGCTGGCCTGAAGCGGGGGCTGCGCCTGCTGCCCTCGCGGGGCCTTGGCCCGCGGCGCAGCGCTCGGTGCGGCACCCGCGCACGAACGGGAGCTCTGGCCGCAGACCAAATCCACCACCGCCTGGCGGCGCGGCGCCCGGGCACTAACGGGAGATCTGGGCGGGCGCGGGCACGAAGTATTCGAAGAATCGGCGCTTCTTGGTTACAGTGATCGCCGGCAACTCGAGCAGGGAGCGGGCGAGCTCGGTGAAATGCAGGCCGAGGCGCGAATCCTCCCCGAGCGGCTGGCCGGCCATGATCGCCTGGTGGACGGCGGCGTAGTCATTGGGGATGGAGGCGCGAATCGCCGCGCCCAACATCTGCTCGATCTGCTCGCGGGACAGCAGGCTGCGGGCTTGCGCCCGGTTGAGGATGATCTCTACGCGGTGGGCCAGATCCAGTCCTCGCAGAAAGCGGATCTTCTCGGCGCCCAGATGCAGTGCGGGAATTTCGGGCGTGGTGACCAGGAAGATCCTTCCGGATTCGCGCAGCAGCTCGAGCGAGTATTTCTCCATCATGCCGGAGTGATCCACGCAGATAACCCTGTAAAACCGCCGCGCGAAGGAGAGCATCAGTTGGATGCGGGCGGGATCCACGCGCACGCCCGGATCGAGCCGCCCTGTGGGCAGCACGTCGAGCGTGCCCAGAGGCCAGACCAGTTTCGCCCACACGTCCTGGTCGAGATGATCGGCGTGTTCGATGGCGTCCACCACCGAGTAGCGCGGGTTCAGTTTGAGCAGGAAACCGACGATGCCGCTGTTCAGATCGAAGTCCGCCAGCAACACGCTGGTATCCGGCACGCGGGAAAGCGCCACAGCGGTGTTCAATGCGACCGTCGTCGCCCCCACGCCGGGCTTCGCCGGCAGGAACGAGTACAGGCGGTCAATGGTGGCTGCGCGGCCGTCCACGAGCTTCTGGATCCGGCCCAGTGCTTCGCGAAGCTTCTGTGCGTCGAAAGGAAAATTCAGCACTTCGCGGACGCCCGCCCTCATCAGATCCAGAAGCACCTGCGGCTCCCATGAGTGTACGATGGCCACCATCGGCAACCCGGGGGCTTTCTTCTCGAGAAACGCGGCTACGGTGGCGAATCGCTGGGGGGATTCGTAGCTCAGGAAAACGGCCTCGACCGTCCGTTCGGCCAGCAGGCGCTCCAGCTCGACCGCGTCTGGGTACCGGTTCAGGTGGAGGACAACCCCTGCTACGCGGCTGTCCAGTAGGGCGCGCTCCAGCGCCGCACCCATCTCCTGATCCGGGCAGATGATCGCCACGCGCAACATCGCAATCCCTGCCCTCATATCGGGCGTTCGCTGGGCTTGGTGGATGGGTGCAGAAACCGATACAGCAAGGGGAGAACGCCTGAGGACCGGAGGCCTGATTCCAATTGGCGATCCTGCGCGCTACCGGGCCAGGGCGCGACTCCGCCCCCTATCGGTTACGGCGCTTCCGGGACGGGGCTCGCTCCGGCTTGCGCGTCCGCCTTCGCCTGCGAGCGGCCATCCGGATCCCTGGCGCGATCGCCGCGGAACCCTGCGATCCGTCTCATTTCCCAACGGCTTTGCTAGGAACCGATCGAGGGCTGTCCGCCTTCGGTGCCGCGATACTGCCCGCTCGGCGGGTAGACGAGCTGGCCCGCCGGGGCCTCACTTGCGCGCGCGCTCCAGGTTGGCCCCGATAGCGTCCCAGTCCAGATTCTTGAAGAAGGCGTCTATGTAGCTGGCCCGGGCCACGCCGTAGTCCAGATAGTACGCGTGCTCGTAGACGTCGAGGGCAACGATGGGGACCGCGTTCCAGACCGGAAACGTGTTCTGCGCGTCTCCGGCGTAATTGAACAGGTACCCCCAGTCCCGGTCCCAGGCCGTCCATGCCCAACCCCTGGAGGCCATACCCGTGGCCTTCAGGTCCGCGCGCCAGGCTTCCACGGAACCGAAATATTTCTCGAAGAGCTCGCGCAGCTCTTTGGGCGGGTCGCCGCCCCGGCCGCCGAGGTGCCCGAAATAAAGCTCATGATTCTTGATGCCGCCGATGGCGAACGTCAGATCCACCTTGAGCGAGCGGAGGTCGCTGAAGGTCTGGTTCGCCGAGCCGCGGTCTGCCGTCTCCAGCTTCTGCATGATCTCGTTGTACTTGTTCACGTAGCCCTGGTAGAGCTTGTAATGCTCGGTCATCGTGCGAGCCGAGATGCCGTCGAGGTCGCGCAGGATGTGGTCGAAGTTTCTCGCTGTCAACTGGTGAGCCATTTGCAAGAGTTCTCCTCGTTCACCCATAAGGATGCGGAAAGGCGCTTGGCGGTCGCAGCCCTTGCGGCTTGGATCCACGAGGGCCCGGCGGCCCTCAGCCCCTCGGGCGGGGCGTGTGCGAGGGCACGCTCTTCGGCCTCAGAGCTCTGCGCCTCCTGCCTGCTCGAAGGCGTAAGCCAGGCGCAACATCCCGGCTTCGTCGAAGTGTCGCGCCAGAATCTGCATACCCACCGGCAAGCCTTCGCTTGTCCGGCCGCACGGCACGCTCATGCAGGGGATGCCGGCCAGGCTTCCCGTGATCGTGTAAATGTCGGAGAGATACATCGCGAGCGGATCCGCGATCTTCTCGCCGAGGCGGAAAGCAGGGAAGGGAGAAACCGGCGTCACGATCGCATCCACCTCGCGGAAAGCCTCCGTGAAGTCGCGCGCGATGAGCGTGCGCACCTTCTGTGCCTTCAGATAGTAGGCTTCGTAGTAACCCGCACTCAAAACGTAGGTGCCGAGCATGATGCGCCGCTTGCACTCGGCCCCGAAGCCCTCGCCCCGGCTGTTGCGGTACATCTCGCCCAGAGTTTCCGAATGCGGCGAGCGGCGTGTGTATCGCACGCCGTCGTAGCGCGCGAGGTTGGAGCTGGCCTCCGCGGTGCAGATGATGTAGTAGCAGGCGATGGCGTACTCGGTGTGGGGCAGGCTG
>JANXAE010000024.1:32225-32525 GCA_025062235.1 Bryobacteraceae bacterium
CGGATCTCGCAGCCCAGCCTCTCGAGCAGCTCTATGCCGCGCGCGATTTTCTCTCCGGTCTCGCTGGTCAGATCGCGGAAATATTCGCGCGGCAAGCCAACCTTTACTCCGCGCACGTTGCCGTCGAGCGCGGCCAGGTAGTCTGGCACTGGTGCGAACGCCGAGGTGGAATCCATGGGATCTCGCCCCGCGATGACCTGGAGCAGCAGGGCGGCGTCCCGCACGTTGCGGGCGAAGGGCCCGATATGATCGAGCGAGCTGGCGAAGGCCACCAGTCCGTAGCGGCTCACGCGCCCATAG
>JANXAE010000250.1 GCA_025062235.1 Bryobacteraceae bacterium
CAGGGCGTTCACCAGGAGGGCCTTGAGAGGGAAGCGCCAGCACGACTGCTGGATCGAGCCGTCGGGGTTCAGGAGCTTGGGTGCCACCGCGGCCAAGTCTCTGCGAGTGTCGAGCTTTGAGCACATCTCCCGCAACGCGCCAGGCCGGATGACCGTGTCCGAGTTCAGGAGCAGTACGTGACGGCCCCGGCTCCGCCAAATGCCCAGGTTGCTCCCCGCGGAGTAACCGAGATTTTCCGAGCTGCGGAGAAGGCATACCTGCGGGAAGTGCTGTGCTACCCAATCGGGGCTGCCGTCCGTGGACGCGTTGTCCACGACGATCACTTCCACGGCCAGTCCGCTGCGACGAGCGTCCTCGAGCACGGACGACAGGCAGTCGTGGAGAAGCTTACGGGTGTTGTAGCTCACGATGACCACGGACACGTCGGGAACCGGCTCAGACATGGAGACTCCCCCTCGTCTGGACTGCGCTGTAGACGGCAAGCAGGTGGTCGGTGTGGTCGGAGATGGTGAAGGGCGGTCGTGCCCGCGCGGACAACTGGGTCACCAGGTTGGGATTTTCCACGAGGAGTCGGATCCGA
>JANXAE010000251.1 GCA_025062235.1 Bryobacteraceae bacterium
GGATTCGAACCCACGAGGCCCGTTGCCGGACCTAACGGTTTTCGAGACCGCCCGATTCAGCCACTCTCGCACCTCTCCCAAGCAGTGCAAAAATACGAGCGTAAACCGGGTAGCCTCAGCGAAGCACTTCCCAGTGTAATTGCCGGCGGAGTGTTGCCACCAGCCGCTCATAGACCTGCTGCTGTTTCATTGTGAGTGCAAAATTTTCCAACTCCTTATAGTCTGTCTCAAGAGTTGGCTTGTGCGGGGGAAGTGTTCGCTTTTTCCAGAGGATGTGAAATCCCTGCCGCGTTGGATTGGTCGTATACGGAAGCGGCGCTGTAATCCCGCCGTCAGGCAGGGTATCGAGCAGTGCTGCTAAGGATGGCTCTAACGTTTGCGCAGCAAGCTTTCCGAGAGCACCTCCGAATCCACGAGTGTCTTGTTCGTCGGAATACTGCCTTGCGGCTTGTTCAAAGGAAATCTCTCCGCTGAGAATACGCTGCCGAAGCTGCTCTAAATCTGCACGTACACGCTCCTGATCGATGTCTCCTCGAGGAATAGTGATGAGGATATGTTG
>JANXAE010000252.1 GCA_025062235.1 Bryobacteraceae bacterium
CCCAAACACAACCAGCGGCGGTGCGGGCACAAAATCGCGCCCATCGCGCATTTGGTGCGCAGGCGTTGGCTCGGCATCATCTGCCACAAACACACAGCGCGTTAGCCAACGCCCATACCAGCGATAGGCTAAACCTAACAGAATAACTACTCCACCAAGCACCAGCAGCGCGTTCACGCTTGTTCTCCCACCGTTGGGGCATTACCATCAGACTCAAGTGCCCGGGGCGGGACTCGAACCCGCACGGGTGATCCCCAGAGGATTTTAAGTCCCCTGCCTTTCCGCCACCCGGGCAATACATCGCTAACGCTGAGTATACCCCACGCCGTTTGGGGTACCATGCAAAAAGGAGGTGTCGTCAGCATGCGCCAAATTGGTTTGATGGCTGCTTGTATCGGCATGGGCTTGACGCTCGTTTGTGCCGCGCCTGCTTATGCAGATACCAATAAAAAGAGCACCACAGCGGCGTCTCAGCAAACCACCAAGCAACCCACTCGCTGCCCCGTCTCGGGCAAAACGCTCACCGACCTCAAAAAAGCCCCCAAACTCACCTATCA
>JANXAE010000253.1 GCA_025062235.1 Bryobacteraceae bacterium
GTCCGCCGCCAGCGTCACTTTCCGCCACTGCCCTCGTTGCCACTGGTACGCCATCAGCAGCGCCGCATCTGCCTCGGCTGTGCCGTCGGCGCGGGTGGCCATGGCGTCCACGATCAGGCCCTGGCGGTTCTCCACCAGCACATGCCCCAGGTAGGCCAATCGCGCCTCCTGCCCCTGCCCCTTGCGGTACAGCCGCGCCTCCGTATCGGTGGTGGACTCGTGCGTCTGGTTCGAGCGGCGCTGGTCGCGGAAGTCGCGCCCGTCCCCGTCAGGATCCTGCTTGGGCCGGAAGCTCTTCTGGCTGGCCCAGGCCTCGATCCGCGTGCCGTCCACCGTGAAGTGCTCGTCGGACAGGTACAGCCGGGCCAGCTCCACCACGCGGCCCAAGAACTCGCCCGCCACCTCCTGGTTGAGCAGCCGCTGGCGATTCTTGCTCGAGACCGCGTGGTTAAAGACCTCCTCATCCATCTCCAGGCCCACGAACCAGCGCAACAGCAGGTTGTAGTCGAGCTGCTCGACCAACAGGCGCTCGCTGCGGATGGAGTAGAACCA
>JANXAE010000254.1 GCA_025062235.1 Bryobacteraceae bacterium
GAGGGGAATCCGCAAAGAACCGCAGGGCTTCTTCCACTGTCAGCTGCAGGACCTCATGGATATTGAGCCCCCGGTATCGCACCTCGAGAATGCTGCTCTTGTAACGCGTCCCCTTGCATTCCTCGCAGATCAGCTCGACGTCGGCGAGGAACTGCATCTCGACCGTGACCACGCCATCGCCCTGGCAGGCTTCACAGCGGCCGCCGGGCACGTTGAAAGAGAAATGGCCGGGCGTATAGCCTCGACGCCGGGCTTCCGGCGTCGAGGCGAACAGCTCGCGGACGAGGTCAAAGGCCTTGACGTAGGTAACCGGATTCGAGCGCGGCGTGCGGCCGATCGGCGACTGGTCCACCATGACGGCTTGCCGGATCCGATCGGCCCCCTCGACGCGACGGCAGGGCAGGCGCACCAGCGGCTCCTGCGACCGATCGTCCTCGAGCGGGCCGGCTTTCCGCAACGCTTGCAGCGAGCGGTAGATCACCTCGTAGACGAGGGTGGATTTGCCGGAGCCCGAGACGCCGGTGATGGCCACGATCATGCCGAGCG
>JANXAE010000255.1 GCA_025062235.1 Bryobacteraceae bacterium
CGCTTGCGGGATCTTTCGCCGCGATTTCGAGCGCTTTGGCATACCGTTGCGGGTCGGCATCCCCGAGGATGTCGATGGGATTCCCCCGGCTCCAGTGGCGGGGCAAGATTCGATCGAGCGCCTCGATGGTGTCCGGGGAAAGTTCGGCGAGCTCGCCGCCGCTGGTGATCAGAGCATCCGTGGCGAGCACCCCCGGACCGCCGGCATTGGTGATGATAGTCAACCGTGGTCCTTTGGGACGCGGCTGCTTGGCCAGCACCTCGGCCATGTAGAACAGCTCGGAGATGCTCGCCACGCGGAGCACGCCGCAGCGCCGAAACGCCGCTTCCAAAACGTCGTCACTGCCCGTCAGTGCCCCGGTGTGGGAGGCGGCTGCCTTGCCGCCGGCCGCCGTGCGACCCGCCTTGATGACGATGATGGGCTTCTGCAGCGCCACTTCGCGCGCGGCCGAAAGGAACGACCTTGCGTCGCCAACGGACTCCATATAAAGCAAGATGCTGCGGGTGCGCGGATCGTCCCCGAGATAATCGATCAAATCG
>JANXAE010000256.1 GCA_025062235.1 Bryobacteraceae bacterium
GCTTCCCGCGCGGCAAAAATCGCTTCCCGGAGCTCGTTGAGGTCGTAGAAGGTCTCCAGGATCAACAAGTCCACGCCCGCCTCAAGGAGGGCTTCGATCTGCTCCCGGAACAGGGCGCGGGCTTCAGCGAAGGAGGTCGGCCCGAGCGGCTCGATGCGGATGCCGAGCGGTCCGACCGAGCCGGCGACGAAGGCCGCTTCTCCGGCAGCTTCCCGCGCCAGGCGGACGCCCGCATGGTTGATCTCCTTCAGCTTGTCGGCGAAGCCGAAGTGGCCCAGCCGCACCCGATTCGCGCCGAATGTGTTCGTTTCCAGGATCTCGGCCCCGGCGCGGATATATTCCTCATGGATCTCCTTGACCAAGTGGGGCGCCGACAAGTTCAGCTCGTCGTAGCACCGGTTGATGAAGACGCCCTTGGCATACAGCATCGTCCCCATGGCCCCGTCGGCCACGAGGACGCGCTCGGCCAAGTGCTGTCGAAACTGGCGACTTCGCGTGGTGGACATGGATCCAGCGGCCTGGGCGGGCGATCTGTTG
>JANXAE010000257.1 GCA_025062235.1 Bryobacteraceae bacterium
GTCAGCGCCTGGTACAGCGTTCGGTCCCACGCTTTCAGGTCAAACTTGACGCAGCCGCCGGTTTGGAGGGAGAGGTCCACCGCGCGGTCCATCAGGCGGGGGTGGGCGCTTCCGTTAGTCTCCCAGCAGACGACGATCCCTCGCTGGGCCAGCAGGCGGGCGGAGGCCAGAGCATGGGCCATCTGCGTGGCTGGGTCGCCGCCAAAGTAGCAGACGCAATAGGTCCGTTCGTTGGCCACATCTGCCAGGGCGCGCGCGGTGAGAGTTCGGGATCGGCGCGGGTCGGTGTCCCGGTAGTGCCAGTTCTGGCAGAAGAGACAATTGAAGGTGCAGGCGGCGTAGAAGACGGCCAGATTGTGCTTGCCCCGCTGGGCCGACCCGGAGCACACCCAGTCGGCGACGCAATTGGTAGGGAGGGGGTCGCGATACCAGTGGAGCAGGCCGCGCGCGGGCGTGCCCGCCCGATGATGGAGCCGGCCATTTCGCACCTCCCGCAGGCCGCAGTAGCCGGTTTCCCCCTCCCCAATGAGACACT
>JANXAE010000258.1 GCA_025062235.1 Bryobacteraceae bacterium
GCGGCTCGGCGGCGAGGCGCTGCGCGATGCGGCGGGCGGCGCGCATCAACTTTTCGTTGACGACGAACGGCGCGCCGCCGATCCGGGCGCGTTCCGCCTGCACCGCCTCCAGCGTCATCTGTTCGATGCGCTCGCGCGGCAGCGGCGTGAAGGCGGGGCGAATCGAGAAGACGTAGGCGCCCGGTCGGTATTCGGCGGCGCCGACGCCGACGGTGTCGGCGTCGGGGTGCAGAATGATGCCGCGGTGCGGCGGGCTGTTGAGTTGCCCGTTGACGGCGCTGGCGGCGTTCCGATACCCGCATGCGAGGGATTCGCCGATGACGATCCAGCGGCGCGGCACGGGTCCGGCGTCGTTGCGATGCTGGCACCCCGCATCGAACCCCAGGGTGCGGATGCGCTCGGCGATGACGCGGGCGTGGACGTCGCGGTTATAGGCGCTCAGGCGCGGGTCTTCGACCACGGGCTGGAGGCCGCGGCGCCGGCGTTCCTCGTTGAGCAGGCGGATGAAGTCGAGTTCCAACTGGCGCAA
>JANXAE010000259.1 GCA_025062235.1 Bryobacteraceae bacterium
TATCGTGGAGGTGATCCCGCACAATATTGGGTGTGTGTTGCCGCGACCGGAGTTTCTTCAGGCGCTGCGCGACCTGACGCGCCAGTACGGTGTGGTGCTGATCTTCGACGAGGTGATTACCGGGTTTCGCCATGCCCTCGGCGGGTACCAGTCGATCGTCGGCGTCACGCCCGACCTGGCGACGTTTGCCAAAGCCATGGCGAACGGGTTTCCCATCGCCGCCCTTGCGGGTCGCGCGGAGATGATGGATCGCTTCGCGCCGGGAGGGGGCGTGCTCTTTGCCGGAACCTACAATGGGCACAGTATCGGCGTAGCGGCGGCGCTGGCAACCATCGCGGAACTGGAGAGCGGCGCGGTCCATGCCCACTGCTTTGCGCTGGCGCAGATCGCCGCCGATGGATTGACGCAGATCGCCGCAGAACTGGGCATTCCGCTCACTGTGGCGCGTTTTGGATCGGTCTTCGTGCCCTACTTCATGGAACCTGGTCCGATCGAGACCTATACCGACCTGTTCCGCAACGACACGG
>JANXAE010000025.1 GCA_025062235.1 Bryobacteraceae bacterium
GGCTTCTCGCACAAGACGATCTTGCCGGCGCGGGCGGCGGCGATGGCGGCTTCCGCGTGCAGCGCGTTGGGAAGGGCCACGTCCACCAGATCCACGTCGGGACGTTCGACGACCGCACGCCAGTCCGTGGAGGTTTCGCGCCAGCCCCAGGCGGCTGCCATGCTCCTCAGGCGCTCCCGATCGCGGCCGCAGAGCAGGCGCATCTCCAGATCGAACGGAACGTCGAAGAAATGTTTCACCTGCGCGAAGGCGTTCGAGTGCGCCCGGCCCATGAATCCCTGGCCGAGCAGCGCGATGCGAAGCGTCCGTCGGCTCATCCCCTCCAGCCTGCCACAGCGCCGCGCCGCTGCGCTATCAAGGGAGTGTGATCTTCTTCCGGCGCGCTCCCGGCGAACCGGCGGCCTTGGGCGTCCTCGCCGGCACGTTCAACCCGCCCACGCGAGCCCACCTGGCCCTGGCGCGCGCCGCCCTGGGCCGGGTGGAAGAGGTGCTGTTCGTGCTGCCCCGCCGCTTCCCCCACAAGCCTTACGAAGGCCCGTCCTTCGAGGACCGCGTGCGCATGCTCGAGCTCGCGTTGCAAGAACTTCCGCGAACCTCGCTGGCCGCCTCCGAGGGCGGCCTGTTCATCGAGATCGCGCGCGAGTGCCGCGCGGCGTACCCGCCCGCAACGGAACTTTTCTTCGTTTGCGGTCGCGACGCGGCCGAGCGCATCGTGCACTGGGATTACGGCCGGCCGGACGCGATCCGCGAGCAACTCCGGGAATACCAGCTGCTGGTGGCGCCCCGCCGCGGCGTCTGGCGCCCGCCGGACGAACTGGCGGATCGCATCCATCCGCTCGCCATGGAAGAGGGCTATGACGAAGTCTCGGCCACCGAGGTCCGCGAACGCATCCGCTCGGGACGGCCGTGGCGTCACCTGGTGCCGGAAAGCATCGCGGAAATGGTCGAGGGGCTCTATGGCCGGCCCCGCCCCTGAGCAGGGGGTCGGCAGCGCGTGGCCGCTCCGCACCGCTTTGCGCACCCGCGCCTGGGACTAGCCTCCGCCCCTGAGCAGGCTCAGGAAGGGACGCAGGCGATGGCTGCGGCTGGGATGGCGCAGCTTGCGCAGCGCCTTGGCCTCGATCTGCCGGATGCGTTCGCGGGTGACGGCGAAGTGCTGGCCCACCTCCTCGAGCGTGTGCTCGCTGCCGTCCATCAGCCCGAAGCGCATCTTGATGACCTTCTCCTCGCGCGGGCTGAGCGTCTTGAGCACCTCCGCGGTTTGCTCGCGCAGGTTCAGGTTGATGACGGCCTCCGAAGGCGAGATGACCTGCCGGTCCACGATGAAATCGGCCAGGTGCGATTCTTCCTCCTCGCCCACCGGGGTTTCGAGCGAGATCGGCTCCTGCGCGATGCGCAGCACCTTGCGCACCTTCGCCACCGGCATGTCGAGCTTCCGCGCCAGCTCTTCCGTGGTGGGCTCGCGGCCCAGTTCCTGCTGGAGCTGCCGCTGGGCGCGCACCAGCTTGTTGATCGTCTCGATCATGTGCACGGGGATGCGGATGGTGCGCGCCTGATCGGCGATGGCGCGCGTGATGGCCTGCCGCACCCACCAAGTGGCGTAAGTGGAAAACTTGTATCCGCGGCGGTAGTTGAACTTGTCCACCGCCTTCATCAGGCCGATGTTGCCTTCCTGGATCAGGTCGAGGAATTGCAGGCCGCGGTTCGTGTAGCGCTTGGCGATGGAGACCACCAGGCGGAGGTTGGCTTCGATCAACTGCTTCTTGGCCGCGTCGGCCTCCTGCTGGCCTTCTTCGACCTTCTTGAGCGTCTGGCGCAGCTCGAAAGCCGTGGCGCCGAATTCCTGCTCGAGCTGCTTGAGCCGCTGCATCTGCTGCCGCAGTTCCTTGCGCAATTCGCGGACGGGCGCCCCCGGCTCCTCCAGCTTGCGTTGGATGCGTGCGATCTCCTGCTCGGGCACGCGCAGGGCCTCCACGGCGTTGCGCACGGCATCGGCGAGCCGGCGCTGGATGAGAGGATCGAAATGGAGGGCGCGCACCCTGCGGGAGACTTCCACCGCCATGCGCGCCAATTCGTGCCGCAGGGCGCGGTGCTGCTTGGGTTTGGTGCTGTGCGGGACGGCGACCAGCTTGCGCCGCATCTGCCGGACCTTGTGAAAGAGGGGCCTGATCTGGTCCACGGCGGCGAGGAATTCCTCCTTCTGTTTCTCTTGCGCCTCCTCGTTGGCCAGGTCCGGCATCGCCAGGACATCGCGGATGGGGGTTTCGCCCGCAGCCACCGCATCGGCCAGGCGGAAGATCTCCCGGATCACGACCGGACAGCGCGAGAGCGCCTTGCTGACCTTGTTCTGTCCGCGCTCGATGCGGCGGGCCAGTTCGATCTCGCCTTCGCGCGTGAGCAGCGGGACGGCGCCCATTTCCCGCAGGTACATGCGTACCGGGTCGGCCGTCTTGTCGTCTTCTTCCGCCCCCAGATCCAGCTCGGCCAACTCTTCTTCGTCCGGGGGACGTTCCAGTCGGGGTTCTTCCAGGATCTCGACACCCGCGCTGTCCAACTGCGCCAGCAAGTCGTCCAGCTCAGGTCCGCCAGCGACATCCTCCGGAAGGAGTTCGTTGACCTCGTCGTACAGCACGTAGCCCTTCTCCCTGCCCGAATCCATGAGTTGCTTGAAGCGCCCGTCCCTGTCGTCGAGTGTCACGGGACCCCCTCCTGCGGCCCGGCACAAGCAGTCCACGTTATTTTACACCAACAGCCGGCCCGCAAAGTTTCAGCTCCGGTCCAGCTTCGCCAACTCCGCCGTCAAGCGCATGGCCCGATCGAAATCGCCCGCGCGCTCGGCCTGCCTGATGAGCGTACGCAACCGGCTGCGCTGCGCCTCGCGACCCGCCATGCGCAGACCCTCCAGGCAGGACCAGGCCTGCTCGGGCGTCAGCGCCTCTTCACTGACCTCATCGGCCAGAACCAGCGCCGCCAGCAGTTCGCGGTCGCTTTCCTCGAGCCGTCCCTCCAGCTCCGCATAGCCGTGCCTTTCATCGAGTGCGGCGAGGGCTTGCAAGATGCGGCGGGTCGCCAGCGCCTCGAGATCGAGCCGGGCGAGCTCGGCTGCGATCTCGCGGCGGATCCCGGGCTGCCTCAGCAGGCACTGAATGAGGATCTTCTCGGCCGGCAGCGCAGGGCTTCGCGGCGCCTCGGGCATGGCCTGCCGGCGCTCGGCCGAGCGCCGGAAATGCTCGAGCACCGATCCGACTTCGATGCCCAGATAGGCGGCCAGCTCGCTGGCCACGGCGGCGCGCTCCAGTCTGTCGGGCAGACGTTGCACGGCGGGCAGCAGGAAGCGCAATGCCGAAAGCCTTCCCTCGGTCGTATTCAGATCCCAACGCGCCCGCGCTCGGTCGGCGAGCCAGTGAAAGTAACCGGGAGCCTTCTCCAGCCGGGCCAGATAGGCTGCCGCCCCGCGTTGCCGAACGTACTCATCCGGGTCCAGGCCTCCATCCAGTTCGAGGATCCGGACGCGCAGGCCCTCGTCGAGCAGCGCCTGGATGGAGCGCTCCGCGGCGCTCGCGCCGGCCGCGTCGGAGTCGAAATTCACCACGACGTTCTCCGAATGCCGGCGAAGGATCCGCACCTGCTGCGGCGCCAGCGCGGTGCCGCAACTGGCCACCACATGCCGCACGCCCGCGCTCCAGAGGCCGATGACGTCCATGTAGCCTTCGACCAGAACGACCTGATCCAGCCTGCGGATGGCTTCGCGGGCCCGGTGCATGTTGTAGAGCACGAAACTCTTGCGATAGATGGCGGTTTCCGGGGAATTCAGGTACTTGGGTTCGTCGCCCGGCTCCAGCGCGCGGCCGGCAAAGGCCACGATCTTGCCGGATTCGCTATGGATGGGAAACATCAGGCGCCCCCGGAAGCGATCGAAAAAACCGCCATCGGCGCGTCGCAACAGCAGGCCCGAGGCCTCCAGCTCCTCCGCCGCGAAGCCCTCCCGGGCCAACAGGCGAGTCAGCACGGAACCACTCGCATCCGCGTAGCCGAGGCCGAACTCCTCCTGCAAGGCCTCGTCCACGCCCCGCCTGGCGAGGTACTCGCGCGCGCCCGCGCCCGCTGGCTCATAGAGCGCGCGCCGGAACGCCTCCGCCGCCAGTTCGTACATGCGGTAGACAGCGGCGCGCAACCGCGTTTCCGGATCCGCGTATTCACGCCGGGGCAGCGGGATGCCGTGTCGCTCGGCCAGCAGCTTCACGGCCTCCCAGAAGGTCATGCGTTCGATCTCCATCACGAAGCGGATGACGTCTCCCCCGATGCCGCAGCCGAAGCACTTGAAGAACTGGTGCGCCGCATGCACGGAGAACGACGGCGTCTTCTCGGCGTGAAAGGGACACAGCCCGAGCCAGCGCTGCCCGCTGCCGGATCGTTTCAGTCGGACGTATTGGCCCACTACGGCCACGATGTCCACGGAGGATTTCAATTGCTCGACGAAGCTCACCGCGCCCGTGCTCCTATTATGCCGAGGCCCGAGCCGGAGGGAACCGTGGCGCCGTTCTCAGCCGAGCTCGAGCAGGGCCCAGCCCGGCAACGCCGCCGGTTGGTTGTTCAGGAACACGATACGCCGCGTCTTGGGGAAAGGCAGGCCGGCATGGATCGCGCGGGCATACAGAGGCGATTGCGCCATGGCGCGGCGGTAGGCTTCCGAATCCGTATCCATGAATCCGCTTTTGGCCAGCAGACCGCTGCCCCAGCCGATGGCGAGCAGGCAGGCCATGCGGCCATTGGCGGGCAGGCGGGAGGCGACCTCTTCCAGGCTGCGCAGGACCAGCGGCAAGCCCGCACGACGTGCGTACTGGCGGTGCTGCTCGAGCAGCTGCTCGGCGTATTCATTCACCATTCGCAGGATTCCGGCCGTGTCGAGCGGGCCCTTCCAGCCCAGCGCCTCCCAGATGCCGGGCTGGTTCAAGTAGGAATGCTCCCGCCACTCCCCTTCGAAAACGGTGCCGGGCGCGGCCATTTCGGCAAACAGCGGCGTGCTCTCCTCGACGCGTCGCGCATCCACCGTCCCGCGCGGTGCCTGTTTCCAGCCGAGCTCGTACTGGCCCCCCGCTCGCGCCTGCAACGTCGCCACGCGCAGCATGTAGACTTTCAGCGCCGCAACGGGCACCGGTCGCGAATCGGAGATGCGCACCGCGCGCATGAGGCTCGAGCCGGGACCGCCCAGCGCCTGCTGCTCCAACGTCTCTCCCGGACGGCGCATCATGCGTTCGGCCTCCAGCGCTTCGAGCCTGGCGGGCATGTCGTCCTTCCAGGCCGCAAACAGCAAGCCGGTCCGCAGAGCCCCTTTCAGAGCGCTGCCGGGAAGGTAGGGGCCGTCCGGGCCGGAGGCGAACACAGGGATCTGGAGGCTTTCCCCTTTGGCGCGCTCCCAGCAGGCCGCCGCGGCAGCGTGCTCGAAAGGCACGCGTCGGTCGGCAAAGTTCTGCGCGAAGCCGCCCCATGAGGCGAAATCCAGCTTCTCGGCCCGGCGCAATTGCGCAAGGTAGCCCTCCAGGCGCGGCCCGCGCGCCAGCAGCCGGAAGATGCGGCGCTGATCGAGCACGTTGACTTGGTTGCGCCACACCATGTAGTCCACCGGCGAGAGCTTCTGCCCGTTGCCGACCAGAACCGGAGTCAAGCAGGTGAGACGGTACTTCATGCAACCCCCGTGGCGCGCTCGCCTGCGGGCTTCTCCGCAGCCAGGGGTCCGATGCGCAGCGCCAGTGGCAGGCCGAAGCGGTAGACCGGGTGCGGGAACCCGTCAGGCGCGACATTCTTGGTAGCGCCTTGCAGCGGTCGCGAGGCGCAGAGCACCGAACCCTCGGCCACCATCCGCAAGAGCTTCTTGCGCAGCCCCCAGCCTCGGGAACTCTCGACGCGGCCGCCGCGCTCGAGAAGACTGAAGCGTGAGCGCGGCCAGTCCACGGCGTCGGCGGGAGCGGGGACGAACAGGGAAAGCAGCCAGTAGGCGCCTCCGGCATCGTGGTCCGCTTCGATGGCGGGGGCGGCGAGCAGCGTGTCGGGCCATTCGATCTCGATGAAGTCCGGTGCGCGCGAGTGGCCCCATCCGTGCGAGCGCTCCCCGCCGAGGCCGCTATCGGCCAGCATCTGAAAGGCGCCGCGCAGTGGCTGCATCCAGCGCGAACAGGATGCTTCGTCGCGGAAAACGGCCATGCCCCAGAGACCGCCCCCGTCGGCGAACTCAAGGCACGCCATCTCGTGCGGCTCGGTGTGACCTGCGAGCCGATCCACCGCCACGCGGCGACGCCGGGCGAGCCGGAAAGGGCCAGGTGCGGAGAACTTGATGTCGGCCGGCAACAGGCACTGGCTGGGACCGTCCAGCCGCCAAGCGTTGTCGTCCAGCGGACGCTCCGCCAGCAGGTCGTTGACCAGCGAGAGCGGCACGAAGCGCGCGCCCTCCCATCGCAGCCTGGGCGAGGGGGGCGGCGGCCACAGCGTTGCCGGGGGGACAACCAAGTGGACCTCGTCCAGATAGGGGAAGCAAGAGCTGAGCAACAGGGCGGGACTCTCGGCCTCGACCATGGCCTCCAGCCACTGCCGCAGCAGCCCCAGGCGGGCCATGGCGTGGGTGAGCGCGGAGAAAAGGCTGTCGCTGTGATACAGGGCCTCCGCCGCGTCGCGCGCGCCGTCGTCGGGCCCGATGCGCCACGGCCCCGCGGGTCGGAAGCGAACCACCAGAGCGGGCAGCATGTTCAGGGGGTCAGACGGGCGGCGAAATCCTGCTGGAGAGCCAGCGATTGCAGGGAGGCCAGGTCGGCCCTCGCGATCAACTCGAGCTCGGGCGCGCCTGCGCCGTAATAACTGCGGTTGCGCCATACCAGCCGCAGGTTCGCGAAGCGCACCCGGCCGCTGCCCCGGGAGCCGCCGCCGCCGAGCGAATCGTCCTCGAGCAGGCGCATGCCTTCGATGAGGCGCGCCAGCAGCGCTTTGTCTTCCTCGCAGAGGATGTCGAGAATGAAGCGCACGCGGAAGCGGGCCCCGGCAGGCACGCGCTCCAGGGTGCGCGGGTTCGCCTGGGAGGTAATGCGGTCAATGGCGTTCTCGCTCTTGACTTCCGTGAGCTCGTCGTCCAGATTCTCGCGCATCTGCGGCGTGATGCTGTCGGGATCGAGGGGGGCGTCGCAAACGGTGAGGCGGGCCGGCGTGGCGTGGGAGGATTCCAGCGGCTCGCCCTGCACGCGCTCCATCCGGCCCGGATTGCGCCCGAACAGGAGGCAGATCTCGTCATCCGGGCGGTCGCTCTGATGGATGCGCACTTCCTGCCCCTTGCGCCGGGAGAGGTAGACCAGCTCGGAGGGCACGGCCAGCCCGGAGGCCTGCTCGAGCAGGGAGCGCAGCTTCCCGCGCAGCGAGCTGCCCGGCACGTAGGGCCGTCCGAAGGCGTCCTTCACCACCGGGTTGTCGGCCCCGCCGATTTCGAGCGATCCCTTCCCCGCCCCGATGTGCAGACCCGTCTCGCAGTGCAGCTCGCCCTCCAGGATCAGCTTGCCCAGAAATCGCAGTTCGGTTTCGGCAGTATGCGCGCTCATGCTCCCTCACTCGTTGTAAGCGACAATGGCCTCGAACAGATCGCGGAAGCGTTCGTAGCCTCTCGGATCGTTCTTGCGCGTGACCTGCAACAGCAGGCGCTCCAGCGTCTCCAGGCTGCGCAGCGAATGGCGCGCAATGGTGTAAGCCAGTCGCGCGCGCAGCATGACGAACTGGTGCTGGCGTTCGTTCTCCGGCGCCCGACACGCGCGACGCACGGCGTTGTAGAGCCGCCGGAGCTGGCTCTTGGTGCCCGAGTCCAAGTCGCGCATGCGGCTGACCACGGCGTGCGCCTGGTTATCCAGGTACAGGCTATCGTTGATCAGCTTGTCGAGATCGATTTCCGGCGGGCCCTCGGACCTGCGCTGTTCCGTACGCCCGGCCGGCTCGCGCGCGGCGCCCTCGCGGGCTGCGCGCCCTTCGCGTGCCGCAGCAGAGCGGCCCTTGGTTTCGGGTTGAACTTCGGTCGCCATCACTGCACCTCGGTGGTCAATCGCGCCCATTCCAGCGCTACCAGCCCCGCAGGGCGCAAGCGGACCTGCGCCGCGCCGCGGCTGGACAGCTCGGTGGCCAGGTGCACGCGGAGCTTCTGCACGTCCCGCTCGCGCAACCCGGCCACCGCCCGGCTGAGGCGGCGCTGGAACCTCCAGGGCCGGTCAAGCAGTTCCGCGTCCGGGGCGATCCCGGAGACGCCTTTGCGGTAAAGACGGCTCAGTTCGTGGAGCACATGGTGCGACGAACCGCTGTCGCCCACCAAGCGCACCAGCGTCTCTTTCAGTTCCGCCGCATCCGCCAGTTGTTTCCACTCCAGCGTGCGGCCCAGGAAATTCAAGCAGTCCTTGTCGGCCGCCCGTGCGATTTCGAGCAGCCGTCCGGCCTCGCGATAGAGGCCAGCCAGAGTCCGGTCCGGACCATCGGCCAGGGCGATGGCCATCGAAATGGTCTTGCCCTCCGGGCCCGGGAACTCCTTCAGATTCTCTTCGCAGAAGCGGTGGAACAGCCGCTGCATCTCGCGAGCCAGCGGCGCCAAGGCATCCCAGGCGCCGTAGACGGCGAAATCGTCGCTGCCCGTGTAAAGGATGGTGACTTTGCGCCAGAACTCGGGCTGCGAGCACAGCACCTCGAGTTCGCCGGCGAAGAACTGCCGGTAAAGGATCGAGAGCTGCACATGCTCTTCGATGGTCTGCGCACGGCGCATGCGGATGCGGAAGTTGTCGGCATCGCCGCGCAGCACGCCCCACGTGGGGCGGCCTTCGGCGCGCCGGGCCAGCGTGAGCGGCCCGGCAGGTGCGTGACCGTCATCGCTGGGCGCCGCGTGACGGGCAAAGACGATGGCGTCGGGCCCTTTGCCCGGCGAGATGGGCCAGCTATGCTGCCCCGCGCCAGCCGTGATGTGGACCGGGTCCCCGGCCGGACAGCCCACAGTCTCGGCATCCCACAAGGCCCGACCCAGCTCCGCGAAATAGGCGTCGCCAGGCGGCTCACAGGCGTCCTCGAAAGGTTCGAAAAGCGCGGGATCGAGAGCCCGGGCTTCGCTGCGCTGGCGTTCGAACTCCTCCTGGAGGCGCCGCCGCACCACGCTCCAGTCGCCCAGATTCTCGGTCGCCGCCCACAGCAACCTCAGCCGCCCGCCGCTGCGTTCGGCCACCTTGCGCGCAGCGTCGCGCAGGAACTCGCGGGCCGCCTCGCCCGCATCGCCGGGCAGCACCAGAAGGAACTGGCCGCCGCCGCTGGTGCCGAGCAGGATCCTGGGCAGCCCCAGCTCGGCCAGGAGCACGCGAGGGATCACCTCGGTCAGCAACGTCACCCAGTGGCAGCGCCCGGCTAGCGAGTGCTGGAGGGCCTCCCCCGCCGCGGCTCGTTCCGCAGCGCTGGGTTCCGCGAGCAGGAATTCTTCGGCGCCCGTGAGCTGGCCCACGAGCAGGAGCTGGACGGCCATGGGAGAAAATCGGACCCTTCGAAACCGCTTAGTCTAGCACAGCGCGCCTTGCTGCGCTGGCCTCAGAACGCCGGGCGCGGGCGGTAGCCCGGTCGCGCGCGCACGCGGTACTTCTTGGCCACGTCGGAGACGATTTCCACCGTGATCTTGCGGAATCCCTCGTTGGGGTTGGGCTGCGGGTAGTAGGTGATCGTGTAGGAGTATCCGAGCGCTTCCCGGATGGACTCGAACGCCTCGACTTGCTTCTGCCAGGTCTTGGCCCAGAAAGCCTGGCCGCCGGTGCGCGCCGTGATGCGCCGGAAGACCGCGCTCGAAATCGGATCCTTGTTCACCTCGCTGGTCGAGATCACGTAGATCGGAATCCCCTCGTCCTCGGCCACCGCGCGCACGTCATCGGGTGCCACCATGCTGGCGTTGTCCGGGCCATTGGAGAAGACGATGATGACCTTGCGCCCGGGGACCTTGGCGGCGTCGCGCAGGGTCAGCAGCAGGGAGTTGTAAAGCGCCGCGTCATCGCCCGCCACGGCCTTGCGCAGGCCCGCGATGGCGGCCTGCCTGTCGCGTGTCAAGGGAGCTGCCCGCGAGAGGTTGCGGCTGAAGGTGTAGATGGCCACCGAATCGGCGCGGTCCAGACCGCGCACGAAGTCCGCGATGGCGTCGGAGGCGTACACGAAGCCGCGGTACATGTAGTTGCTGGTGTCGAACAGGATGAAAACGTTGGTGCCGACGAAAGCGTCGGCCCCGCCGCCCGACTCGGCTTCGGGTCCGGTGGCCACCAAGGGCCGGGTCGAACCATCCTCGAGCACCTGCACGGCGGGCTTGCTGCCCTCGGCGAAGGTGGCGATCTTCTGCACGATGCCATCCTCGAGGATGCGGAAATCGCTGGGCTTCAGCCCGCTGACGTAGCGGCCCTTGCTGTCGGTCACCGTGAAGGTGACGACCACCATGTCCACCTTGACTCGGAAGACGGGCCGCTGCGGCTCCTGCGCGCCGAGCGCAGCGGCCAACAGAAGAACCGCCAGGCTGCGGTGACCTACGGACCTGCCCGTTCTCATGGCTGCCCCCTCATGACGAACCTTATTGTAGTGAGGCCTGCTGCTCGCCCGCCAGTTGGCCCCGCACCCGCGCGCGCACGTCCTCGGCGACCATGCGCATCGAGCGCCACAGCGCCGGCCAGTCCTCGAGATGTGTGGCGAAGATCTTCTCGACGGTCTTCTGCGTCCACTCGGGAATGGCCAGATTCAATTGCGCGGGTGCCAAATGGAGCTCGTCGGCCAAGGCCGCCCAGAACAGCGTGCTGGATTCCCAGCTTTCGGCCATGATGCGGCTGGAGTAGCCCATCAGCGTCGGGAACGTCCGCAGATGCAGCAGATCCGGTTGATAGGACGTCGTCAGCGTCGGCTTGGGCGTTCCGAACAGGCGGGCAATGGCGCCGTAGTTGATGCGATCCGGGAACTCGCGCTGCAACGCGCGGATCTCCCTGGCCAGCGCGGAAGTTTCCGCCCCGTCGCGCGCCAGCACGTCGGCGGCCAGCACGAACAGCTCGCCGGGCGTGATTTCCTCCAAGGCTTTCTGCACTTCCCCGGAAGCGACCAGCTCGAGAATGCGGCTGCTGCGACCCGGCGAAGCCTGCCGCTCGAGCACCGCTTCGAGCTGCTCGCGGCGGCGCGCATCGAAGGCCGCCTCCGCCAACACCGCTTCGCCGAAACGCAAGTGAAGCCCAACCCAGTGCATCTGGGCGGGAGTCACCGTCCACCAGCGCGGGATCTTCGCGCTGAGCACAAGCTGCGGTACCAGGTCGCCCCAGATGAGCGCCTGCTCGCGCTCGGGAACCATGAAGTTCTGCTCGGCCTCGGCCAGCGCGTACGGCAGGCCAGCGAGCGAGCCCTCCAGCCGGCCGCCGGCGTTGGAGGGCCATCCGGTACCGAAGACCTCCGTCTGCCGCCAAGTCTGACGCGCACCCTGCCCACCGATGAAATCGTGGCTCCGCACGAACAGGGGGTTGGTCAACAGCAACTGGCCGCCCGGCGGCGCGTAGTGGATATAGTTCAGGCCTACGAGGGTGTCACGCAGCAGGGGAGCCAGCAGGCCACGCAACTCGCGTACGCGGGCCGGGTTTCCCGCAGCCCGCTCGACCGAGGCGCGCAAGTTCAGCCGCCTCTGGGCCTCGATGTGCCTCTCGGTCCAGTAACCGTAGGCGAAGGCGTTCCGCTCCACGGTGCTCAGCACGGCCCGCGGCAGTTGCATTTCACCCAAGCGGGCGCTCAAGCGGTTGAGCAGCGTGGCATTGACCCGCTCGCCCCGGGCCACCGCCTCCAGATGATCGGCGACTTCGAAGAGCAAATTCAGCGGAAGCAGGCGCTGGGCCTCGAACAGCCGCATCATCTCCTCGATGATCCGGTTCTCCGTCTCCGGATCGAGCGAACGGCTGACGCCGGCCAGCAGCTCCATCATGCGTTCCTGCGGCGCTGCCGACTTGGCGGAACCGGTGGCCGCGAGCAGCCGCTCGACGCCAGCCCTGCCCGCATCGAACAGTTCGTGCGCCTCGCGGATCTGGCCGAAGGGCTGGATCAGCTCCGCCAGCGTGCGATCGGCCTGCGGCTCGGGGATGAAACCGTGACGGCAGAAGATCTGCCATAGGCTGGCCAGCGCCTGCATAGTGCCCGCGACGTTGGCGCGCAGCAGGGGGTCCCCGATGCGGTTGATAGCCTCGGCCGTGTCGAGGAAAAGCAGTATGGTCGCGTCGCTGAGGGAGGGCGCCTCGGCGAAGAGCGAATACTGCGCGGACATGGCGCGGTAGGCGCGCGCGAGCCGGTCCACGGTGCCCGGTTCGAGCGGCTTCAGCCGACGACGGTTCAAGTCGCTCAGGGCCATGAAGATCTTCAACGGCTCGTTTTCGACCGCGCGCCGGCAGAGCGCGAACATGGCTTCCAGCAAGTCGTCCGCATCCCGCCAGGCGCCCGGCGCGCGCGCCAGGCGCGTGTCGAGCTTGCCGTGCGGATGCGTCAGGAACAGGTTCTTCCAGATCTCGAGGCCGCCCGGGATGTGGGGCCGCCCGTCCGGCTCCAGTCGCAGGCGCGTGGTGAGCAGCAGCATGTCGGTGTTCGAGCGGAAGACCGGACGCGCCGGGCCGGGGCTGGTGATGCGCCCGCGCACGGCAAGGTAGAACCTGCGCAACCGCTCCGGTTCCGTCAGGTACTCGCGCACCGGGCCGTTGACACGCGCCAGCGCGTCGAAGTAGCTGGCCAGCCAGCCGTCGTCGCGCGTCAGCAACCGCTCGAAGAAGGCTGCACCCTGCTCGGGGGCGACGCCCACCAGTTCTGCCCAAACCTTCTCGGTGCGTGGCGCGCCGGGCACGATAGCCCTTCCGTTGCGGATCTGGAACATGCCTCCGAAGAAATCGAGCACGTGGCCGAAGGGCCGCAGGCGCTCGGCGGGCCCGCCGCGCCGCAGGGCGTCCGCGGTTTCCCGGTCCAGCTTGGAGAAGCCCAGGTACAGCCTGCACAGCGCGGGATCGCCCAGGAAGACGTCAATGAAAGCGAGGCCCGACCGCTCGCGCCCGGTCAGCCAGTACTCGGGCCCGTACAGCACCGGCACCTTGGTTGAGCGGTAATCGTAGACGAAGGGCTGGTTGGTGCGTAGCGCCTGTTCGAGCTCGGCCAGCGGGACTCCGGAATCAATCGTGAGAAAAGCGCGCGTGGCGTTGACCGTCTCCAGCACCAGCTCGCTGCCGCAGGCGCCGCGGATGCGGTAGCCGAGCACGCGCAGCAGTTCCCCGGTGCGCGGGGACTCGCAGGCCTCGATGCGGATGGTTCTTTCCGGACCGGCGAGTTTCTCCAGCTCGCGCGCCTGCGAGAGGTAACGCTGCAACAGTTTCATGTACTCGGTGGGCTCGAGCGCCTCCCCCGAAGCCGAGGCCCGGTAGCCGTTCGTCACCACGTTGCGGGCCAGCGCGGGCAGGAGCTCCTCGACGGTGACGTCCTGCGAGACGGCGGCCATGCGCAGGAAGGAAGGCAGCGGTCCCGGGATTTCGATCCAGGAAACCTCGGGCTCGGGAGGCGCCGGACGGTCGAAAGGCGGCTGCCCGGGCACCCTGCCCTCGGCTCGCTGCCAGATCCCCCAGTGCTGACGCGCCGAGACGCGGTCGCCAGCCAGCAGATCCAGCGCAGCCAGCCGGCGCGCAATCAGGGCGCGGCGCTCGCGGTCGGACTCCGGCAAGACTTCCAGAAGGCGGCGGTAGGCGCGCCGTGCCTCCGGATCACGATAGCGATCGAGAAACTCAGCCCAGGCGCCGAGGACCGCGGCGTCAGAGGGCGTGGCGCGCACTGCTCGCTGGAGCAACTGGCGCGCGCGCAAGGCGTCGCCGGCGCGCTCGAGCTGGCGCGCTTGCTCAAGGACGGGCTGGGCGCCTGCCTGCTGCGCCCCGAGGATGAGAGCCAGGAAAGCCATCGGGAGGGAGCTCATAGTGACCACCCAGTCACTCGATGGCTAATACTCTATCACGTCCGCCGAAGCCCGGCGCCGCCGGTCGCGCGCCCCCTGGTACACTCTCCTGGGAGGTCTCATCGCATGCGACGGATCGTTGTCTTGATGGGCATGCTGGCTGCGCTGGCTGCTGCACAGAACTACCGGATCGCGGTCATCGGCCTGGTCCACTCCCACGTGTGGGGCCATCTGGGCCGCATGGCCAGCAACCGGCCCGCGGAGCTGGCTGGCATCGCCGAGCCCAACCAGGAGCTCGTAGCCGAAGCCCGCAAGATCGCTCCTGAGGCGCGCTATTACAGCGACTACCGGCAGATGCTCGACGAGGCCAAACCCGACATCGTCTGGGCCTTCGTCGAAAACAACCGGCACCTGGAAATCGTCCAGGCCTGCGCCCCGCGCAAGATCCATGTCATGTTCGAAAAGCCGCTCGCGGCCACGCACAAGGAGGCGCTGGCCATCGAGAAGCTGGCGCGGCAGCACGGCATCCAGGTCATGACCAACTACCAGATGGCGTGGTGGCCCACGCAGTACCTCGCGCGGCAGGTGGCGCAGTCCGGCCAGCTCGGCAAGGTATGGCGCCTCCACGGCATCGTCGGCCACGGGGGACCGGGCTCCAGCGGCGTGCGCAACAAGTACTTCTTCGAGTGGCTGACCGACCCGGTCAAGAACGGCGGCGGCGCGCTGGTGGACTTCGGCTGCTACAACGCCCTCTGGGCCCTCTGGTACATGGGCCGCCCCGCCACCGTCTACGCGCAAGTCAACCGGCTCCAACCCGAACGCTTCCCGAAGGTCGAGGATCATTCCACGATCGTGCTGACCTATCCCGACGGCGTGGCGTTGCTCGAGGGGAGCTGGGACCTGCCGCGGAGCTTCCAGGATCTGGAGGTTTTCGGCCGGCAGGGCAGTCTCTACGTGACGCGCGAGCGCGTGGAAGTGCGCAAGGGAAAGGAAGCATCCCATCCGCCCGTGGAGCCGCTTCCTCCGGAGCGCGCCGAGCCGATCGCATACATGGTCCACTGCCTGCGAAACCGGCAACCGGTCGAGGGCTTGGTGGGCTTGGCGATCAACGTGCAGGTGCTCGAAATCCTCGACGCCGCGAAGCAGTCCATCCGCACCGGACGCGCCGTGCGGTTACCGACGCGTTGATCAATCCGTCGCGACGCGCACCAGGGGGAACGGGTAGCGGCGCTGGCGGCGCGGACGCTCCGGATCGTAAACCACCACGACGGGTGTTCCTGGCGGGGGCGGGTCGCGCTGGATCTCGTAACGTCCAGCCTGCAGGGCGCCGCCGGGCAGCCGGAACTCGTAGTGCACCCGGAAGCCAACGCCCTTGGCGCGGATCTTCTCCACGCGCGTCACCGAGCCGACTGCCGCCCGGCCCTCCTCGAGCAAGCGTCTCTGGCTTCGCAGCCAGAGGCCGAGGCCTGCAGCGACCAACAAGGACGAGACCGCCACGGCCGGGCTGATCCAAAAGGGCAGACCACGCGGCGGCTGATGCGCGGGCCAGTTCACGCGCGGGTTCGCGGGCAGGTAGGCCACCTTCAGCGCGGCGCCGGGCTGGAACGACCGGGCCCGGCTGCTCGTTGAGCGGAAGCGTCCCCGGTAGCCCAGATCGGCGACCCGAAACTCGTATTCGACGATGGCGGCGGAGTTGCCCGCTCCGCGCACGGCGACGACGACGCCGTCGGCGACCGCGGCTGCCCGGCGGCGCTGCTCGGCTTCCAGCTGGCTGCGCCGGGCTCTTTCATACAGCCAAGTGCCGAGGACGACGGCCTCCAAGGCCGAAAGCAACGCTGCCGCCATCACGACTCTCCCCGCCCCGGTGAGCCGCACTGGGCGGGGCATCATCCGCTGCAACTCCGCAGGCAGCGGACCGAACTGCTCAGCTCCGCTCATGAGTGTTCCCACCCGATGCTTCGGATCCTGCCTTCCTGCCCGGCAAACGGCCGGCGCTCCTCAGCGCCTCGCGGAGCAGGAACTCGATCTGCGCGTTGACGCTCCGCAGTTCCGCGTCCGCCCAACGCTGGATCGCATCGTAAATTTCGCGATCCAAGCGGAGCAGGAAAGCCTTCCTTTCCGCCATCGCCGCCGCCGCTCCGCGATCAGACGTAGAGCGTGCCAGTGTTCACCACCGGCTCCACGCCCCGGTCGCTACAGAGCACCACCAGAAGATTGCTTACCATAGCCGCCTTGCGCTCCTCGTCGAGCTCGATGACGTGACGGCGGCGTATCTCCTCGAGCGCCATCTCCACCATGCTCACCGCCCCCTCGACGATCTTCTGGCGCGCGGCGACCACGGCCGCCGCCTGCTGGCGCCGCAGCATGGCCCCGGCAATCTCGGGCGCGTAGGCAAGGTGACTGATGCGCGCTTCGATCACTTCGATGCCGGCACGCGCCAGGCGTTCCTGGATCTCGTGCCGGAGCCGCTCGGCGACTTCGCCCGCCGAAAGCCGCAGCGAAAGCTCGCCTTCCTCGTGCGCATCGTAAGGATAACTGGTGGCCAGGTTGCGCAAGGCCGCCTCGGTCTGTACGTGTACGAAATTCTCGTAGTCGTCCACATTGAAGACGGCCTCGAAGGTTTCCACCACGCGCCAGACCACCACGGCCGCGATCTCGATGGGGTTGCCGTCCCTGTCGTTCACCTTGAGCTTGCCGCTCTCGAAATTGCGCACGCGCAGCGAGACGCGCCGCTTGCTGGCCAGCGGATGCACGTAGCGAAAGCCGGCCTGCTTGATCGTGCCCTTGTAGACGCCGAACAGCGTGATCACCTTGGCCTCGTTGGGGTTCACCACCGTGAGACCGAACCATCCGATCAGATCGAGAACCAACACCAACAGCCATAGGATGACGAGCGTGACCGAGCCGGCGCGAGCCGCCTGCACCAGGCCGTAAACCGCGGCGAAGGGAACAGCCAGCAGCAGGAAGGCCATGGGCCAGCCGGGCAAGCCCTGGATGATGCGCTCTTGTTGCATGGGCCTCCTTTCTTGTGAAATCTCTATGATATCACAAAGATATCCCAACGCCAAGCCCCTTTTCTTCCCTCCTCGCCGCCGAACGGTTCGGGGGTTCGCTTCAGAACGCCACTGCAAACGGACGGATCGGCGATCCGGTCGCGCCACGGATCTTCAACGGCGCGGCAACGAACAGGAAGGAAAAGACCCCCTCGCCTGCCAGCTCCTCGAGGTTGAGGGCCTCGATGATGTGCATGCCCTTCTCGACCAGCAGGTGCACGTGGACGGAGCGGTCCGAGGGCACCTTTTCGAAGTACGTCGTGTCGGAGCCGGCGGCCCAGATGCCGCGGTCGCTGAGCCAGCGCGCCGCGGCCAAGCCGGGTCCTGGCGCCCGACCGTCGTTGATGAAGCGCTTGGGTTGGCCCCAGTAGCGACCCCAGCCCGTGCGAATCAAGACCACGTCGCCCGGAGCGATCTCGACGCCCGCGCGGGCGGCGGCCTCCTCCAAATGGTGCGGTTCGATGGTGAAATCCTCGGGCAGCGGTTGCGGGCCGGCTACGTCGAGCAACACGCCACGCCGTGCGATGAGACCCACGGTGTCCACCGACAGTGCAGCCACGCCGGTGGTGTACTCCTCCAGGCCTGCGGTCTCGCGCCCGCCGTGGAGCTTGCCGTGATGGGCGAAGTGACACAGGGCGTCGAAGTGGGTGCCGACGTGGCCCCCGAGCGAAAAGGCCTCGGCGGCGGAGCTGGCCCCTCCGGGGTGAACCATTTCGCCGTGCAGCCGGGTGAGCACGAACATGAAGGGAGGGTGATTGGGATGATGGGGCATCCCGTTGTACATGGGCTGCGCGAGGTCGAACACCCGGGCTCCGGCGAAGCCGCGCACGATGTCGTCCAGCGTCATGGAATCCCGTCGCAGCTTAGCACAATCGGGACAGGGGCTTGTGTGACGGCCTCCCGCCTAGCGAAACCTTGGGTTGGGTCGCGGGTTATACTGAATTGCCAATGATGCGGACGCGGGGCTTGCTGATGGCGCTGGCCGCGGCAGCGGCCGTCCAGGCGGCCACGTTCGGGACAGTGGTTCCCGTGGTGGGCAGCCTGCTGGACATCGTGCTGGACGAGCCGCGCAGCCGGTTGTATCTGGTCAATCCCTCCTACAACCGCGTGGAGGTTTATGCCATAGCGCAGCGTCGGTTCCTGTCGCCGGTGGCGGTGGACCGGCTGCCGGTCTCGGCGGCTCTGTCGCGCAACGGCAAATACCTCTACGTCACCTGCTTCGACGGTTCGACGCTCAACATCATTGACCTGGACACGATGACGGTGGTGCGGCGCATCAGCCTGCCCGCCAAGCCGGAGGGAGTGGCGGTCGGAGCGGACGAACGTGTGCTGATCACCACCACCGGAACCGGGTTGAACAACCAGGCCTACACGCTGCTGATCTACGATCCCGGGGCGGCCGAGGGCCAGGCGATCGGCAACGTGGTCGTCGCTCCGCCACCGGCGCAATCGCCGCGTCTGCCCCCGCCCGCCGGGAGGCTGGCGCTGGCGCATCGCAGCCGTCTGGCGGCGACGCCCGACGGCCGCTACATCGTGGGTCTCACCAACATCAACGCCAACACGGGCGTGGCTTTCGTTTACGAAACCGCCTCGGCCACCGTGTTGCGGTCGCGCCAGATCGGCAACATCTCGACCGTGATCTCGGTGGCGCCGGACGGGTCCAAGTTCATGGCCGGCCTGACTCTGTTCGACACCGAGACGCTGGCGGTGCTGGCGCAGCAGAACGCGGCCAACGCGCCCTTCCCCTTCCAGACCGGAGCTCAGTTCAGCCTCACCGACAACCTGGGCGGGAGCGTCTTCGCACCGGACGGCAGCTACCTGTACTCGGCCTTCAACATCCCGCCCCTTTCGACCACGCCCCTGCGGCCCAACGTGAGCCAGCTTCTGGTCAACGATCCCGACAACCTTCTGATTCACTTTGCGGTGCAACTGAGCGAGAACATTGCAGGCAAGATGGTGATCAGCGCCGACGGCGCGACCATCTACGCCCTGTCGGAATCCGGCTTCATGATCCTGCCGGTGGGCCGGCTGGCGGACAATCCCATCGCCATCCCGGAGAGCCGCGTCGTGCTGCTCGCCAACGATCAATGCGGGGTGCTGGCCAGCCAGCGCACGGCCGCGGTGCGGATCCAGAACTTCGGACGCGGCCGTTTCAGCATCACGCCCCAGTTGTTGCCGACGCCTACGACCACGCAGATGGGCACGCCCGGGTTGGGCGGGACGGGACCTGGCGGCGGCGCTCCGGGAGGAACCATCATCATCGTCCTGCCTCCGACCCCGGGCCAGCAGCCCACCCCGGTTCCGGGCACAGGCGCCGATGCCGCAGCTCCTACCGGCCCCGGCCAGCAACAGCCCGCCGTGGCCCAGACCGCGCCGCTGGTGCGCGTGCGGCCGGCTGAGCAAACGATCGAGTTCGTCTTCAACGCCAACGCCGCCCGCTCGCTGGGTACGATCACGCCGCACGATTTCGCCATCCAGGCCCCGGAGGCCGTCAACATTCCGCCGCGCATTCGCGTGTTCCAGAACAACCGGGACGCCGAGGCCAGGGGCGATCTGGTGCCCATCGAGGTGGGCATCTCGGATCAGGAGGGCCTGGTGGATATGGCGCTCGACGCCCAGCGCCAGCGGCTCTATATCGCCAACTCCGGCCTGAACCGCGTCGAGGTCTTCGACCTGCGCAGCCGTCGGTTGCTGGAGCCGATCAAGGTAGGGCAGTTGCCGCGCTCGCTGGCGATCACGCCCGACGGGAACACGCTCTACGTGGCGAACTCGGGCGGCGAGTCCATCAGCATCGTGGATCTGAATCTGGGCCGGCAAGTGGGCCGGGTGCGCTTCCCGGCGTTGCCCTTCAACGCCAGCGCGCCGTTGGTGACTCCCAGCGTGATCGCGGCGGGGCAGAGCGGCTTGCAGATCGTCATGAGCAACGGGACGCTCTGGCAAGTCATCGGCAACGAGGCCGTGCCGCGTCCGCTCAGTCCCGTCATCGGGTCGCTGACCGTGCCCGCGCCGCGGAGCATGGCGGCCACGCCGGGCGGCGAGTACATCCTGCTGGTGGCGGGTGCCAACAACACCATGGCCTACCTGTACGACGCTGCGGTGGATGAGTACGTACTGGCGCGCCAGATCGTCAGCGGGGCCGCCACCGGATTCCTCGGGCCGGTCGCCGCCGGGCCGCGCGGGCAGTACTACGTGATCCACGGCATGCTGTTCAACCAGTCGTTGACACGCGTTGCCGACGCGCCCAGCATTCAGGTGCCGGTGCGCGCCGGACAGACGATGACGATGAACCGACCGGTCGCCGCCGTGGCGCCTGTCAGCGGCACGACCTACGCGCGCTTCGTGCAGCCGGTGTTGGCTTCGGCGACCGCGCTGGCGACGGAGCTGCCCATGGTGGAACTGGTGGACGCAACCACCGGAGCGGTCCTGCGCTCGGCCGCCGCACTCGAGTCGCCGCTCTCCACGGTCGTGGGCACGGGCCGCGCCTTCATCAACGGGCGCACCATGGCGCTCGATCCCTCCGGGCAGGCGGCTTACGTGCTGACGACCAGTGGCCTGAGCGTCGTGCCGCTCGATCAACCCGTGCGCGTGGACCGTCCCACGGTGAACCGCAACGGTGTGGTGAGCATGGCCAGCTACACGACCAGCGTGGCGCCCGGCGGCCTGATCTCGATCTTCGGGCAGGCCCTGGCCGCCTCCGAAACGCCGCGCGCCACCCCGCTGCCGAATATCATGGGCGGGACCTGCGTAACCGTGAACAACCGGCCGCTGCCCTTGCTGATGACCTCGCCCACCCAGATCAACGCACAGTTGCCGTTCGATCTGGGCGCCGGCCGCTACACGCTGGTGGTGCGCGCGGTGGACCGCAAGATCGCCTCGGTCGGCTACACGCTGACCGTCTCCAAGTATGCTCCCGCGGTCTTCGTGGATCCGGTCACAGATCAAGCGGCCATCTACCACCCCGACGGGAGGCCGGTCACCAAGCAGAACCCGGCCCGCCGCGACCGCGTGGTGAGCATCTTCGCCACCGGGCTGGGCGCGGTCAAGGGCGCGCGAGTGGTTGCCGGCACGCCCGCGCCCGAAGAGCCGCTGGCGGTGACCGACCCGGTGAAGGTTTTCTTCGGCGATCCCGCCTGGCAGCAGTCGGAGATGATCGTCGAATGGAGCGGCCTCCAGCCGGGCTCGATCGGCGTCTACCGCATTGATGTGCGCGTGCCCGGCTTCCGCACCCGCGGGGACTCGTTGCCGGTTACGATCCGCATCGGCGGAGTGGACAGTCCGTCCTCGGCTCCGGTGGTGCCTAAGGTCGCCGTGGACTGAGTTGCGCGGGGCGAGCGCGGCGCTGGGAACCCAGTCTCCCTGATCGCTCCGGACTGACTGGATGCCGGGCATTTTTGCAGTCCGAGCCGGGGATCGCTTCGCCGGCCCCGACCTTGTCCGATGTGCCGCAGTCCCGCAAGGTGAATCCTGGCTCGGCCCGGGTGCCGAGGCTGCTACCTCGGAACGCGCCAGCCGCCAGCCCGCGCCCGGCGGCCGCAACCGGCCTCCGGCGCGCGAGGTGACCGCTGAAGCCGCCGGTAGCACGGAGCCTCCACCGACCAGGGGATCGTGAATTATGCTGGGAGAAGGCCGATCGCCGGAGGATGGCTTGGATGAGGAAAGCGTGGGTGTTGGGTGCGGCTATTGCACTGGGACTGGTCTCTTGCAGTCGCGATCCCGAGGTCGTCAAGCGGAGATATCTCGAAAGCGGCAACCGGTACTTCGAAAAGAAGCAGTACAAGGAAGCCTCGATCATGTACCGCCAGGCGCTGCGCAAAGACCCGCGCTATGGCGAAGCGTATTACCGGCTGGGCCTGACGCAATTGCGGCTGAACCGGATTCCGGAGGCGGTCCGCTGGTTGCGCCGGGCGGTCGAACTGCTGCCCGACCGGACCGAGCCAAAAGTGGAGCTCGGCGAGATCTACCTGAGGGGACTGGCGACGACGGCGGCCACCAACACCAAGCAGATCGAGTACCTGCGTAGCGAAATCCAGCAGCTCGCCGAACAGCTTCCGCCATCTTCTGCCCAGAGGCACAGGTTGCTCGGCTATTACTATCTGAGCGCGCGGAAGCTCAAGGAGGCTCTGGCCGAATTCCGCCGGGCCCACGATGCCGGGCCCTTTCAGCCGGAGTTCACCCTGCCGCTGATCGAGGTCCTCTTCGAAGACGGCCAGGCCGAAGAGGCCGAGAAGTTGGCGAGGGAGCTGCTGCGCAAACGACCGGAGTTGCCGCCTGCCTACGACGTGCTGTACCTGCACTACGTGCGGAGCAAGCGCGAGGGTGACGCGGAGGCGGTACTCAAGCAGAAGGTGGCGAGTTTACCCAAAGTTGCCGGCGCTTGGTTGCAGTTGGCCGCCCATTACCATCGCCAGCAGCGAAGCAAGGAGATGCAGGCCGCTCTGGACCACCTGATCTCGCACCCGGGCGATTTTCCGGAAGCCTACCAGCTGGTGGGCGATTTCTTCCGTGTACGCGGGGACTTCGAGAACGCCCTGCGCTACTACGACCTCGGCGCCCAGAAGGACGGGGCCCGGCGTGCCCGCTACCAGAAAGCCAGGGCTCAGGTGCTTCTCGAACAGGGCCGACGTGCGGAGGCCGCCTCCCTGGTCGAGGAAATCATCAAGCAGAATCCCAAGGATGAAGAGGCGCGGGCCATGCGCGCCGCCTTGATCATCGAGGGCGGCTCGCCCGACGAGCTGCGCACTGCCGTGGCGGACTTGCAAGCTGCGGTGGGTCGCACCCCGGACAATCCCGTGCTGCGTTTCCAGCTTGGACGGGCGCTCGCGCGACAGGGCCAGTGGGAGCTGGCGCGAGTCCAATTCGAAGAGGCGATCAAACGGAGGCCGAACTACCTGCCCCCCCGCTTCGCACTGGCCCAGTACCACATGGGGCGCCGCGACTTCGCCTCCGCGCTGACGGTGGCGCGACAGGTGCTCGAGCTGGATCCGGGCAACTTGCCGGCCAAGCTGCTGCGGCACGCGGCGCTGGTGGCGATGGGCAACACGGCCCAGGCCCGCAAGGATCTGGAAACCGTGATCCGCGAGCACCCAGGCTCGCGCGAAGCGCTGCTGGCCCTGGCTTCGCTCAACCTGGCCGAGAGCAGGTACGCGGAGGCCGAAGAGCAGTTCCGCAAGCTCCACCAGAACGCGGAGCCAGCCGACCTGCGGGCGCTCGTCGGATGGAGCGAGACCTATGCGGCGCAGGGGCGCTTTGCCCAAGCCGTGGAAGTGCTCAAGAAAGAGCTGGAGCGCGATCCTTCACGCCAATTGGTGCGCGCCGCGCTGGCCAACATGCTGGTTCGCGCGGGACGTTTCGACGAGGCCATCGCCGAATACAACGCGCTGATCGCCAAGCACCCGAGCGCCGGCGACCTTTACCTGCGGTTGGGTGAGGCGCAAAGGCGCAAAGGGGACACGCAGGCCGCTGCGGCCAGTTTCGCCAAGGCAGTCGAATTGATGCCCAAGGAACCTGCGGCGCTGCTGGCGCTGGCTCTCATACAGGATCAGCTCCAGCAGTTCGCCCAGTCGCAGCAGACCTACGAGAGGATCCTGGCCCTACAGCCCGATCACCCGGTTGCGTTGAACAACCTTGCGTACTTGCTGGCCGAACGCGGCGGCGATCTGGACCGCGCGCTGATGCTGGCGCAGCGGGCCCGCCAGAAACTGCCGCATGACAACAACGTGGCCGACACCCTGGGGTGGATCTACATCAGGAAGAACCTGGCCGACCAAGCCATCGAAATCTTCCGCGAACTCACGCGCAAGGAACCCAACAATCCGACCTTCCACTACCATTACGGCATGGCTCTGTACCAGAAGGGAGACCGGCCGGGGGCGCGGCAGGCCCTCCAAACCGCCCTCCGGAACAAGCCTTCGCCCGAGGAAGCGGCCCGGATCCGGGAGTTGTTGGGCAAACTCGGCTGAGGCGCGCCGTGAAACGGAACACGGCAGCCTACGTCGTCCCCTTCCTCGTCTTCGTGACGCTGATGAGCGTGGAAGGCTGGGCCGGATGGAGTCCTCGCGTGGGTTATCCCCTGCGGTCGTTCGCCGCGCTGGCAGCATGGTGCTGGCTCTCGCGAGGGCTTTTCCCTTTGCGGCCGCAACGAGCCCTTCCATCGGTGCTCGTCGGCTTGGGAGTCTTCCTGGTCTGGATTGGACCTGATCTGGCTTGGCCGGGCTATCGGAACCACTGGCTGTTCTGCAATCCGCTGGTCGGCCGCGCGCAATCCTCCATGAGCGAAGAGCTGCGGTCCGACGTGGTCTTCCTGGTCCTGCGCGCGGCTGGATCGGCTCTGGTTGTTCCTCTCATCGAGGAATGGTTCTGGCGCGCCTGGCTGATGCGCTGGCTCACCGGCAAGGCCGTGGAAGAAGTCCCGCTGGGGGCCTGCTTTCCGCGGGCGTTCTGGCTGACCGCCGTGCTGTTCGGGCTGGAACACGGGCCTTTCTGGGACGTGGGGGTCGTAGCGGGCGCCGCCTACAACTGGTGGCTGGTGCGAACGCGCAGTCTGGCCGATTGCGTGTTGGCGCACGGGGTCACCAACGCCTGCCTGGCCGTCTGGGTGATCGGGACGGGGGCGTGGGCCTACTGGGGCTAGGCTTTGCGACGTAAAGTACTTGACAAGGCGGTGCCACCCACCCTATCCTAGGCGCGATGGCTTCCGCCGGTCCCCTGCGCTCGCCGAGGCGCCCGCCCAGCTCCATCCAAATCCATGCCCTGGACAACCTGCGCTTCATCCGCGAGACGATGGAACGCGCGACGGCTTTCACTGCCATTTCCGGCTGGGGTTTGATCGCGGTGGGACTCACGGCGCTGGGAGCCGCCGTGCTGGCGTGGCGCAAGCCGCCATCGCGCTGGCTGACGATCTGGCTCGTCGAAGCGTTGCTCTCTTTCGCGATCGCCGCCGCAGCCACGGTGCGCAAGGCGCGGTCTGCGCGGATGCCATTGTTCTCCATGCCCGCCCGCCGTTTCGCGCTCAGCTTCTCGCCTCCCATGGCGGTGGGAGCCATACTCACGCTCGTCCTCCATCGCGCCGCCCAGTGGGACGTGATTCCGGGGATGTGGATGCTTCTGTACGGCACGGGCATTGTCACGGGAGGCGCCTTCTCGATCAGGGTGGTGCCGTTCCTGGGCCTCTGTTTCATGGCGCTGGGGACCCTCACGCTGTTTTTGCCGCCTTCCTGGGGCTGTCCCATGATGGCGGCGGGTTTCGGGGGGCTGCACCTGGTCTTCGGAACGTTGATCGTGAGGAGGTACGGTGGCTAGGGCCACGATGGCATCGCGGCGAGCCGAGCAGAGAGCGCCGCAGCCGGTGCGTCTGCGCGCGGTTGCGGCGCCGGGCGCAACGGCCCGCGGCCTGGACCGCCTGATCCACGAGCGGATCCGGCTGGGCATCGTCAGCGCTCTGGCGGTCAACGAGAAACTGAGCTTCAACGAGTTGAAGCGCTTGTTGAAGACGACGGACGGAAACCTGAGCGTGCATGCGCGCAAGCTCGAGCAGGCCGACTACATCGTCTGTACGAAATACTTCGACGGCCGTTTGCCCAAGACCGAGTACAGGCTGACGCCCACCGGGCGGCAAGCGCTCGAGCGCTATCTGGACCACATGGAAGCCCTGATTCGCGCCATGCGGGAGCGGTGAGGAATGAGAGGAAGCGAGAACCACGGCGGACCAGCGCCGCTGCCCGGCGGTTCTGCACAGGGCGGCCTGCACGTCGCCATCATCATGGACGGCAACGGTCGTTGGGCCAGGGCTCGCGGCCTGCCCCGCGTAGCGGGCCACCGCGCAGGGGCGCAGGCGGTGCGGCGAACCATCGAGGCCGCCCCCAAGCTGGGCATCCGCACCTTGACGCTCTATGCATTCTCCTCGGACAACTGGCAGCGTCCGGCCCAGGAAGTCTCCACCCTCATGCAGCTTTTCCACGAGTACCTGGAGCGCGAAACGCCCGAGTGCGTCAAGCACGGCATCCGGCTGAGCGTGATCGGGCGACGCGACCGGCTGGCGCCCGAGCTGCGCCGCGCCATCCAGAGAGCCGAGGAGGCGACCGCCGGAGGGCGCAACCTGCACCTGCGCATCGCCGTGGATTACTCGGCGCGCGACGCGATCGTCCGGGCCGCCCATCGCGTCAACGGCCGCCGCATCGGCCGTGCGGGTTTCGCTCGCCTGCTCGGCGAGGCCATCCACGCCGGCGAACCCGTGCCGGACGTGGACCTGCTCATCCGCACCGGCGGCGAGCAACGCCTGAGTGATTTCCTGCTGTGGGAATGCGCTTACGCGGAGCTCTACTTCACGCCCCGCATGTGGCCCGATTTCGAAGGCAAGGATCTCGAGGAGGCCGTGCGCGAGTTCCACCGCCGCGAGCGCCGCTTCGGCCGCGTACTCGAGGCGGCGGGTTGAGGAATTCCCTCCCGCCAGGTCCGGGCCGCCGCACGGAACGTCCTCGCTCGAGGGCTCCGTCCTCTCGGAGCCCTCTCCGAAACCCGCCTGGCACTGGTCGGCGCTTTTTCGGCCCACGGGGCAACCGGTCGGCGGCCGTCCGTGAGAAGGTGGGTCCTCCGCCGGAGATTGTCGCGGCGATGGGAGCAAGATCGCGGTTCTCGACAGTGCGCCTGACGGCGGCAGCTGCTCCTCCGGCAGGCCGAGAAACGCCTGTGGCGATGGGCCTGGCCGCCTGATCCACGCCTCAACGCGCGGCTGGATCGCACAGGAGCGCGCTTCAAGATGCCTGGATGGGTGGAGACCGTAGCGGAGCGTGGGCCATCCGGTCCGCGCCTCCGGATCGCGGCGATTCCTGCGCGCCAGCTCCCGGATCGCGGAAAGTCCCGGTCCCCTGCGGCTGACGGGGACGTGCAAGGCGCCGTAGCCGGACAGCGTGCCTCGATCACCACAGGCAACTCCCGATCGGTCCGGCGACGGACGTGGGACCGGGCAGCCCGCAGCGTCGCGCCTTCGGCCGCCGTGGACCGGAAGAGGCAAGCAAGAAGAGCGCCGGACCGCGCGCGGGTCAGCCGAGCGCTGCGCACTCCTCGGGAGTCCAGTCGGGAACGGCTCCCGCCCGCGAGGCGATCAGCGCGCCCACCCGGTTGGCGAAATCGGCGACACGGGCCAGCGGCCAGCCGGCGTCTAGACCGTGCAGCAGGGCCGCGGCGAAGGCGTCGCCAGCTCCCACGGCGTCCACAACCTGCACGCGATATCCCCGCGCTTCGACCCACTCGCCTTTCCGCCAGAGCCCACATCCCTCGGCTCCCCGGGTGACGGCGACGAGCTCCCAACCGAACCGAGCCGCAAAGCGCTCGGCAAAGTCGGCCAGACCGCGGCGCCGGCCGTCGAAGAACCGTTCGATTTCGGTCGCCTCGGCGTCGTTCAGCTTGACCGCCGTCGCCTTCGCCATCAGCTCGCGCAGCAGTTCCGGCGTGTAGCTGTGCTTGCGCAGGTTGACGTCGTAGAAGCGACGGGCGCGGGGCAGCGCTTCGACGAGCCGCCGGGTGAGGGTCCGCGCCTGCGGGTGCATGCAGTGCAGCGTCCCGTGGCAGAGCCAGTCGGGATCCCAGCTCACCAGCTCGTCGAAGTCCTCGTCGCTGAGCGAGACGAAATCGTAAGCGGCCGGACGATGAATCGTAAAGTCCGGTTGTCCGGCCGAATCCAGCCGCACCGAGACCGTCCCGGTAGCCTGTCCCGCTATGGTGCGCACGAAACGCGCGGGAAGATCGAGCTCGCGCATGCGTGCGAGCGCGGCGCGGCCCCGCGGATCGTCGCCGACCGCGCTGATGAAGTAGACCTCGTGCCCCAGCCTGCGCGCGTGGGCCGCCAGGTTGAAGGGCGCCCCGCCGAGCCGTTCCGCGTCAGGGAAGACGTCCCAGAGGATCTCGCCGACGACCAGGATTCTCATTGCGCGGTCCGCACCTACATGCTAGCAGGAGCGCACCTTCTCAGGCCCGGCCGACGGCGCGCAGCAAGCGGGCCGGCAGAGTGACGATTGCCCGGAGAAGCTGGAGCGCACCGCCTACGGCGATGCCCACGATCCGGAAGGGCAAAAACAGCAGCCAGAGCAGCGGATAGAGGATCAAGGCAGCCAGCGCCAGCGGCCAGCACACGACGAGCAGGATCAGCCAGAGGACGAACGTGAGCATCGCTCTCGCTATCCTGTACGCGCCGGTGCGCCACCGCTTCCCCTTATTTCAGGCCCAGTTCGGCCAACAGACGGTGCGCTCCGTACACCTTGTCCAGGGCTTCCCGGATGCCCTGGGTAGCCACATGAACCGAGCGCGCACGCTCCTCGGTGTACACGAAGCGGTTGGGCAGGCTCTCGATGTTGCCATCGAACAGGATGCCGACGATCTCGCCGCGCGTGTTCACCGTCGGGCTGCCGGAGTTGCCCCCGTGCGTGTCCGCGGTGCTGACGAAATTGAACGGTGTTTTCAGGTTGAGCTTCGAGCGCGCCTCGAGCCAGCGCTTGGGCAGGCGATAAGGCGGCTTGCCCGTGGCCCGCTTGTAAAGGCCCTCGAAGGTCGTGGCGTAAGGGACCGCACGACCTTTCTGGTCCTTGTAGCCGCGCACGGCGCCGTAGGAGAGCCGCAGGGTGAAGGTGGCGTCCGGGTAGGCGTCCTCGCCGAAGATGGCGAAGCGGGCCTGGGCGATCTTGGCCGCCGAAGAAGTCAGCACTGCCTCGACCTCGTCCTCGAAGCGCTTCCGCAACTGGCGTGCGCGAGCGTCGAGCAGGCGCGCCAGGCGGATCATCCCGTCCTGCGAACTCCGCACGGCTTCCACGTCGGCGGCCAACCGCTTGCGTTCGGCGACGTCCTTCAAGCGGCTGGCGCCGACGTAGGCCTCGGCGGCCTGCTGGGCCGAGCGCCCGTCGAGGATGGCCCGGACCGTGGGGTCGTCGGCGCCCAGTTCCGCGCGCAGGAATTCGAAGTAATCGGCGAGCACCGCGATTTCCATCGAGTCGGTGATGGGGGCCGGCGAGTACAGTTGCCGCTCGAGGCTCGGCAGTGCCGAATCGCGGTACTCGCGCAGCCGCTGATCGTCTGGCTTCTGGCGTTCCTCGGCCAGCCGCAGCACGTCGCGTGCGATGCGCAGCAGGTCCGTGCCGCGGTGCGGGTTGAACTCGAGCAGCCAGTACGTCTTGTAGTAATCGCGGAATTTCCCATATGCCGCGGCCACCGCATCCCAGGCGCCGCCGAAGCGCGCCTTGCGATCGGGATCGGCTTCCACAGCGGCGCGGAGTTTCTTCTCCTCCGCCCGCTTGAGATCCATGATCTTTGGATCGCGCAAACCGGCAAGGAACCCCGTGTAGGCCTTGTAGCTGTTCTGCTGCGAGAAAAGATTGTCGTGCGCCACGCGCTCGTTGTCCGGGCTTTGCGCGCTGTAGTTCTCCAGGGTGCGGATGAGCGAAGCCAGCCGCCGGTGGATCAGGGGGTAGTAATGGTCGCGCAGGAACTCCAGTTGCGCCACCGTCATCAGTCGGCCCGTGGTGCCGGGATTGCCGGAGACGAAGATCAGCTCGCCCTCCTTGACGCCCTCGCGGCTGAATTTCAGGTAGTGGGGCGTGCGGGCGGGCTTGCCGTTCTCGTAGGCGCGCAGGAACGCGATGTCCAGGCAGTAGCGCGGATAGGTGAAATTGTCGGGATCGCCGCCGAAGAAACCGATGTCGCTCTCCGGCGCAAAGACCATCCGCAGGTCGGTGTACTTCTTGTATTCGTACAGGTGATAGCGACCGCCGGAGTAGAGGTTGACCACGTCGCAGCGGTTGCCTGTGGCCGTCGTGCATTCCTTCTCGATACGGGCGATTTCGGCTTGACGTTGCCGAAGCGCCTCGGCATCCGGGGCGCCCGGCTTGACGGCGGCGTTGACCCGTTCGGTCACGTCCTGGATGCGCACCAGCTGGTTGGCCTCCAGATCCGGGCAGGGTTTCTCGTCGGCCTGGGTAGGCGCCCAAAAGCCGTCCACGACATAGTTGTTCTCCTTGGTGCTCAGCTTCTGGAGGCAGTCCAGCGCGACGTGATGATTGGTGAAGATCAGCCCGTCGGCAGAGACGAACGAGCCCGAGGCGCCGACGCGCAGCGAAGCCAGGCGCAGCCGGTCGAGGAATCCGTCGGCGACCTCGAACCCGTACTTCGCCGCCACTCGCTTCCTGGGGAAAGCTTCGAACAGCCAGATCCCTTCGTCCGCCTCGAGAGGCGGCCAGGTCCATACGAGCAGGACGGACAGCGCAAGCTTCGAGCGGATCTTCATGCCCACCATTGTGGGCGATCCGGCGGGCAGTGCGCCAGCCGATGCCGGTCACGGAGGCGCCGCGCCTCCTGCCGCCGGCGATTCAGTCGAGGAAGCCCAAATTGCGCGGCGCGAAGTTCCTGAGGTAGGGGAAGGCTTCCTCGAGGCGCTCTCCTGGCACGCCGAACCACGCGGCCAGTGTTGCGCCGTACTGCTCGAGCGAGATGGCAGGGATCCAGACGCCGCGGCCGGTGGCGTCATCCGCGCTATTGAGCGCCACCTCGGGGAAACGCCCATAGATCCGGCCGCCCTTGACGGCGGCCCCGAGGACGAAGTGGTGTCCGCCCCAGCCGTGGTCGGATCCGTTGTTGGAGTTCGCGTTCAAAGTGCGTCCGAACTCGCTGGCGGTGAAGGTGACCACGCGGTCCGCCACGCCCATCTCTTCGGTGGCCTGGTAGAAAGCGCCGAGAGCGGCGTCGAGCTGGCTCATGAGCGGATCCTGCGAGGCAACCAGATTGACGTGATGGTCCCAGCCGCCCAGCGAGGCGAAGAAGACCTGACGACGCTGGCCGAGCTCGTTACGGCCGTGGATCAAGCGTGCGATGGATTCCATCTGGCGGCCGAGGGTGGTTGCGGGGAACGCCGTCTTCAAGGGGCTGGCGCCGCTCAGCAGGCGCGTCAACGTACGGGAGAGCTCCATCCCCTGCCGCGTGCGCTGGTTCACGGCCCTCGCCAGCAGGGATTCGCTTTCCAGTTCCAGAATTTCGGTGAAGGCCTGC
>JANXAE010000260.1 GCA_025062235.1 Bryobacteraceae bacterium
GATTGCCTTCGAGCTGGAGCAAGCGGGCAAGCAAGGCGAGCTTGCAAACGCCCCCGAAGCGTGGCAGCGACTCAACGCTTACTGGCAGTCGCTGGCAGAGTATCTGCATCAGCAAGCGGCGTAGCTCCTGCCGCAAGCCCAGCGCGCGCCACTCATCCCATACGCAAGTGCGCTGGCAAATGCTCTGGGAGTAGCACAGTGGCGTCGGGCGGCGCCAGCACCACCGCTGCTTCTATTGCGTTTTCCAGCTCGCGCACGTTGCCCTTCCAGCACGCTTGCTGCAGAATCTGCATCGCTTCTGGGCTGATGGTGCGCAGGGCACGCCCGTTCTCCTCAGCGAACTTTTTGAGGAAGTGGTTTGCCAGCAACGGGATATCCTCCCGCCGCTCGCGCAGCGGCGGTAAGTGGATATGGACGACCTGCAAGCGATAGTACAGGTCACTGCGGAACGAACCCGACTGCACCGCTTCTTCTAAGTTGCGGTTTGTGGCTGCCACCAAGCGCACATCCACAGGGATGGGGA
>JANXAE010000261.1 GCA_025062235.1 Bryobacteraceae bacterium
GAGAACTCGCTCGACGCCAGCGCACGCCGTATCCGCATCGAGGTCCGCGGCGGCGGGTTGCGCGAGATCCGCGTCACCGACGACGGATGCGGCATTCCACCGGAGGAACTCCCGCTCGCCGTGCAGCGCCACGCCACCAGCAAGCTGCGCGAGGACGACCTCGAGCGCATCGAGACGCTCGGCTTCCGCGGCGAGGCGCTGCCCAGTATCGCAGCGGTCGCCGAACTCGCCATCGCCAGCGGCACCGCCGACAGCTCGCTCGGGCGCCGCCTCGTCCTCCACGCCGGACGGGTGCTCGCCGACGAGCCGACCGCCCATCCTCCCGGCACCACGGTCACCGTACGGCGGCTCTTCGAGAACGTGCCGGCACGCCTCGCTGCCGTCCGCGACGAGCGGGCCGAGACCGCCGAGATCGTCCGCACCGTGCAGCGACTCGCGCTCGCGGCTCCGGCGGTCCGTTTCTCGCTCGCGATCGACGGGCGGCCCGCCCTGCACACCAGCGGCAGCGG
>JANXAE010000262.1 GCA_025062235.1 Bryobacteraceae bacterium
TCGAGTATTACCACGAGCTGGACACGGGCTTTCGTGCGCGCAAACCGCTGTGGGAGGACTGAGATGCTGTGTGTGCGCGCACCGGGGCGCGTGAACCTCATCGGCGAACACACCGACTACAACGAGGGCTATGTGCTACCTGTGGCAATAAGCCTCGAAGTGCGCGTGCACGCCAACCCGCGCCCCGATTCGCGCTGCCAAATCTACTCGGAACTGTTGGACGAGCAGTATGAGTTCGATTTAGCAACTATCCCCCTGCCAGAGACGATGCCTTCCACCTTCGCCCGCTATGTGGTGGGCGTGGCGTGGGCACTTCAGCAGCACACAGGGCGTACCCTCACGGGCGTGGAAGCCACTATTAGTAGTACTTTGCCCATCGGGGCAGGGCTGAGTTCCTCAGCTGCTGTAGAAACCGCTTTTGCCTTGCTGTGGAACACCCTGGACAACCTGCACTTGGAGCGAATGCAGCTGGCGCTGCTATGCCAGCGAGCGGAGCAGGTGTATGCGG
>JANXAE010000263.1:0-237 GCA_025062235.1 Bryobacteraceae bacterium
TCGGCACGCAGATGGTGGCACGCGGGCTGGACTTTCCGCGCGTGATGCTGGTCGGCGTGCTGAATGCGGACACCGCGCTGCACCTGCCGGACTTTCGCGCCGCCGAGCGCACCTTCCAGCTATTGATGCAGGTTGCAGGGCGGGCTGGCAGGCGCGAGCAGCAGGGGCGCACACTGATCCAGACCTTCAACCCCGACCACCACGCGATCCAGTTCGCAGCCACGCACGATTACGAGG
>JANXAE010000263.1:247-504 GCA_025062235.1 Bryobacteraceae bacterium
CGCGCCTTTCGCGTGCTACGATGCGTGGCGGACACGCTCGAATCGATTCGGGATGATGCCCTCCTTCAGGTGTTGGGACCAGCGCCGACGCCGCTGGAGCGCGTGGAGGGACAGTACCGCTACCACCTGCTGCTGAAGTTTGCACCCGAAAGCGAACCTGCCCCGCTGCTGCGCGAGGCGCTGACCGCACTGGAGCCGCGCGACCGCGCCGCTCTCCAGATCGACATCGACCCGATAAGCTTGATGTAGCTGCGCTT
>JANXAE010000264.1 GCA_025062235.1 Bryobacteraceae bacterium
ACAATGGCATCCGGCTCGCGCGGTTGCAGCGACAGCACGGCCTTGTCAACCAGATCGAGCGACAGTTCCGCTGCCACTGGCGCGCCGTTCGTGTCGGTGACGCGCACCTCGAACGCGACAGCCTCGCGGGGGGCTGCCTGCGGCGCGGCAGCGGTCACTTCAACCTGAAGTGTCTGCGCGGTTGGCGCAACGCTCAATGGCAGAATGCCGACTTTGAAATCGGCAGGCGCACCGCTGCCGTCCGGCGGCGCAAACAGCACTGCCGAGACAAAGATGTTCGGCGCATGATTGGGGGTGATCGGCAACTGGTAGACCAGGCTGCCGCCGCTGACCTGGCGCACCTCGTGGCTCAGCACGCCGCCGCGCTCGACGGTCAGCAGCGCCCAGTGCGGTCCGGCGAATGGCGAGGGAATGAGGATCGTCGCTGTTTCGCCGGGGCGATACTCGCCTTTGTCGGCGATCAGGTTGATGCGGTCGTTATTCTCGCGCAGCCAGAACGCA
>JANXAE010000026.1 GCA_025062235.1 Bryobacteraceae bacterium
GGGGAAAGTTACGTTCCGCCGTGGCCCTCGGTGATCGCGGGCGCGCTGCGCACGCGGATTCTCTCCGATGACGGCCTGGACTTGGCGGCTTTCGCCGAAGGCAAATTGGCGCATCCGGCGATCGGCACCCGCGACGCGCCGGGCGCCTTTCGGGTGATCGCGTTCCACCTGGCTCGTCGGCTGGCCGACGGGCGCATCGAGCTCCTGGTTGCGCCGCCAGCGGATCTGGCCATCATCAAGGCCAAAGCGCCGAAGGAAGCGGGCACTGCGCCGGTCGTGCGGGCCGTGCAACCGGTCGCCTTGCCGGCCGCGGCCGCTACGCTGCTGGATTCCTACCCGCTGCCGTTGCGGCCGGTGCTGGCCGAAAAGAGCCGCGGCAAGCCCGAGTCCGGCTACTGGCTCACCGAGCGTGCCCTGCGCGACTACATGGCCGGCCGCGTGCCTCAGGGAGCCGACCTCGTCAAGTCGGCGGATCTCTGGAAGACGGACGCACGTGTGGGCGTAGGCCTCGATCCCGACAAGCGAAGCGCCGCCGAGGGCCGGCTGTTTACCGCCGAAGCCGTCGCGATGGTCCGGCGTCTGAAACCCGGTAACCAAGAGGGCTTCGACGTGGGCTTCCTGGTCGGTGTTGCCGGGTGCGAGCCGCCCCGCGAGGGCATGCTGCGCGTGGGCGGCGATGGCCGAGCCATGGCAGTTTACCCCCTCGATGGTTACGAGCTGCCCGAGCCCGACTACGAGGCTATCGTTCGCGCACGCCGCTGCCGGATGATCCTCGCCTCGCCGGGTATCTTCGCCGGCGGCTGGCTGCCCACCGGAGTGGAGCAGGTCAATGGCGAATACCGCTTCGAGCTCCACGGGGTGAGCGCACGGCTGGTGGCAGCTTGCGTGCCCAGGGCGGGCTGGATCTCCGGCTGGGATCTGGCGCGCGAGCGGCCCAAGCCCGCGCTGCGCGTCGCCCCGACGGGCAGCGTCTACTGGTTGGACGATCTGGAGGCCAGCGCGAAAGATCTGCGCGCGCTAATCGCGGCCGGACTTTGGTCCGAGCTGTACTTGGACCCCGTTCGAAGAGCGGAGGGCTTCAACCGCATCTGGTTGGCGGAGTGGACCAAGCAGGATTGAGGAGGGCAAGAGATGTTCGAGAAACATGCAGCGATGTTCCTTTACTGCGTCAGCCCCGTGCATTTGGGAACGGGGCAGGCGATCGGCGTGATTGACAATCCCATCCAGCGCGAGCGTCACACGGGGCACCCGTGCTTTGCCGGTTCCGGCATCAAGGGTGCCGTGCGGCACAGCTTCGAGCTGCTCGGAGGAACGCGGGAGGAATTGACGCGCTTGTTCGGCCCGGATGCCGGCTCGAGCAGCCTGCACGCCGGCGCCATTAGCTTCGGCGATGCGCATCTGGTTGCGTTACCCGTGCGCAGCCTCAAGCAGGGCTTCGTGTGGACTACCTGCGCCCAGGCGCTCTGGCGGGCGCGCCGCTTGCTCGAGCTGGTGAAGGTCGAAACGAACTGGCCAATTCCCGATCCGCCCGCCGAGGGCAACTGCTTCGTGGCCAACGCGCAACTGCTCTACGAGAACAAGCTGCACTTGGAGGGCTTCGAGTACGAGGCCACACGCTCGGACCACCTGAAGGCGATCGGTAGCGATCTTGCTCGCAAAGCCTTGCCGGGCGATCAAGCTTGTGCTTATTTTCGCCAGAAGCTTTCCAGCGATCTGGTGTTGCTGTCGGATACTGACTTTGCCTTCTTCGCCCAGAACGCGACGCTGGTCGAGCCCCATGTGCGTATCAACGAAAAGACCGGCACCGCCGACGAAGGCGGGCTCTTCTACACCGAGAATCTGCCGCCCGAAAGCATCCTCGTCGCGCCCGTGCTGGCTAGCCAGACGCGGCATGGCAGGAAGGGCGACGGCTGGCACGATGCGGCCGCCGTAATGGCGAGGATCAAGAACGTCGTGGACGGCAAGCTCTTGCAAATCGGCGGCGACGCTACCACGGGCCGCGGGCTGGTGGTGGCACGCATCGTGGAGGGATGACGATGAGGATGACGCTCGAGCAGAAGCGCGCGCAGGACGCCTGGAGGCGGGCCAGGGATTACACCAAAGAACAGGTGAACGCGGCCAAGGGATTGCCCGCCCTGATCATGAACTCGGGCCTGATGCAAGTGCTTGCTTTTTGCCACCAGAAAGCCGACGAAAACGAGGTGATCGCCGCGGACTTGCGCGACTGGCTCGCGACGCGCTTCCCCTCGGTCTTTCGGGGCGGCAAGGACTTCGAGCGGTTCATGGAGGCGCTGATGGCCACCGATCCGCGAGATTATCAGGCCATCACGGCCGAAGCGCTGGCGTGGCTGAAGTGGCTGCGCCAGATGGCCGCGGCGCGGCACTCGTAGTAGGTGGAGGGCGCATCATGCCGGTTGCCGCTGTTCCCTCGTATCTTCAACGTCTGATCGGCGACGACCGCAAGTTCGGCGCCGCCTCGCCCGCCCTGCGCTTCGGCCTGCTGCTGCCGATCTGGACCGCGCGGGAGGATCAGGAGCGGGAGGCGCGCGATCGTGCCGGCAAGCGGAGCCCCGAAGGAAGGAAGCTCGACCAACTCCTTCGTTCGCGAGGAATTGACGCTCTCATTGAACATCTCCTTCAAGAGAAGAATTTCCCCCGGCTGTGGGCGAAGAACGACTATGGCGAACAGATCGCTTGGCGCAAGGTCACCGTGTTGTCCCAGGACGACAAGGCCCGAATGGATGCGCTGGCCAAGCGGCAGATGGCTCTCTGGCAGAAGCTCCCCGGACGGCAGGCGCTCCGGCTGGAGGCGGTAGCCACTGCGCCCTTCACGACCGGCCTGGGCAACGAGCATCCCCTCGAGAACGGCTTCGCGTTCCTCAACCCTTACGGTTTGCCGTATCTGGCAGGCAGCGGCGTCAAGGGCGTCGTGCGGCAGGCGGCGCGCGAGCTGGCCAAGGGCCTCTGGGGCGACACGCGCGGCTGGGAAACCGACCCGCGCTGCGATTGGCCGGGCGATGGTGAATCTCAGCCGCCTCCGGTCAAGCTCTCGATGCTCGACGTTCTTTTCGGTCGCGAGACCGAGGAAGGCGAGCAGGAGCATTTCCGCGGCGCACTCACCTTCTGGGACGTCATCCCTCAGATCGCCGGCGATAGCCTCATGGTCGAAATCATGACACCGCATTACAGCGAGTACTATCAGCAGAGGAAAGGCGACGAGGAGGAGAAGAACAGCGATCAGGCACGGCAGAGCGATAAGGGAGAGCAAGCTGCCGTTCTCTCCCCACACGACTCCGGCAAGCCAACGCCCATCCGTTTCCTCACCGTGCCGCCCGGTTCGCGCTTTGCATTCCATGTGGTCTGTGACATCCTGCACCTGGGGCGCGTGGCGCCCGATCTGGCCGGGAACGACCGATGGAAGGAGCTCGTGCAGGCCGCCTTCGAGCATGCCTTCCGCTGGCTCGGCTTCGGAGCGAAGACCGCCGTGGGCTACGGCGCGATGAAGAGGGTTACGGCAGTCACCACGCCTCAGCCGCCCCAGGCTGCGGAAGCGCCCCCCGCCTCGACCGCTGGTCCCGTCCCGACGCAAGCTGGGACGCTGTGGCAGGGGGCTACGCTCAAGTACAATCCGGGTGAAAGGAGCATTGTCGCCGAGCGGGGCAACCAGCGCACCGCGCCGTTGCGCGGCAAGGACGCCGAGGAGCTTCTCGGTGCCCTCGGCGAGGAGCGCGCCGCGGCCTTGCGCAACCGCCGGACGCTCACCGGCGTGAATCTCCGGATCGAGCAGCAAGGCAACCTGATAAGGATCGTGGGGTTGGCGGAGTGAAGTCTGCCGGCTGACTCGTTCGAGCTCCGCGCGGGGGGTTCATTGAACGGCGGGCGCGCTGTGTGCTAACCTTCCGAGGGGAATGAACTTCCGCTCGCTGTTCAGCCTCTTCTCGTCCGACCTGGCCATTGATCTGGGTACCGCCAACACTCTGGTCTACGCTCGCGGCAAGGGCATCGTCGTCAACGAACCTTCGATCGTTGCGGTCAACAAGGTGACCGGCGAGGTGGAAGCCGTGGGCCGTGAGGCCAAAGAGATGCTCGGCCGTACGCCTGGCAACATCGTGGCCATCCGGCCCATGAAGGACGGGGTGATCGCGGACTTCAAGATCACCGAGAAGATGCTGACCTACTTCATCCAGAAGGCGCACGGCCGGCGGATGCTGGTACACCCGCGTATCGTGATCGGCGTGCCCTGCGAGATCACGCAGGTGGAAAAGCGCGCGGTGATTGATTCGGCTTACCGCGCCAAGGCCAGCGAGGTGTATCTGGTGGAGCAGGCGATGGTGGCCGCGATCGGAGCCGGCCTGCCCATTACGCAGGCTTGCGGCAACATGATCGTGGACATCGGCGGAGGCACTACGGACGTGGCGGTCATCTCGCTTTCCGGTATCGTGTACTCGCGCTCGGTGCGCGTGGCCGGCAACGAGATGGACGACGCGATCATGCAGTATCTGAAGCGCAAGTACAACCTGCTGATCGGCGAGCGCACGGCCGAGCAGATCAAGATCCAGATCGGCTCCGCCTATCCGCTGGACAAGCCGTTGACCATGGAAATCAAGGGGCGCAACCTGATCGAAGGAGTCCCCAAGACGATCACCATAGACGACAGCGAGATCCGCGAAGCGCTCTCGGAGTGCGTGGCCACGATCCTGAACGCCATCCGAGTGGCGCTGGAACGCACGCCGCCCGAGCTTTCCGCCGACATCAGCGACCGCGGCATCGTGCTGACGGGCGGTGGCGCGCTGCTCAAGAACCTGGATCGCCGGATCCGCGAGGAAACGGGTTTGCCGGTTTCGATCGCCGAGGACCCGCTGGCTTCGGTGGTGCTCGGCACCGGCAAGATGCTGGAGGATTTCCGCCTGTTGCGCAAGATCGCGATCGAATAGCGGCGCGCTCGGAACCGCGAGCTGCCGATGCAACTGCTCACCCGCTACCGCAATCTGACCGTTCTGCTGGCCCTCATTTTCGCTCAGCTGCTGCTGCTGGCCTACCAGGTGCGCACCAACGAGGACGTGCGGCTGATTCGCGTCTGGGCGGTGACCGCGGTGACGCCCCTGGCACGTCTGCTCGAGGGCCTGCGCAGCGCTGTGACGGGCTTTTTCGAGTCTTACGTGCTGCTGCACAACGCGGTGGAAGAGAATCGGCGCTTGCGGGCAGAGCTGGGGAGGCTCAAACTGGAGAACCAGTTTCTGAAGACCGAGCTGGCCACGGCCGAGCGAGCGCAGGCCCTGGCCGTCTTCCAGCAGAGGAACCCCTCCCGCACCCTGGCTGCGCGTGTGATCGGGGCGGGCGTGGGCGCCACCTCGCGCGTGGTCTTCGTGGACCGGGGTTCGGCGCACGGGGTCATGCGCGGCATGGCCGTGATCACGCCCGACGGGATCGTCGGCAAGGTAGTCACGGTGTTTCCCACTGCCGCACAGGTGCAACTCGTCACCGACCCCACGTTCGCTGCCGGAGTCGTCTCCGAAAAGCATCGAGTGCGTGGTGCGCTCAAGGGACAGGGACACGGAGCGTGCCGCGTGGATTACATCCAAGCCGAGGAGAAGGTCGAGGTCGGCGAGTGGTTTTACACCTCCGGGGACGATCGCGTTTTCCCACGTGGCCTACCGGTCGGAATGGTCACTGCGGTGCGCGACGGGAACCCGTTCAAGGAGGTCTTCGTGGCTCCCAGCGGGCTTCAGGGCGGCTTGGAAGAGGTGCTGATCGTGCTCGAGGGAGTGCACCTTGAATTGCCGCCCTCCGGCGGCGTCAACACGCCCATCCACCTGCTTCCGCCGCCTCCCGGCAGCGACGCCTCCGCCGTGCCCCGCGGGCCGGCCACGGATGCGGACCGCCTGCTCGAGCGATATCGCGCCATCGGGGAAGCGCAAGGCCACAGGTTCGGCGAGGGCGCCCCCGGGGCGAAGCCGCCGGATTTCAATCTTGATCCCTCAACCCTGGCCAAGCCGGCGGGCTCTCCCTCCGCCCAAGCGGCGGCGCCTGCGCGTACCCCGTCGTTACCAGGCTCCCAGCAGGGAACTGCCCCACCAAGCGCTCCCCCGCCCGCTGCCAGGCCGGCTCAGGTCAAACCGTGAAGATCTCCACCGCCTGCCGCAACGATTCGAGCGGGTCGCGGCGGGGCACGAACTCGTGGGCTACGAAGCCCTGGAAACCCAGATCCGCGATGGCGCGTGCGATCGCACGGTAATTCAGCTCCTGCGTGTCGTCCAACTCGTTGCGCCCGGGATTGCCTGCCGTGTGGATGTGCGCGATCCACTGGATGTTCTCGCGCAAGGTGCGGATGATGTCCCCCTCCATGATCTGCATGTGGTAAATGTCGTAGACCAGTTTCACGCGGGGTGAGTTCACGCGCCGCACGACCTCGACCCCCCACGCCGTACGGTCAGCTTGATAATCCTTGTGATCCACCTTGCTGTTGAGCAGCTCCAGGCACACCGTGACGCCTTTCTCCTCGGCAAAGGCCTTGATGCGGTTCAGGCCAGCAACGCAATTCTCCAAGCCCTCCTGGTCGGAAAGGCCGCGCCGATTGCCCGAGAAAGTGATGACGTTGGGCACGCCGGCGGCCGCCGCCCGCTCGATGTTCTCGCGCAGCTCGCGTTCGATCCTGTCGTGGTTTTCCCTGCGATTCAACCCGTCGGCGATGGTTCCGCCGCCGGGAGCCAGCGAGGGAACCAGCCCGTATTTCTTTACCACAGGCCAATCATTGGGCCCGATCAGGTCAATGCCCTCGATACCGAGAGCCGCTGCGTTTTTCGAGAGTTCTTCGATGCTCCAGTTACGGAAGCACCACCGCGCGACCGCCTGCCGGATCCTTCCTTTGCGCGCCGGCGGCTGGGCCAGCGAAGGCAGCACCGCCGCCACCGCTATGGCACTTCTTCGCGTCATCATCTCGGACCTCCCCGCAGCCGCTCGAGGGGATGCGGTGACCGATGCCCGCAGAAAACTTCGCCCGACGGCAACCTTCTGGCAACACAGCACTTCAGCCTGCGGACGCCGATCTCCGCCCGCCCCGAACAACATGATTTTGCGGTCCTTGCCAGTATAATCAAACGGCAACGCGGTGAGGCGGATGCCCCGCCGTACTTCCCCCAGGAGTGAACTTGGATCCCATGGGCGATCGAGCACTCAGCGCCTTGCTCTCGCTTTCCGAATCGTTGCAACAAGAGCTGTCCTCGCAGCCGCCCGGTCGCGTGCTGGCCTTCGATCTGGAAAGCCTACAGCCCAGCCCAGCATTCTCAGGCGCCGTCGGGATGCTGGCCGAGCCTGACGTATTCCCCTCGGATCGCTTGTTCGTTTTCATGCACCGCGGAGAGCTGCACGCGGGGCTGCCCGTCAGCCTCGGACTCGGTTTGCACTGGATTGGAGAGTCAGCGCCGGGAAAGCTGACAGGCAGGACCGGCGCGCCAGTGGATTTGGGCGCCACAGCCCTGGCGCGGATCTCCTTGTCCGGATCGTTCGTCTGCGTCGTCTGGCGGGAGGCCGAGGACCGGGTGCGCCTGCGGGTGACCCGTTGTCGTCGTAGGGAAGACAGCTTGAGGGTGCGCGTGCGCCTGGAAACCGTTCCCGGACCCGCGCCAGAAAGCGACGAGCTGCTCGCGGCCCTCACCGGTCACCACCCGCTGGAGGCTTTCGAGCTGTTGTTGGACAAGGCGACACGCGGACGTTTCGACGAACGGCACGCACGCCTGCTCGAGTACTGGCGCAGCCTCGAGCCTGCTGCGGCCGAAGCCCTTTGGCGGGCCTGCGACGACGCCGGGCGCTTCGTTGAATTGCGCGAGTGGCTGCGCCGCATCGCAGAAACGGACACGGAAGAGGATCTGGCCGGCGACTTGGCGTGGGCCCCGCCCCGCTCGGGTTGGCCTGCTGAGGCATGGATCGAAGCCGTCGCCGGTAACCTGCTTCAGGCGGCCGCAGACCCAGAGACTTTCCGGCGCCTCCGGAACGCTGCCCGCGCGGCGGACCGGTTGCTCGGCGAGGACGGGCTCCCCGAGGCGCTGCGCGAACTCAAGCGCAAGGCCGTCGAAATGGCGTGCGAGCGACCGGCTGCCGGCGAGCCCCGCGCGTTGGAATCCCTTCTGGCCACGCTGCGCGCACGAGCTCTGGAGGCGGCAGGGAAACGGATGGAAGCGGAGCTGATCTGGCGGTGGCAGACCACCACCGACAGGACAGCCTGGCTCGATTGTTCGTTCGGGTTTTCCGAGGCCGGCGTCGCGGCCTTCCGCAAAGCCCTGCGCGGCGATCTGGAGGCTGCGCTGGAGGCGAGGGCAGCGTCCGCGCGTCTGCACGCCGCCGTCCTGACCCACGGCTTGCGGCGCCGGACGCACGTCGAACTCCACCTGCCCTTCCTGGATCGCAAACTGTGGTCCGCGCGCCTCGAGGCGCTGGCGGAAGCACGGATCGAAACCACGCTCGACGGCCGTATCGTGGTCTACAAGCTGGCGGCGACCGACGAGCGGGAGCGGGAGAACTTTGTGCGCAGCACGATGAATCTTTGCGGAGCGTTCATCCTGCGCCCGGAGCGGAACGACACGCAGTTCGACCTGTCCTGGACCTGCGAGCGGCGCTTGAACGCCCCGCAGGCGCGACTGGAACTGGTCCCGCTCCTGCTGGGCTACGGCTTCGAACAGGCCGTCCGGTGGCTCGAGCCGCTGCTTCCCGAGGCCGAACAAATCGAGATGGAAATGTCTGTTTCCGTGCCCGGCGCCATGGCTGCCGCCTGGTTGGAAGCGCCCATCGAGCGCAGCTCGGAATTCCGCCCGGTTTATACCGAAATGTCGGTGGCCGTGCAGCAGGCCTTGCGCACCTGGCTGCCCTTCGTGTACTTCCGGGATCTCTCGCGGTACGAAACACTGGGCGCCGCCTATCCGCTCGTCGTCTACCGATGCACGCTCCCCTTCCGCAGCAAGACCAGCAACGAGTTCGCCTACGACATCATGAGCGCGGAGAGCGTGGCGCTGGCGCGGCGCTCGACCGGCATGGCCCTGGCCGCGGAGCTGGCGCGCATCGAGCAACTGCTGCTGGCGGCCGGCAAGCCGGACACTGCGCGTTTCTACCGGCCCTCACGCCGGGATGCCATTCTGGCCAGTGTGGAGCGCTCCCCGCGCCTGTTCCACTCCCTGCTGGTGGCCGATGCGCAGTTCGTGGACCATCTCATCCGTCTGGGCGTGCGTGCGGGCAGCTTGCGGCGCGCGATGCAGCACGAGCCCCAGCGCGCAGCGCGCGAACTGGCGAGGTTCGGCGAGGAGTTCGTGAAGACCTTCCACCGCAGGCTGCGGCGCCTTTACGGCGGAGAGGATTTCACCGCTTTCGGCCCACTGCTTCTGGTCGAGGCCACCCGTGGTCTGAATGCGGGACTGCGGGCGACTGCTGCCGTGCGCGGGGTGCTCCGGTTGACCGCGGTTCTGCGGGACGGAGAAGTGCGAGAGGAGCGTTTCGTGAACAGGGATTACGGTTCTGCCCCCGTCTTCGAGGCCTGATCCCGGCGAGTGCCTTCTGGCCGCGGTGACTCGCCCTGGCGCCGATAGAGCCGCGCCGAAGACGTCGAGGCCTCTGCTCGGTACGCGGCCAGCCACGGTCGCAGTTCCGGGTAACGGTCCATCGCAAGCGCCGGGTTGATCAGGCTCAGCCCATCCACGAGCCACGTCGGCTGCGCCGCGACCAGCTCGCGCCGGCCCTTTCTGGCGAGTTCGTCATGTGAGGCGCGCGACTCGAAAAGGTGACGGTCGGCGAAGACGCCCGTGAGCGGCTGGCATTCGAGGAAGCGGCTTGCTGCCGGCAGGCGGGTGTACACATAAAGCTCGGGGCGATACCCCCACACGAAAAGGGTTTCGCCCGCCCGCGCCCGCGCGCGTATCAGGGCAGCCATCTCGCGGCTATCGCGGTCCAAGGCGACGTCGCGCCAGGCGGGCGCGCGCCCGGCGACGAGGTCCTCCGCCAGCATGAGGTATCGCGGTGCGAACCGCGCCAGGGGCACCAGCAAAGCGAGCACCGCAAGCAACAGCGTGCGCCGTTCGAGCAGCGCCAGACCGCGTGCCCCGGCCACTGTCAGCGGAAGCAGCGCCAGGAAGTAGTAGCGCGGGAAGAACCGCAAGCCCAGTGCAGCGCCGGCCAGCCCCAGTGCCATCCAGGCGGCGAATCGGAGGCGCAAAGTGCGCTGCTCGCGTCGCCAGAACGCGGCCGCGCCCACGAGCAGGGCTGCGTGGAAGCCGGCCCAGTTCCCGGTCCTCACCAGTCCCTCGCTGAGCGGCGCTTGCAGAAACGTGTCGCGGGCGTACGTCGTTCCGAGCCGCCATACCTGGAGGCAGTACTCGTCGAAAGACCCGGTGGCAGCTAGCCACGCGAACACGAGGGCCGATGGGAGGAGGAAGCCGGCCAGAATGCGCAGGGCGCCGCTCGCGCGAAACAGCAAGCAGGCGGCCAGAACGAGAAGGCCCTTGGGATTGGCTTGGAAGGCAACGCCCGCCGCCAAGCCGCTGGCGAAGGGGCGTCCGGAGACCGCCATCCACACCGCTGCGGCGTGTGGCACCAACATGAGCAAGTCCGAGGCCAGCGGAATGACAGCAGCAGGGAGCCAGAACGTCAGGAAGAAGGCCAGCAGCCCCGCGGCCAGCTTCCCCTCGCGTTCTCCCCAAAGGCAGCGCGTCAGCCTGCCGGCCAACCAGCAGGCGGCAAGGACGTAAAGCGCGCCTGCCACTCTGAGCGGCCAGCCCGGCCGGGCGCCCCAGAGCAGGCACACCGCCGGGGCCAGCGGCGGCTTGTCGAACCAGATCTCCGAGTAAAGCTGGCGCCCGTAGAGCATCTGGACGGCTGCGGCCAGGGGCAGCGTTTCCTCCGGCCAGAGGACGGCGCTATGACAGAGGCGGAATGCGGCGATGGCAGCCGCGAGCAACAACCACCAGGCCCAACGTTTCATGAGCGGGGCGGCATGCGAACCAGCATGCGCTCCAGCGCGGCACGCAGTCCCGGGCCGTAGTCGGGATCGGCCAGCGCAAATTCGACGAAGGTCTCGAAGTAGCTGGGGAAGTTGCCGATGTCGTAACGTTTTTCGCCGGGCGGCAGCTTCAGGGCGAGGACACGGCGTCCCTCCTCGCACATCAACTGGATGGCGTCGGTGAGCTGGATTTCGCCCCGCGCGTCCGGCTGCACCCGGCGGATCATGTCAAAGATCAGCGGAGAAAAGATGTAACGTCCCGCGATGGCGAGATTGCTCGGCGCGCGGGCGGGCGGAGGCTTCTCCACCAGGTTCGCGACCCGAAAAACGTCTCCATCCGGTTCTGCGGGTTCGACGATGCCGTAGTGCGCAGTTTCCTCCGGCGGCACTTCCTCCACGGCGAGCACGCAACTTGCGCGGCGTGCCACGAACAGCTCAGCCATGCGCGAAACCGCGCGGGAGCTGGCGTTCAACCCGATGATGGAGTCGCCCAGGGCCACGACAAAAGGTTCCTCTCCCGCGAAGTTCTCTCCACAGAGCACGGCATCTCCCAACCCGCGTTGCATGCGTTGTCGGGTATAGAAGAACTTCGCATTCAGTTCGACCGCATGCAACTGCTCTACCAGCTCCTGCTTGTTGGCCGCCTGGAGGAGGCGGGCCAGTTCGGGGTCGTAATCGAAATGGTTCTCGATCGAGGTCTTGCCGCGCCCGGTGATGAACAGGATCTGCTCGATCCCGTTCGCCACCAGTTCCTCCGCGACGTACTGCACGATGGGTTTGCGCGCCACCGGCAGCATCTCTTTCGGTTGCGACTTGGTCGCGGGAAGCAAGCGGGTGCCCAGCCCGGCCACCGGCACTATGGCGCAACGGACAAGCTTCTGCATGGCGGTTCCTCAGGGCCAGGGCATGACCAGCACACCGCGCGCCGGATCGAGCGCACGCAACCGGCGCGCGACCGGATGCACGAGCCCGAGCGCGCGGCGGAAGGCCGCCGCCGCGGCTTCCTGCTCAGACTCGGGCTCCGCCCGGCGCAGTTTTTCCAATATCGCTTCGAGAAGGGATTTCCTGGGCGGGAACAGCTTCAGCTGGACGTCTTCCTGTTCGGGAATGCCAGCGGCCTGCTTGGCCAGGCGGAGCGCGGTAGCAAAGCCGCCCAGCTCGTCCACCAGGCCCAGCGCCTTGGCGTCTTCGCCCGTCCAGATACGGCCTTTGGCGATCTCGAGCACGTGCTGCTTGGGCAGCCGGCGGCCTTCGGCCACTTTGCTGGTGAAATCGTCGTAGACGCGATCCAGCCAGGCCTGGAAACGGGCCCATTGTGCAGGCGTGTAGTCCGAAGTCCCCGACCAGAAGGTCGCGTTGGCGCCCTCGTGCACTTCGTCCCAGGTGATGCCGAGCTTCTGCCAGAACCCCGTGGTGAGCATTTTGCCGCCGAGCACGCCGATGGAACCCGTGATCGTGCCCGGCTGCGCCACGATCTTGTCCGCCGCCATCGCGACGAAATAGCCGCCGGAGCCGGCAACGTCGCCCATCGAGGCGATCACGGGCTTGCCGGCTTTGCGTGCGCGCACAGTTTCCTGCCAGATCGTATCCGAGGCAACATAGGAGCCGCCAGGGCTGTCAATCCGGAACAGGATGGCTCTGACGTCCTTGTCGCGAATGGCCGCGCGGAAAGCGCCCGCCACGGTCTCCGATCCCAGGACCAGCTCGCCGAAGACCGGATCGAAACCGCTCTTGCCGCGCTGCACCGCACCCACGCCATAGATCAGAGCGATCGTCTTGCCTTTGCTGTGCGGGCGCCCCGCGCGTTGCAGGTATTGCATGATCGGCACGAGCTTGGCGCCGCGCCCGGCTCGCTCCTTGACCTTGTCGTAGGCCTCCTGCCGGTAGGCGAGCCGGTCCACCAGTTTGGCCTCGAGCGCCTCGGGGCCGAGCAGCGGGCCGCGATCCACCAAGGCGCGGACCTGCTCGACCGTCATGCGGCGGCCTTCCGCGATGCCCCGCAGCATCTGCGAGGCGTAGCTCTTGACCACCCTTTCCGTGGCCTCGCGATGCGCAGGCGTGAACTTGCGTTCGGTAAAGATGTTCATCGCATTCTTGTACTCGTAGCGGTGATCCATCCGGGGCGTGATGCCCAGCTTTTCCAGCGTTCCGCGCAGGAAAAAAGCCTCGGCGAGCACGCCGGTCAGGCCGATGTCGCCCGAAGGTTGGAGCCAGATTTCCTCGAAGGCGGTGGCCAGGTAGTAGGCGTTGCCGCCCGGGCCGAACTCGCCGAACGTCTCGGCGAAGGCTACCGTGAATTTCTTGCGTTCGCGGAAGCGCCGGACGGCCTCGCGCAGCTCCTGGACTTGCGCCATGCCCAGCGGGGCGGCTCCCAGGCGCGCGATGAGGCCTGCCACGCGCCGGTCCCCTGCCGCGCGCTCCAGCGCCTCCACCATGTCGCGCAGCGTGGGCCGTTCGCCGAACAGCGCCTTGGCGACGGGATCGTCGGGCACGTATTCCGGCAGCGCCGTCTCCAGATCCGCCTCCAGAACGGCCGGGGAAGGCACCCCGGGACGCACCAGCCCTGCCAAGATGGCTACGGCGACGGCGAACGCCAGTACCAGCACTGTTGCGCCGCCGATGACGGCGAGAACCGTGATTACCCTGGCCTTCATTTTTCGCTATCCTCGGTCGTCGTAGGACCGCGCGATACGGGACGATTGACGCGGCCCCGGTCGGGCTTATTGTAAAACGTGCAGCAGGATTCTTCGAGCATTCTCATCCAAGCGCCGTCTTCGAGCGCCGGGACGCGGCTGGACAGGTTCTTGCAAGAGCGGCTTCCGGAGTTCAGCCGCACGCGCATCCAGCAATGGATCCGGGCCGGACGCGTGCGCGTGGGGGGTGCGCCTGCGGAGGCGTCCCATCGTCTCAGGGGCGGCGAGTGGATCGAGGTCGAACCCGCCGCGCCCCCGCCGCTGCGCGCCGAGCCGGAGCCGATTCCGCTTCAGATCCTCTATGAGGACGAACACGTGATTGCAGTTGACAAGCCCGCGGGGATGGTGGTGCACGCGGGCGCCGGACGCCGTTCGGGCACCCTGGTGAACGCCTTGCTCGCGCGATACGGATCTCTCTCGCAAGCGGGCGGAGAGCTTCGCCCGGGAATTGTGCATCGGCTGGACCGCCTGACCAGCGGAGTCCTCCTGGTGGCGCGCACCGATCTGGCGCACCAGCGGTTGGCGGCCCAGTTCGCAGCGCGCCAGATCGAGAAGATCTACCTGGCCCTCGTGCACCGTCAGGTGCGAGAGGACCACGGATTTGTCCAAGCGCCCATCGGGCGCGATCCCCGCAGGCGCACGCGGATGCGAGCCGGCGTCCGCCAAGGCAGGGAAGCCGCCACGGAGTTCCGTGTGCTGCGCCGCTTCCCAGGGTTCACTTACCTCGAGGTACGCCCCAGAACCGGTCGCACCCACCAGATTCGCACTCACCTGGCCAGCATCGGCCACCCTGTCGTCGGCGATCCGGCCTACGGAGCTCCACGCGTGGTCGAAGACATGCCGCCGCTCGAACGGTACTTCCTGCATGCTCACTGCATTGGCTTCAGGCATCCCGCGACCGGCGAGTGGCTCCGGATCGAGTCGCCTTTGCCTGCGGAGTTGCAGGTATGGTTGGATGCGCTCGAGCAGCGAGCCGTGACGCGTTGAGGGCCCGAAGTCCGGTGGGATTCTCGCGGCTGCAGCCCGGTCTGCCAACTTGCCTCTACGATCCGCGATGCGGTAATGTATGAAACGGTGAGGTGCGAGAGTGGCTGAATCGGGCGGTCTCGAAAACCGTTGTACCCTTACGGGTACCGTGGGTTCGAATCCCACCCTCACCGCCAGCCGCAACCAACTTCCCATTTGACAACGTCTTATCGGAAGCCCTAGGCTCTTGGTGTCGGTAAAATCGCAAGAACCGACGCCAAAGGCTGGGCTCGTGAAACGCCAGTAAGCCGTCCGGTTGATCAAGAAAATCCGCCTGGCGCCCGGTCGGTGGCAGTTCGTGACCATCCCGCGTTCAGAGAATCGCTATCTCTGGGATGTAGTCGCGTTGGTTGCGCGGAAGACAAGGCCCCGCGCGTCGGGACCTAAACTTGCCCGTCCTTCTCAGGAAAGGCTGAACACCTCCTCGGCGTAGCGGCGGCTCAGGCGGAGGTTTTCTTCCAAGGAGCGGGTAACGGCAGTTTCCTTGCTGTAGGCCAGCTCCACGATCAGCCAGCCCTGAAAACCGATCCTCTTCAAACAGGCGGCGACCTCCCGGTAGTCAATGTCGCCCTCGCCGAACTGCTCCGTCCAGATGCCGCCGCGGCTGTTGCGCACGTGCAGGCTCATCAGTCGGGGAGCTGCCGCCTCCAGGATCTCGATGGGGTTCTGACCGCCGCGATGAACCCAATCCACGTCCACGCAGAAACCCACCAGTTTGGGATCGGTATGAGCCAGCAGGTGCCGCCACTCGCGCGCGTTATCCGCCATCTCGGGATCGTGGTGATGCAGGTGCAGGCGGAAGCCTTGCAGGCGCAGCTTCTCGGCCAGCGCGTTGACATGACAAGCCTGCGCGTCCAGCTCTTCGTCGCTCTTGCGCTCCTTGTTGGGTTTCGGGCTGGGGTTGAAATTGACCAGGTGGGCGCCTGCGGCCCTGGCGGCCGCCGCCAGCCGCAGCGTTTCGGCGATGGTCTGCTCGGCTTCGGCAGCAGCATGCATGGGACCGCTGCTGTACACGCTGGGTGCCTCCAGCCGGGACTCGCGCACCGCCTTGAGCGTGATCCCGGCCGTCTCGGCATCGAAGCACTGCGCCATCAGCTCGACGGCGCGAAAGCCCGCACGCCGCGTGGCTGCAAGCGCTTCCGGGATTCCCTCGGCTAGCGAGCGCTTCTGCGCGCGAAACTGCTGGGTCCATACATAAAAGCCGGCGGCGAGCCTGGGACTGTAGCTCGCATGGGCGAGCAGGTGCGACGAGGCCAACCCGGCAATCCACTGGCGGCGCGTCAGCCGCTGGTCAGCCAAGCTCATGGGAGAAGGCAGTATAACAGAGCGGAGCCTGCTGCCGGGGTATACTCGACGCATGATGGGCTGGCTCCTGGGACTGCTGCCTGTTGTGACCCTCGCCGTTACCGTGCCCTTCCACCAATCCGGCTTTCAGCCAGGACCAGGGGGACTGCCCGAGGGCTGGCGGACATGGGCCGCGCGCACGGAGATCGCGCCAAGGACCTACGTGGACGAGATTCGCTCGCGGGGACAGCCGGGCTCGCTGGCGGTCTCCGGAGCGAGCAACGCCGCAGCCTACGGAGGTTGGGAGCGCGTCGTCGAGGGCATCGCGCCCGGAGCGTGGTACCGTCTGACGGCTTGGTACGCCGCCGAGGGCCTCAGCTACGAACCGGGCCAGGTGGTAGCGCGCCTGGACTGGCGTGACCCCAAGGGCCGCCGAGCCGGGCAGCCCGATTACGCTTTCCGCACCGAAGTTCACGGCGCGTGGCGGCGCCTGACGCTGGAGGCGCCGGCCCCGCCGGAAACGGCCGCGGTCGCTATCCAACTGTTCCTCGCTCACGCCCCGCTGGCCACGATTTGGTGGGACGAGATCTCCCTCGAAGCGATTCCCGCACCGCCGCCGCGCGAAGTCACAGTGGCGGCTCTGAAGTACCGCCCTTCGGGCAGCGCCTCAGCCGCCGAAAACGTCGAGCGCTTCATCGAAACGATCGAAAAGGCCGTGCCGGGCAGGGTGGACCTGATCCTGCTCGGTGAGGGGATCACGGTGGTGGGCACCGGAAAAAAATACTCGGATGTGGCCGAGCCTGTCCCAGGGCCGACGACCGCGCGCCTGGGCCAGTACGCACGCCGGCGAAACGCCTGGATCGTCGCGGGCCTCTATGAGCGCGAGCCTCCTGCCATCTACAACACGGCGGTGCTGCTCGATCGCCAGGGACGGCTGGCCGGCAAATATCGCAAAGTCTACCTGCCACGCGAGGAAATCGAGGGCGGCCTCAGGCCGGGCGATGCCTATCCCGTTTTCCAGACGGATTTCGGCACGGTCGGGATCATGATTTGCTGGGATTTGCACTACGCGGATCCCGCGCGTCACCTCGCCATCAAGGGCGCGGAGTTGATCCTGCTGCCCATATGGGGAGGCAACGAGGCCTTGCCCAAGGCGAGGGCGATCGAAAACCACGTCTTCCTGGCCGCCTCCGGCTACGATCATGCGACTTACATCCTGGACCCAGAGGGCCGCACGCTGGCGTCCGCTCCTGCGCGGGGTCAGGCGGCCATCGCGACGCTGGATCTGAACCGGCGTTACGTGGACAAATGGCTGGGCTGGATGCGGGGCCGGTTCATGAAGGAACTGAGGTTGGATTTGGCGGCCCCGCGTCCGGGATTCGAGCCGTGAACGAGGCCGGGTGAACATGAGCAAGTCGGCATCGGCCGCGCAGGGACATCCGGACGAGCCAGCGACGAAGCCTGCCATTCCGGGCAAGCTGTATTTCCGCATCGGTGAGGCCAGCCGCATCCTCGGCGTGCCGCCACACGTGCTGCGCTACTGGGAAACCGAGTTTCCCTCGCTCGCGCCCAGGAAGTCTCCCGGCGGCCAGCGCATGTACCGGCGCAAGGATCTCGAACTCCTCCTGCTCATCAAGCACCTGCTGTACGAACGCAAGTTCACGATCGCGGGCGCGCGCCAATGGCTGGCCGAACGGGCGCGGCGGCGCGGAAACCCGCTGGCCGGCGAGCAGGGACGACTGTTTGCCGACCCGATGGCAACGCTCGAGCAGGTGCGGCGGGAGCTTGCCGAGCTGATAGAAATGCTGAAGTAGCGCGTGCGGCCGGATGGGCTTGCGAGCGCAGGCTCCCGCGACGGACGAGCGCACCTGACGGCCTGCCACAGAGCATGGCCGCCGCGGCCAGCGCCGAGCGCTTCCCTCTCCCGCAGCGGCGCTGTTCGAGCCGGCTTCAACGGATCCTGCCCGGCATGGCCAGAGGCGGCCTGCGCGCCAGGTGAGCCAGAAGGACAAGACTGGTTTCCAAACCCTCGAGCCGCGTGGCCAGGCCCTTGCGCAACCTGCGGATCCCCTCGAGCAGACTCTGGCTCACCGCTTGGAGCAGCTCCCAGCGCTCGGCTTCCAGGTCCGGGTAAGGAGACACTGGCGGGAGGAGCTCAGCCCATCGCTCCAAGGCGTCTTCCAGCGCCGGAAGGTTCGCTGCCTCGAAGGCCGACAAGATTGCGCGAGCGGCTTGGGCTGAATCACGGTCGCTAGCCACCACCGTTCTCCTCCCACGGCGCTTATCGGACTGGGTGGGCCGGATTTGAGCAAAATCCGTACCCGCTCTAATCGGCCGCGCCTCGTCCGATAAGGCAGGGGGAAGGGACGGCCTATGATCTGTCTCACACGGCTGAACCATGCCCCGGTGATGCTCAACTCCGACCTGATCGAGCACGTCGAGGTGACGCCCGACACCGTGGTGACCCTGACCACCGGGCACACGTTCATGGTCTTGGAGTCGGCCGACGAGATCCTCGAGAAGGTAATCGCCTTCCGTCGCGCGATCTACGAGCGCATGTGTCAGTGCCCCACCCTGCGGGAACTGGAACGGCAGCGGCTGGAGTCGGCGCCGACCGGCAAGACACAACCTTGAACGGGTGCCTGAGTCATGGCGGAGCAACCGCAGCAGGCCGGGTCCGCAATGCAGTCGCGCGCACGCGGAGGCGCGCGCCCCGACGTCGCCACCCTCTGCGGTCTCGGCCTGGCGCTGGGCGGCATTCTCGGCGGCCTCATTCTCGAAGGAGGCACGATCGCCGAGATCTTGCAGCCCACCGCCGCCATGATCGTCTTCGGGGGAACCATCGGCGCCGTCATGGTCGCTACTCCGCTCCGCGTCGTGCTCGCCGCCGTCCGCGAGCTCTTCTCGGTGTTCTTCGAAAAACAGCAGGATCCCCACTCCGTCATCGAAGAGATCATCGGCTACGCCACGAAGGCGCGCAAGAACGGCATCGTTTCCTTGGAGGAAGAGGCTGACGTCGTGCAGGACCGCTTCCTGCGCAAGGCGCTCACGCTAGCCGTGGACGGAACCGATCTGCAGGAAATCCGCAAGATGATGGAACTGGAGATCGCGCTCGAGGAGCAGAACGCCGAGGCCCGCGCCAGGGTTTTCGAACAAGCCGGCGGCTATGCTCCCACCATCGGCATCATCGGCGCGGTGATGGGCCTCATCCAGGTCATGAAGCATCTGGCCAACATTGACGAAGTGGGCAAAGGCATCGCCGTGGCCTTCGTGGCCACCATCTACGGCGTGGGCTCCGCGAACATCTTCTTCATCCCCTCGGCCAACAAGATCCGCGCCCGCGCGCACGCCGCCTCGCAACTGCGCGAGCTCATGCTCGAGGGGGTGGCCGGCATCGTCGAGGGCCTCAACCCGAAGCTCATCCGCAGCAAGCTGGAAGCCTACGTCCAAGCCGTCCAGCCGCCCACGGGCAAGAAAGCCTCCGCGAAGGAGGCGCGGGCCGCCGCCAAGCCGGCAGCCGCACGATGAGGAGTCGGTCATGGGACGCCGCAACAAGCATCGCGTTCACGAGAACCTGGAGCGATGGCTGGTCTCCTACGCCGATTTCATCACGCTCATGTTCGCTTTCTTCGTCGTGATGTTCGCCTCCTCGCAGACCGACCGGGGCAAGGCCCAGCAGGTGTCCGAATCGGTCCGCCGCGCCCTCGAGGAAGGCCAGATCGCCAGCGTCATCGCCGGCATCCTTGGCGGCACCGTGGGGGAGAAAGGCAAGGGCAACGCCATGCTCAAGGGACCGGGCGGAACGAAGACCGAGCCTACCAGCCGCGAGAAAAACCAATTCTGGGCCGATTTGTTGCCATCGCTCCAGCTCCTCACCGATGAGCTCAAGACCGAGATCGCCGCCGGCAAGCTCAGCGTGAAGCTCGAGCCCCGCGGCTTGGTGGTCAGCCTCACCGAAGCCGCTTTCTTCCCCACCGGCGAGGACACGATTGATCCGGCCACCTATCCCAGCATCGAGAAGATCGCCGCCGCCATCCGCAAGCTTCCCAATCCGGTGCGCCTGGAAGGACACACGGACTCGGTTCCGATCCACAACGCGCGCTTCCGAAGCAACTGGGATCTGTCGGCCGCGCGCGCCATCGCCATGCTCAACCTGCTGACCTCGCGTTTCGGCGTGGACCCCAACCGTCTCGCCGTCGTGGGCTATGCCGACACCATGCCGGTGGACACCAATGAGACCGAAGAGGGCCGCCGGCGCAACCGACGCGTGGACGTCGTGATCCTGAACCGCCTGGGTTTCGAAGTCGAACCGCTGCCACCAGAGAAACCCTCCCCCGCCGGTCCTCCTCTCAAAGCGCCCTGAACCAGCCGGTGGCCTGCCGTCTTCGCGGCTAGGGACGAAATGCGAAAAGCCGGCGCGAGCGGACCGCGAGGTGCTGCACTCCCTACTGCCGAAGACGATGCGGCAAAGCCGGCCTCGACCCTGGGCTTCCTGGACACAGGGACGGGGCCTGCGCCCGAGTCACTGGTCGAGACCCATGGTTGGGCTGGGCCTGGACAACCCGCTCGATTCGGGTCCTGTTAATGGCCCGTTCGCCCTGCACCCAAGAGTTCCATATTCCCCGGGGACGCGGCAATTGCGAGGTCCGGTTGGTCTGTGAAGGTCGGGCCCGCCCTGCGGCGCCGAGTGCCTGAAACGGTGGGCTGGGTCCCGAGGGTGCGCGGATCGGCCGGGGCGTCGCCTGCTGCGCGGGTCCAGCGGCTCTGGCTCAGGCCGGCATGGGGATCCTGATGATCTTCTTCTGAATGGCGTATTGCACGAGCTGGGCCTTGTTGTGAATGTCCAGCTTGCGCATCAGATTGAATTTGTGGGCCTCGACGGTCTTGACGCTCAGGTTGAGCTGGCAGGCGATTTCCTTGACCGAATTGCCCTCGGCCAGCAACTTCAGCACTTCTTTTTCCCTGGCAGTCAACGTGGCGAAGCGCGGCACACGCTCGCCCGTCCGCAAGCGGCTCCGGAAATCGTCCACGAGTTGCGAAAGCATCCGGGGGCTAAGGTAACTGCCTCCGCGGTAGACGTCACGGATGGCGGCGAGGCACTGCGCAGCAGGCGTGTCTTTCAGCACATAACCGCTCCCGCCCACTTCCATGCTCTCGACCAGATAGTCCTCGTCGTCGTACATGGTCAAGAACAGGACCTTGGTTTCGGGCCGGTTCCGTCGGATCTGCCGGGCGGCTTCGAAACTGGAAGCGCCTGCCATGCCGATATCCATCAACACCACGTCCGGGCGCAGCTCCGCGGCCTTGGCGACGGCTTCGCCCGCCTCCCCGGCCTCTCCCACGACTTCCATGTCGGGCTCGGCAGAAATCAAGGTCCGCAGGCCGTGGCGGAACAGTGTGTGATCGTCCACCAGAAGGATTCGGATCTTGCCCATGGTGCATTACCTTTCGCCTGTCTGCTGACGCGGGTGCGGCCGGGAGACTTCGCAACCTCCCGCCCCGGCGTCCGGTGCGGGCAGCTCGATGATCACTGTCGTTCCCCGGCCCGGCGCGCTGCGCAACTCCAGACGCCCGCCGAGCAGCTCCACGCGATCCTTGATGCCGCGCAAGCCGAACCCTCGGGAGCCCGCCAGGGCTTCGGGCGTCCGGAAACCCACGCCATCGTCCTCGACGCACAACCTCACCCGCTTATCGTCAGAGTGCAAGGAAAGGTTTAGCCGCCCGGCCCGGGAATGTTTGCCTGCGTTCGTCAGACACTCCTGCACCAAGCGGTACAGCACTCGCTGGAGCCGCCGGGGAATGTCGCGCTCCATCCGGAGGTCCGCGCACACGCGGATCCCGTAGGTTTTCTCGAAACGCGAAGCCAGTCTTCGCAGGGCCGCTTTCAAACCCAGGTGTTCGAGCACCGCCGGGCTGAGGTCCGCCACCAGACGCCGGATCTCCTCGATGCTGCGCTCGACCAACCGCCGAGCCTCGGCAAGGCCGCGCCGCAAGGTTTCCTGCCCACCTGCCTGCTCCTCGAGCATCTCCAGCCGCAGTCTCAGACACAACAGGCTCTGACCGGCTTCGTCGTGCAGCTCCTGGCTGATCCGCTGCCGTTCGGCCTCTTCGACGTGCACCATCTGTGAAGCCAGCGCGCGGATCTGCCGCTCGCGCGCCTCGAGGTCCTCGGCCAGCCTGGCCTTGGCCGAGGCAGCCAAGATGCGGTCCGCCGCGACTCTAAGCACCCGCAGTTCCCGCGGCAGCCACTCGTAGGGCTTCCGGAAACCCAGTTGGAGCACCCCGGCGAGCTTCCGACCTTCCCGCAACGGCACCGACCAGCAGGTGGCAAAAGCCCTCCGCCAGCGCGCATCGAGCACCAGTTCCTCGCCCCGGCGCCCGATGGCAATCTGCCGCGGGCGCCCCAAGCGCCGCAGGGACTCACCAGGCAGCAGCACTGCTGAGCTTCTTTCGGCCCCGGGCCAGCAGCCGGCCGGCAGCCATCCGGATCCCTCGGCCAGGCGCAAGTACAGCGCGGCTGCATCCGCCCGCGACCACCGCGCCACCGTGTCCAGGCAGCGCGCGATCAGCTCGCCGTGACTGCGGGCCTGCAGTTCGGCGCAGAACAGCTCATGGAAAGCCTGTGCTTCGGATTCGCGCACACGGTAGTAGGCTTGGTGAAGCACCAGCAACGCCGCCAGGTCGAGCTGGCGGCGAGCCGCTTGCAACCGCGAGGCTTCGCCGGGGACAAGCCGGCGCAGCCGCTGGTCCATCTGCCGGCCGATCCAAGCCATCTCGGCCGCGACCAGCCCTGGAGCCACCTCGAGTTTGGCCAAGCGGCGGCCGTGGTAATCCACCTGCTCGAAGTAATCGGCCAAAGGGCCTCCCGCGGCCAGCATCGCAGCCGCCGCCGCCGAACTCACCTGGGCCAAGGCGCGCCGCTCGGCGGGCTTGAAGCCCTGATCCCGCCAGCGCTTCGCTGCAAGCCGTTCCAGTCGCGGCAACTCGCCCGCCAACGCGCGAGCCATCCTCAACAGCGAAGGACGCAGGAGCGGAGCCAAAGAGCCGGCCGGCTCCGGCAGCAAAACGGAAGTCTCTGCACGCACCCAGTAAGGATAATCGTGGGAGCCCGGCCCCGCCTTTATAGCCTGCCGCACGAACGAAATGAACCGGCCGCGTGGGTTTGACTTTCCGCGAGGCCTTCCATTACCCTATCGGTTCGACCCGGCGGGCCGCCGACAGCGCGGCGGCGCTGTCGGAACGCCATGGCCGAAGACACTGCGCCCCCGACCCGTCAGATCGAACGATACTTGGACAGCCGCTTGGAAAGCGCCGACGCCGCCGAAGAGGCGGCGATTGCGATGGCGCGCGAGGTGGGGCTCGACGAGGAGGAACAACACCGCTTCGGCATGGCGGTGCGCGAAACTGTAGTCAACGCGGTGGTGCACGGGAATCGCTATAATGCCCGCAAGAAGGTTCACTTGCGGATCACTGCGGAACAGAATCGGCTCACGGTGACCGTGACCGATGAAGGCGAAGGCTTCGAGCTGGAATCCCTCCCCAATCCGGTCGCCGAAGAGAACATTCTGCAACAATCGGGGCGAGGGATTTTCCTGATTCGCACCTTCGTGGACGAGTTTCGCGTGCGCCGCGCCACGCCAAAAGGTGCGGAAGTCACGCTGGTCAAGTATGCCCGGCGGGGCTGAAGCGCGGCGCGAGGCAAAGTTCGAGCGAGGAGGTTTCCAGTGAGCGTACGACTGAGCACGCGGCAGGTAGGCGACGTGGTTGTCGTGGACGTATCCGGACGCATTACCCTGGGCGAGGGCTCCAGCAGCCTGCGCGAGGCGATCCGCGACCTGCTGGCCAAGGGGAACCGCAAGATCCTGCTCAACCTGGCCGACGTTTCCTATATTGACAGTTCGGGAATCGGCGAGCTGGTTTCCGGCTACACTTCGGTGACCAACGCCGGCGGCCAGCTCAAGCTGGTCAACCTGACCAAGCGCGTCAACGACCTGTTGCAAATCACCAAGCTGTACACGATCTTCGACATCTACGACAACGAGATCACCGCCGTGCGCAGCTTCTCCGGCTGAGGCCGGCTCGCCGGCCGCCTCGCGATTCCGCGCTAAAATCGTGAGGGAGTCCCAGCGAGGTCAACGTGGATCGCATCACGCGCAAGGAGCTGAAGACCGACAAGTTCGTCACCGAGGTCAGCGAAACGGTGGAGTTCTTCGCGGCGCACCGCCGCGAGATCCTCCGCTATGGCGCGATCGCCCTCGCTGTCCTCGTGATCCTGGCCGCAGGCAACTGGTACAGGCGGCACCGGCACGCCCAGCGACAGGAGGCGCTCAACCAGGCTCTCGCCATCTACAACGCGCCCGTGGGCCAAACCGGAAACCCCTTCCTGCCCGGCTACCCCAGCGAAGAAGAGAAGAACAAGGCCGCGCTGAAGGCGTTCACCGAGCTGGCGACGCGCCACCCGCGTTCCCCCGAGGGCCTGATCGCCACGTACTACCTAGGGACGATGGCAGCCGATCGCGGGGACCTCGCGGAGGCCGAGCGGCGCCTCAAGCAAGTGGCGGAAGCGCGCCAGGCCCATTACGCCTCGCTCGCCAAGATCGCTCTGAGCGACATTTACAGGGGGCAGGGGCGGCTGGCTGAGGCCGAGAAGCTGCTGCGCTCGCTCGTCGAGAAACCCACCGATTTCGTTTCCAGGGAACACGCTACCATCCTGCTGGCGCAGCTCATCAAGGACAACCGCCCCGAGGAAGCGCGGAAGCTGCTCGAGCCCCTGAGGACCGAGCGCAGCGTGGTGAGCCGGCACTCGCTCACGGTCCTGGGTGAGATCCCGCCCAAGTGAGGCGGGGCCATGGGGCGGCTGGCGCCCTCCCTGCGCTTTCCGGTGACGGGCAGCCGGGGCCGGCGCTTCCCCGAGCGGGAACATCCCTACCGCAATCCGTTCCAGCGGGACCGCGACCGCATCGTGCACGCCCGTGCCTTCCGTCGCCTGGAGGACAAGACGCAGGTCTTCCCGCCCGATCTCTCGGATCACTTCCGCAACCGCCTGACCCACACCATCGAGGTGGCCCAGATCGCGCGCACCGCGGCGAACGTCCTGGGCCTCGACGAGGACCTCACCGAGGCGCTCGCGCTCGCCCACGACATCGGCCATCCCCCTTTCGCCCACGCCGGCGAGCAGGAACTCGACCGGCAGATGCAACGCTTCGGCGAACGCTTCGATCACAACCTGCACGCGCTGCGCATCGTCGAGAGCTTCGAACAGCGGTACGCGGGATTTCCCGGCCTGAACCTCACCTTCGAGGTGCGCGAGGGCATCGTGAAACATTCGCGCGAGATCGCGCCCGGCGAGACGGGCGGTCTGGAGGAATACCTGCCCGGGCTGCGTCCGCCCCTGGAGGCGCAGTTGATCGATCTGGCCGACGAGATCGCCTACAACACGGCCGATCTCGACGACGCCTACTCGGCAGGGTTCTTCACCTTGGACGAGGCAGCCGCGGAAATCGCCGGATTCCGCGATGCCGCTGCCGAGGTAGCGCGCGAACACGCCGGCGCCGGCGAACGCATCCGATTCCACGAGATCCTGCGGCGCTTGATCGATCGCCTGGTGACCGGGCTGATCGAGGGCACGGTGCAGGCGGTGGAGGAAGCGCGCGTGAGGGACGTCGAAGATGTGCGCTGCCATCCTTGCCGTCTGGTGCGGATGACGCCCGAGTCCGGCGCGCTGGCGCGCGAGCTCAAGAGCTTCCTCCGCCGGCGCGTCTACGAGTCTCCGCCCGTGCTGCAAGAGCGCCAGCGCTCGGTTGCCGCCGTGGCCGCTCTGTTCGAATACTATCTCGAGGATCCGGCCCGCTTGCCCCAACCGTACGCGCGGCTGGCCGAGTCGGGCGCTCCTCATCGCGTCATCTGCGATTACATCGCCGGCATGACCGATGGCTTCCTGCGGAGAACCTGCCAACGCTTGGGGCTATGAAGGCTGACGCCCCATGCTCTCCTCGTGCGGCACGTAACTGGACAACTCCGCCAGCCTCACGCCGTGCAGCCTGCGCAGATGGCGACAAAGCTCTTCGGCCAGCTCCTCGGGCCGCTCCCAAGGCTCGTGTTCGAGCTGGACCTTCAGGAACAGATCGGTGCGCCGCATAATGCGGATGATACGATAGGGTCGAAGGCGGTTCTCGACGGATCACCCCGATGACGAGGGAAAACAGCCACCTCTGCGAACTCTGCGAAACGCGCCGGGCGCGCCGCGCCTGCCCCGGCATCCGGGGTCAGATCTGTTCGGTGTGCTGTGGCACGGAGCGGGAAGTCACCGTGAGTTGCCCGCTCGAATGCCCGCACCTCGAAGAAGCGCGCCGCTTCGAAAAACTGCCGCCGCCCGGCGAGGACAGGCAGCCCACGCCCGAGGTGGAACTCACCGAGCAGTTCCTGGACCGCAATTCGGCGCTCATCGGCCTCGCCGCCGACACGATTGCCCGCATCGCTCTGGAAGTGCCCGGCATCGTGGACTCCGATGTGCGCGACGCCCTCGACTCGCTGGTGCGAACCTACCGCACGCTGGAAACCGGACTGTACTACGAGAGCCTCCCGGCCAACCCCCTGGCCGGCACCATCCACCGCGCCGTCCGACAACAGCTCGAGGAGAGGCGACGCCAGATCCGCCAGTCCCACGGCATGACGCCCTACCGCGACGCGGACATCCTGGGCGCCTTGGTCTTCCTGCAGCGGCTCCATCACATCTCCCACAACGGCCGGCCCCGCGGACGGGCCTTCATCCACCAGCTCGTGCGGGATTGGCAGCGCCGTCGCGAGGCGGCGCGCGAGCGCTCCCAGGGGATCATCCTGCCCTAGCGTTCCCCGCCTCGATTCTCTCGAGGAACAGCCGGTGCACCCGGCGGTCCGAACTCAATTCCGGGTGGAACGTCGCCGCCATGTGTCGGCCGTGAGCGACCAGAACCGGGTCCCCGAGGTAGCGGGCGTACACTCGCACGCCCGGTCCGGTCCGCCGGATGATGGGCGCGCGGATGAACACGGCCTCTAGCGCACCATCGCCCGCCTCGCGCGCGAATTCCGGTTCGGGCGCCAAGCGCACGATGCGACTTTCGATCTGGCGTCCGTAAGCGTTGCGCTCCACCGCGATGTCCATCAGCCCCAGCGAGGACTGCGTCGGGTTCGTCACCTCGGTGGCCAGCAGGATCGCGCCCGCGCACGTGCCGAAAATGGGCCGTTCGCGCCCGAAAGCGCGGAGCGCCTCGAAAAGACCCTCGTCCTCGAGCAGCCGGAGCATGGTCGTGCTCTCGCCGCCGGGAATCACCAAGGCCTCGGCAGCATCCAGCTCGGCGGCCTTGCGCACCAGGACGGGGCGCGCGCCCACCTGCTCGAGCGCCCGGGCGTGCGCCTCGAAATCCCCTTGCAAAGCCAGCACGCCGACGATTCTCATTGCGAACAGGCCTCACCAGCCCCGAACCGCCAGTCGCTCGGATTCGGGCAACTGCGTCAGGTCCAGCCCCGGCATGCCCATGCCCAGTTCCTCGCTGGCCTCGAGCAGCTTCTGCGGATCGTCGAAATAGGTCACCGCTTTGACGATCGCCCGGGCGCGGGCCTCGGGATCTTCGCTCTTGAAGATGCCGGAACCGACGAAGACGGCTTCGGCGCCGAGCTGCATGACCAAGGCCGCATCGGCCGGCGTGGCGATGCCTCCCGCAGAGAAATTGGGCACCGGCAGCTTGCCGTGCTCGGCCACCCATTGCACGAGCTCCAGCGGCGCGCCCAAACGCTTGGCTTCCGCGGCCAGCTCCTCCTTGCCCAGCACCGTAAGCTGGCGGATCTCTCGCTGGATGGCGCGCATGTGCCGGACGGCCTCGACCACGTTGCCCGAACCGGCTTCGCCCTTGGTGCGGATCATCGCCGCGCCCTCTGCGATCCGGCGCAGAGCCTCGCCCAAGTTGCGCGCTCCGCAGACGAACGGCACCTTGAAGGCCCGCTTGTCCACGTGATGCTCTTCGTCGGCAGGGGTGAGCACTTCGCTCTCGTCAATGTAGTCCACGCCCAAGGCCTCGAGGATCTGAGCCTCGGCGAAATGCCCGATGCGACACTTGGCCATCACCGGGATCGAGACCGCCTCCATGATCTCGCGGATCTTGCGGATGGGCGCCATGCGCGCCACCCCGCCCTCCCGCCGGATGTCGGCCGGCACACGCTCGAGCGCCATGACGGCGACGGCGCCGGCCTTCTCGGCAATCCTGGCTTGCTCGGCGTTGGTGACGTCCATGATCACGCCGCCCTTGAGCATCTCAGCCAGCCCGACTTTCACGCGGAACGCATCGTCCAGATACATCAGATACATCGTCTCAACCTCCCCGGGGTCGCCAGCTTGCACCCCTCGGCTGTCAAACCAGCGCGGGCGCGGGCTCGTACCGCCCGGCGCCGCGCGCCTCGTGCAATTCCTCCTCGAAAAGCCGGCCCAGGATCTCGGCACCCCGACGGATCTTTTCCGCGGGCAGGCCGGCGAAACACAGGCGCAAGGCGCACGGGTCGCGCCGCGACACTTCGAAATACGCGCCCGGAAGATAGGCCACACCCTGGGCCAGTGCCCGCGGCAGCAGCGCAGCGGCGTCCAGGCCCGCGGGCAGGCGGACCCAGAGGTTCATGCCGCCCAGCGGGCGCGAGCAAAACGTTCCTTCCGGGAAATGTTTCCTCAGCGCCGCCAGCAACACACGCAGCCTCTCCGCCCCCGCCGCGCGCACGCGCTCCCGGTGGGCTTCCAGCCGTCCGGATTGCGCAAAACGCAGCAGGATGGCTTGCGAGAGCTGGTCGGTGTGCAGATCCGCTGCCTGTTTGGCCTCGATCAATCTCGCCACCAGCGGTTTGGGCGCGATCACCCAGCCCACGCGCAGCCCCGGAAAACCGACCTTCGAGAAGCTGCTCACCAAGACGGTGTCGCCGGATTCGTCCAACTGTTTGAGCGGCGGCTGGGGCGCGCCCTCGTAACGCAGGTCGCCGTAAATGTCGTTCTCGATGAGCACCGCTCCGGCAGCGCGCACCATGCGCAGCAGGCTCTGGCGCGCGGCGGCTTCCAGCGTGGCGCCCGTCGGGTTCTGGAAATCGGGCGTCACCGCCACCAGTCGCGGACGGAAGCGGTCGAGCAGCCGCGCCAGCTCTTCCAGATCCACGCCCCCCGCACCCACCGGCGCCCCCACCACGCGGGCCCCAGCCCGCAGGAAAACGTTCCTGAGGCCCGGATACACCGGGTCCTCCACGACCACGGCGTCGCCGGGCCGCACCAGAACGCGCGCCAGCAAGTCCAGCCCCTGCTGGCAGCCGCTGGTGACCACCACCTCGTCGCGTTGGCGGAGCAGGCCGCGGCGCCGAGCCTCGGCGCACAAGTGCTCGCGCAGTGGCGGATAGCCGGCTGGCGAACCCAGTTGCAGGATGGCCGGCGCTTCCGGGCTGCGCAGCACCTCGTCCGCCGTGCGGCGGAGGTCCTCCAGCGGGAACAGCTCTTCCGCCGGACGGGAGGTGGCGAAACTGATGGCGACCGGACCGGCCGGGGGCGGTTGTGCGGCTGCGGGATCTGCCGGCGGCAGCAGTTTCTCCCAGGCCAGACCGGTGAGCGCGGATCCGCCCGCGACGAAGCTCCCCCTTCCCACGTGCCCGCGAATGAGGCCTTCGGCTTCGAGCAAGGCGTAGGCGGCGGTGACGGTGGTCCGGTTCAGACCAAGTCGGCCAGCCAATTCGCGGGTCGGCGGCAAACGCTCGCCCGGGCGGAGCTCCCCGCCGACGATCATTTCCCTCAATCGCAAGAAAAGCTGCCGGTAAAGAGGAATCGGGGAGCCTGCCTCCAGCCGGATCTCTGGCACCATGCGAGAAACCTACCATACCATATTGGTTGACCCACCTCAACCCTCGCACTCCCCTCCGGCTGGCTGGGCGACGTTTGACAGGCCTTCCGACCCGTCCCTATCATGAGTATTCGAGCCTTTTCGCCACCAGCTTCGTCCTGACACTACGAGCAGAGCGCTGTGCCGCCCGGTGGCTGCGTCCCGGCACGCGGCACCGCGCGGAGGGCGCGCGGCGGATTGTCCTGTGAGGGTCCGATGATCGAAGTCGAAGGATTGACCAAGCGCTACGGGCGCACGGTCGCCGTGGACGACATCTCCTTTGCGGTCCAGAAAGGTCAGATCGTGGGCTTCCTCGGCCCCAACGGAGCCGGGAAGACGACGACCATGCGCGTGCTCACGTGCTTCCTGCCTCCGACCGCGGGCACGGCTCGCGTCGCAGGATTCGACGTGCTCGAGCAGCCGCTCGAAGTCAAACGCCGCATCGGCTACCTGCCAGAGTCGCCGCCACTTTATCCGGAGATGGAGGTACGCGAGTACCTGGCCTTCGTGGGGCGCCTCAAGGGAATTCCCAAACGCGATTTGCGCCGGCGCATCGACGAGGTCTGCGAGCGCTGCGCCATCGGCGACTATCGCGACAAGCTGATCTCGAAGCTCTCGCGGGGTTACCGCCAGCGCGTCGGCCTGGCCCAGGCCATCATCCACAACCCCGACGTGCTGATTCTGGACGAGCCCACCGCAGGTCTGGACCCCAAGCAGATCATCGAGACGCGCGAGCTGATCAAGGGCTTGGCGGGCGAGCACACCATCATCCTGAGCACTCACATCCTCTCGGAGGTGGAGCAGACCTGTCAGCACGTCATCATCATCAACAAAGGAAAGCTGGCCGCTCCGCCCGATACGGTCGAGAATCTCACCCGGCGGCTCCGCGGAGCCGAATCGGTCGCCGTCGAGATCGAGCCGCGCGATGGCGTGCCGGACGCGGCCGCGGCGCAGCGCCGCCTGGAACAGGTCGCCGGCGTCAGCCGCGTGCTGCCGCGCGACGGCCGTGAGGGGCGCTTGCTCTTCGAAGTGGAAAGTCTCCAGGGTCGCCAGGTCCGCTCCGAGCTGGCCCGGGCGGTGGTGGAGGCGGGCTGGAACCTGACCGA
>JANXAE010000027.1 GCA_025062235.1 Bryobacteraceae bacterium
GCCACGCCTCCAGCAGACGGCGACATTCGGCCTCGTGCAAGCCGAAGAGCTTCCAAAGCGTCGGGATGTCGGCCAGTTCGAAGTTGTAAACCGAGAATTGCACTTCATCGGCCAGTCGGACGTCCCCGTAAGTCACGCCGGGCGCCCATTCGATGTCGTAAACGCTGGACTTGTTCTGGAGAAACGCCGCCAACCGTTCCATCCCGTAGGTCAGCTCGACGGGAACCACTTCCAGATCGAGGCCACCGCACTGCTGGAAGTAGGTGAACTGGGTGATCTCCAGGCCGTCCAGCATGACCTGCCAGCCGATGCCCCAGGCGCCCAGGGTGGGCGATTCCCAGTTGTCCTCCTCGAACTTGATGTCGTGCTTGCGCAGATCAATGCCGATGGCCTCGAGGCTCTCCAGATACTGCTCCTGGATGTCGTCCGGCGAGGGCTTCAGTATGACCTGCAGTTGCCAATGCTTGTAGAGGCGGTTCGGGTTTTCCCCGTAGCGGCCGTCGGCGGGCCGGCGACTGGGTTGGATGTAAGCGACGCGGTAGGGTTCGGGCCCCAAGACCCGAAGGAACGTTTCCGGGCACATCGTCCCGGCGCCTACCTCGAGGTCGTAGGGCTCCTGCACGATGCAGCCCCGCTCGCCCCAGTACTGCTTCAGCTTCATCAAGATGTCTTGAAACGAGTACATCCGCTTTCCGTTCCATGCCGGTCCCGCACGCCTTTCACGCCGTCTCCAGCATGGGCGCGGTAACCAGCCGGCGTTCGATGTGCTCTTCGATCTGCCGGACAAGGAAGCGCCGCAGATCCGCGGCTGTGGAACGATCCCAAGTCCGGGGCGCCATGCGGCCGATGGGCGTGTGAAGCATCTCTTCGGCCAGCGCCTGCGATGCGGGCTCCACGCGCAGCGGCGGCAACCAGCCCGCCAGCTTCACGGCCCAAAGGGTGAAATAGCCGACCGCCTGCCAGAGTTGCCCGCCGGCCCGCAAGTGTCCCAGCACGGCGATCAGCAAGCGAAAGAAACGTTCGTTCGGTTCGGCCGGCGGCAGCAACTGCTCGGTCACCTCTGCCATGTAGTCGAGGGCGACGCCCGTGGTGTAGTCGTGAGCCAGCGCGAAAGGGGACCAGAGCAGCTCGCAGGAGTCCAGCGTGACCAGCTCACGCGTCTCGCGCTGAAAATACACCATCCGCACGTGCGAAAGTCTCTCCAGCCCGGCTCCGAAACGGCTCCTGGTCGCCCGGGCGCGTTGCGCCGTCCCGCGCAGCTTGCCCGCGTCCCTGGTCAGGAAACTTACGATCAGATCGGCCTCCCGAAAGGGATAGGTACGAAGCACGAAGGCTTCGCTGACGCGGGCCGGCATCGGCGATCGGCGTACCTTACAGGGTAACAAAGGCGGCGCGGCCCGGTCCAGCCGCAGCCCGCCAAAGCGCAATGTTATACTCGCATTCTTCCATGAGCACCACCAACGAAGCGGCTCCTGCGGCCGCTGGCACCGAGCCGCCCGACCTCAATCTTGTGGACCGGCTGAGCGACGGCACCAAAGTCAAGCGGCGCCTGCTGCGACAACGCGCCTGCAACGAGAAAGACGCCAAAGGCAAGCTCTGCGCCGGTCACCTCAAGCGCTGGTACTTTTTTGGAGAGGAGATCCAGCGTCGCTTCGGCGAAGACGCCGAGATCTATCGCTGCGAGCGGTGCAAGACGCTGTACCTGCCCAATCCCGAAGAAGAGCCGCGCAGCGGAACCCTCTGCTGGTGAGAAAACGGAGGGGCCGAGACGCCCGCGCGACGGGGTCGGACCGCAGCGCGGGTGCCCCTTGAGGGGCTGGAGCCGGGCGCCGGGGCAGTCCGGAGCTTCGAGCACCCGCTTGGCTTTTCCTCACCGACGAGGCCCGCGTCCGAAGATCCCATCGCCGGCAAGGCCGGACAGCTCCCGGAACCAAGGCTCCGGGAGAGAAACCGCCATGAATTGTCAATGAGTACAAAAAAGCCTCTGTTGCGACCGACATCCGGCCCGATCGAGCGGCGATTTCGAGGAAACATCGGCTCCCGCAAGCACGCTGTCTCATCCAACCGCCCGATGCCGGCCTGCCCGGCGCAGCAGAGGCAGGTCTCATCGGAGATCTTTCATCAACTCGCCCATCTTCCTTGCACGGGGCCTGCCGGAGGCCATCTCACCGTAACCGCCTCAAAACGCTAGCGAAGCCCGCGCCCGCGCGCCCGGCGAGTGCCTCTTGCCGACACAGCCGATGTGTCGCTGTGACACAATCGGATTTGACCGGCTCGAAGCTCGCTTTGCTGCTGGCGGCATTGCTCTGGCCTTGGCCCTGCCAAGCCCAGGAGGCGGAAACCGAGTACCTGCCCGGTACAGTTCCGCCCAGATTGCTGCTCCGGCCACAACGGTTGCGGCTGTTGCAACGCGAACGCCAGCGAAGCTCCATCCGATGGGAGTCCTTCGATGGCTTGGTGCAGAGCGGCGCACCGCTGCCGGAGCCTGGGTTCGCCCTGGCGCTGTATTACCGGGTCAGCGGTGATGAGGAAGCCGGCAGACGGGCGGTCCAATGGGCCCTTGCGGGCACCGGCGACCTGCGCCAGCTCGCTCTGGTAATGGACTGGTGCGGTCCTCTGCTCGAAGCCCAGCAGGCGGCCACGCTAGCTTCCCGTTTGGAAGAAGGCTTGCGGAAACCGTGGGCAGGAGGAGTCGCCGAAACCCGCTCGCGCGCTTTCGCGGCTCTGGCCCTCGTCGAACACCAGCCGCGCTTGGCGGCCGCCGAGTTGCGCCGCGTGGTGGAGGGCTGGTGGCGCGGTTCGGTGGCGCCCTCGATCCGGCGTGGGCGCCCGATCGCGCGCACCGAGCACTACGCCCTGTTCGAGCTGATGCACGTGCTGCGCGACAACCTCGACCTGGACCTTCGCGAGGACGCCCGCGCGTACTTCATCCAGTTGCCGCTGTTTCGCCTGATGAGTTACTATCCGGAGCCTTATCCGGGTGGAGAGAATGACTACCGGATTCCGGTTTCCGCCTCGGCCCAGCCGGACTTGGAAGCCGCAATGCTCTCCCGCGCTACCGACATGGCGATGGTGGCTTACGAACCGAACGCCCAGGAGACGCAATTCCTGCAAGGCTGGGTCATGCAGGATCGCTACTTGATGCGTCACCCCTTCGGCATCCCTTATGAGTTTCTGTGGGCCAACCCTTACCACCCCGGACTTACTTACCACAGCCTGCCGCTGGTCTATCACGAGCCGAACTCGGGCTATCTTTTCCTGCGCTCGAGTTGGGAGGACGACGCCAGTTGGCTCGGGCATTTCGACGGCGCCGTGCAAACCTTCGAAGATGGGCGACCGAAGCGCCTGGAGGCCGCAGAGCCGGGCGCCTGCATGACGATCGGCGAGGCTCGCGTGATCCTGGCAGGCGGCCGGGGACGGCTCCGGGCGACTGCGGGATCGGGCCCCCTGTTCATCCTCGGGCTGAATCCGCGCTACGCCTACGACGTCGAGGTGGACGACGAACAATTGAGAGAGGAGCGAACCGACGCGGGGGGAATCCTCGCCCTCCCTGCCGGTACCACGGGCGGCATCCGCCTGCGGCCCCGCTGGCCGGCGCCCCAGCGCTGAGAGCTCAGCGGTACCAGTTGCGCAAGCGGACTTCGATCCCCGTGCCTGCCAGCGCCTTCTCCAGCACGGAAAGGTCCGAGTTCCGGTAGTGATACGGGTAAACCACCCTCGGTTTGAATGCGCGGATCGCTTCGGCAGCCTCTTCGGGCGGCATGGTGTAGGGCAGATTCATGCAGACGAAGGCCACGTCAATGTCGCGCAGCGCCCTCATCTCGGGCACGCCCTCGGTATCGCCCGAAATGTAGAATTTCCTGCCCCCGTAAGTCAGCACGTAGCCGTTGCCGCGACCTTTCTCATGATAGACACGACCGGGCGCAGGGCCGCGCTGCGTGTTGTATGCAGGTACGGCTTCGATTTCCCATTTGCCGAAGGATTTCTTTTCGCCGTTGCGGAGGATCTCTGCATCCGGAATCGTTTTCAGGGCCGCCTCCGGCGCCATGATCCGGGTCGAGGCCTTGCGGAGCCGGGCGATGGCTTTGACGTCGAGGTGGTCGCCGTGGATATCGGTGACGAGGATGAGATCCGCAGGCGGCAGGTCCTGATAGTTCTGCTCGCCTACGGGATCCACGTGGATGACCTGACCGCCGGCTTGCAGCATCAGGCTGGCGTGTTGAATTGGCGTAATCCGCACGGGACCCGCAGAGGTCGGGAATTCGTCGGTCTGGCGTTGCGGCTGGCTCCAGGCGATCGCGGCGAACAGCACGGCGTAAGCGAAGATCCTCATGCCGAGGATTTTACCCGAGGGAACGGGTTCGCGGTCGTTCCCTGGTGGCGTCGGCGGCGCGGCCACCAGCGTGGTACGCGGCGGCAGTACTCGAGGTACTCGTCGCCGAAGCGCCGCGCCATATCGCGTTCTTCGTAGAACCGGACGAACCACCGGATGTAGACTACGAAGGCCGCCAGACACAGCCACAGTCCCACGGAGCCGCGCCAGAGTGCCAGCCCGGCCAAGATCGAGCCTACCGCGTACATCATCGGGTTGCGGACCACCGCGTAGGGGCCGCTGGTCACCAGTCGTTTCGTTTTGGCCGCGAACGGATGCGGCGTGCCGCGCCCCTCCCGCACCAGAAGCCAGGAGCACCAGGCCGCGAGCGCGCCGCCCGCCACGAGTAGGAGGCCACCCAACCAGCGCAGGCGCAGGCCCCGCCAGCCCATGGCAGCGTCCAGCCAGACCCAGGACCAGACGACGAGCACGACGAGCGCCGGATACCAGAGGTGTCGAATCCATCCCGGCATGTCGGATCAGATGCTGTACCGCGTCTGACGGCGCGCGGCGTGGCGCTCGAGCGCGAGCTCGATCAACCGGTCAATCAGGCGCGGGTAGGGCAGCCCGGTCGCTTCCCACATGCGCGGGAACATGCTGATCGAGGTAAAACCGGGGATGGTGTTGATCTCGTTGATGTACAACTTCTCGCCGGGCAGCTCGAGCAGGAAGTCCACGCGGGCCATGCCCTCGCATTCCACGATGCGGTAGCACTCGACGGCCAGCCGGCGAACTTGCCGGGTCAGTTCCTCGGAGATCTCGGCCGGCACGATCAGGCGGGCAGAATCGAGGATGTACTTGTCCTCGTAGTCGTAGAACTCGCGCGAGGGGACGATCTCGCAGGGCAGGGAAGCTTCCGGCCGCTCGTTGCCCAGCACGGAGCATTCGAGTTCGCGCCCGTGGATGGCCCGCTCGGCGATGACCTTCCGGTCGTACTGGGCCGCCAGCTCGAGCGCGGCTTCGAGTTCGGTGCGATCGTGCGCCTTGCTGACAGCGACCGAAGAGCCGAGATTCGCAGGTTTGACAAAGACCGGGTAGCCGAAACGCTGCTCGATGGCGGCGGCGTCGAGCGCGCCCCGCCACTGCACGACGTGTTCGACGACCGGGAGGCCCGCCTCGCGGCAGAGCCGCTTCATGACGTCCTTGTCCATGCAGACCGCGCTGGCCAGCACGCCGCCGCCGACGTAGGGCAGGTCGGCCAGCTCGAGCAGCCCCTGTACGGTGCCGTCTTCGCCGAAGGTGCCGTGCAGCACCGGGAAGACCACGTCAATTCCGGGGTTGGCCCCGGGTTCGGGGACGATCGGATGGGGCTCCCAGCGGCCCTCCTTGGTGATGAAGAACCGCAGGACCTCGTAGCGGGCCGGGTCCATCGCGCGGATCACGCTCTCGGCCGACCGGATGGAGACCTCGTGTTCCCCGCTGCGCCCGCCGCAAAGCACAGCCACGCGCAGCTTCATAGGATGCGCTTCCCGAGGGCCGACATCACCAGTTCGACGGCCAGCAGGGCGGTGCGGTTGGCCTCGTCAATCACAGGGTTCACCTCGACCACTTCCAGTGAAACCATGCGCGACGAATCGCAGATCATCTCCATCGCCAGATGCGCCTCCCGATAGTTCAGGCCGCCGCGCACGGGCGTGCCCACGCCGGGAGCTTCGTGCGGGTCCACGCTGTCCATGTCGAGCGAGACGTGAAAGCCTTCGGTGCCGGCCGCGGCGATCTCGATGGCTTCGGCCATGACGGCGCGCATGCCCCGCTCGTCAATATCCCGCATGGTGAAGGCGCGTACGCCGGAGCGCTTGACGTGGGGCTTCTCGAGGCTGTCCACGTCGCGCAATCCGATGAGGGCAACGTTCTTGGGATCCACCTTCGGTGCGTAGCCGTAAATGTGGGTGAGCGCGCGCGGGCCCATCCCGATCGAGCAGGCCAACGGCATGCCGTGCACGTTGCCGCTGGGACTGGTCTGCGGGGTGTTCATGTCGGGATGCGCGTCAATCCAGATCACGCCGATGCGCGCCTTGCGCTTGCGGAAGTGGCGCGAGACGCCGGCGATGGTTCCCACCGCCACCGAGTGATCGCCGCCCAGCACGATGGGCATGTGGCCTCGCGCCATGGCTTGTTCGACCGCGTGCGCCAGCCGTCGACAGGTCTCGGCAATCTGCGGCAGGTATCGGGCGTTGGCCGGCCCTTGCGGGGCGCGCTCGGGCTGCTCGACGGCGACGTTGCCCAGATCTTCGATCTGGTAACCCAGCGAGGCCAGCCGCGGCCCGATATTCGCCACGCGGATGGCCGAGGGTCCCATGTCCACGCCCCGCCGGTTGGTCCCCAGATCGAGCGGCGCCCCAATGATGGCGATTTGCGCGGGCGGCATGGCTTCAAGGACGCGTGCGGTAGAGCATGCGCGGAAAGGCGATGGTCTCGCGCACGTGGTCGAGGCCGCAGATCCAGGCCACGCAGCGCTCGATGCCCATGCCGAAGCCGCCGTGCGGAACCGTGCCGTACTTGCGCAGGTCAATGTACCACTCGAAAGCCTCGCGCGGCAGCTTGTGCTCTTCGATGCGCCGCAGCAGCAGTTCCAGATCGTGGATCCGCTGGCCGCCGCCGATGATCTCGCCGTAGCCCTCAGGCGCGAGCACGTCCACGCCCAGTACGACTTCGGGCCGCTCCGGATCGGGCTGCATGTAGAACGCCTTGATGGCTGCCGGGAAACGGTCAACCATGAAGGGACGATCGAAATCCTCGCTGAGCAGGGTTTCGTCCGTGCCGCCGAAGTCGGTGCCCCACTGGATCGGGCTGCCCTTGGCCTGCAAGCGGCGCACGGCCTCGTCGTAGCTGATCTGCGGGAAGGGCGGCTTGACGTTCTCCAGTTTCGAGACATCGCGCTCGAGCACGGCCAGCTCGGGGCGCCGGTTTTCCAGCACCCGCTGGACGACGTAGCACACGAGCTCTTCGGCGACTTGTTTGACGTCGTCCAGCGTGGCGTAGGCCATCTCTGGCTCCACCATCCAGAACTCGGTCAGGTGGCGGCGCGTCTTCGAGCGCTCGGCGCGGAAGGTGGGGCCGAAGCAGTAGACCTTGCCGAACGCCATGGCCGTGGCTTCGTTGTAGAGCTGGCCGGATTGTGTCAGGTAGACCTTGTCGTGGTCGAAGTAATTCACTTCGAACAGCGTGGTCGTTCCCTCGCAGGCTGAGGGCGTGAAGATGGGCGTGTCCACCAGCGTGAAGCCGTGCGAATCGAAGTAGTCGCGCACGGCGCGCACCACCTCGTGGCGGATGCGCAGGATGGCGTGCTGGCGCCGGCTGCGCAGCCACAGGTGACGGCGGTCCATCAGGAACTCGATGCCGTGCTCTTTGGGGGTGATGGGGTAGGGATCGCTCTCGGGCACCCGCTGGATGACCTCGATGCCGTCGAGCTCGAGCTCGTAGCCGCCCGGCGCACGCGGTTCCGCACGCACCTTGCCGCTGACGACGATCGAGGACTCCTGCGTGAGGTCGCGCACGGTCTGGAAGACTTCGGCGGGCAGGGCGTTCTTCATCGCCACGCACTGCAGGATGCCCGTGCCGTCGCGCACCAGCGGAAAGACGATCTTGCCGCTCTCGCGCAGGTTGTAAAGCCATCCGGCGATGCGCACTCTCTCTCCGACGTGGCGGGAGGCGTCAGCGATCGCGATCCGAGGGGGAACCGAAGGTGCGGCCATCAGAACCTCTCCAAGCGTTCGAAAACTTGCTGCACGGCCTCCAGCGGATTCCGGATCTCGGGACTCTCCCGCACCTCGAGCAGCAGCGGGAGCTCGTCGCCGCAGGAGCGCAGCAAGGAGACCGTCCGGGCCCAGTCCACCGTGCCGCCCGTCGAGGCGAACGGCATCAGATGCGCATCTTCCCGGCCGTCGTTGTCGTGGAGGTGGGTCGAACGAATGCGGTCCTTCAGTTTCCGGAAGGCTTCCTCGACCCCCTCTCCCAGATGGGCATGGCCCACGTCGAAGCAGACACCGAGTCTCAGGTGCGTCAGCTCGAAGAAGGTGACCAGCCGGTCGGCCGTGGACAGCCCATTGGGAATGTTCTCGAGCAGGATCTCGACGCCCCGCTGCCGCGCAAAGACCGAAAGCTCATCGAGCGAGGAAAACGCCGCTTCGACCTTGCGCTCATCATACTCTTCCTCCGGCAGCCCCAGGTGCTGGATCAGGTAACGAAACGGCGCCGATTCGGCGATTTCGATGGCGCGCTTGATCTCGTCCACCGTCTGGATCCGGCGCGTCTTGGATGGCTCGGCGATGTTGAGGATGGCGTGCGGTCCCGAGCGTCCCCAGGCATCGTCGCTGTAGATGGGCGAATGCAGGGCATGGAACCGCAGTTCGGAGTCGCGGAACCAGTGGGCCAGCTCGGTGATCTGCGCGCGGTTGCGGTAATCCAGGTGCTGGCGCGCACAGAAGATCTCCACCGCAGGAATCCCCGCCTTCTGGATCTTGTCCAGCAAGGCCGTGGTCAGACGATAATTGACGAAAAGATGCGTGGACAATGCGCGCGTCATAGTTCTCAGAACCCGTCCGCCCTGCCTTCCACGCGCGAATCGGCGGCGCCCTGAAGCCAGGCTCCCTCGACAAGCACCGCCGCCACCTCGCCGATCGAGCGGACCTGCTCGATGTTGAAACCGCGCGCGGCAAGCAAGGCGCGCGTATCGGGAGAGAATCCAGGCTCCATGTACAGTTTATCGGGTAGCCACTGGTGGTGGAAACGAGGCCAATCCGCAGCCTCCTGAATGTTCATCCCGAAATCGAGCACGTTGACGATCACCTGAAGGACCGTAGTGATGATGCGCGGCCCACCGGGCGAGCCGAGGACCATGTACAGCCGCCCGTCGCGCACCAGGATCGTGGGCGTCATCGAGGACAGCGGTCGCTTGCCCGGGGCGATCGCGTTCGCCTCGCCCTGAACCAGGCCGTAGAAGTTGGGAAAGCCGGGCCGGGCGGCGAAGTCGTCCATCTCGTTGTTGAGCAGGAAGCCGAGCCCGGGCACGGTCACGCCCGATCCGTAACTGCCGTTCAATGTGTAAGTCACGGCCACGGCGTTGCCCTGCGGGTCCACGATCGAATAGTGCGTGGTCTCGGTGCTTTCGTAGTCTTGAGGACGCCCGGGGCCCAACCGTTCGCTCGGAGTGGCGCGTTGGGGGTCAATGGACGCGCGGCGCTGGGCAAGGTAGCGCGGGTCGAGCAGGCCCCGCACAGGGACGCGGACGAAATCCGGATCGCCGAGGTACTCGCTCCGGTCCGCGAAGTAGCGGCGCATGGCTTCCGCCATCCAGTGGACGGCGGCAGCCGAGCCTGCGCCGTGTTTCTCGAAGCCGCTGCCCTCCAGAATGCCGAGCATTTGCAGGATCCCGATGCCTCCCGAAGACGGCGGCGGTGCAGTGAGGATCTCGAAGCCACGATAGCGCCCCCGAAGGGGGACCCGCTCGACGACCTGGTAGGCCCTGAGGTCCTCCAGCGTGATCAACCCGCCGTTTTCCCGCATCGCGGCCGCCAGCCGGCGCGCGGTTTCGCCTTGGTAGAACTCGTTCGCGCCGCCCCGTGCGATCCTCTCCAGTGTCCTGGCCAGCTCGGGTTGCACGAATCGCTCCCCCGGCTCGAAGTAGCGGCCGTCGCGTTGGAAAACACGCCGTGATTCGGGGAAACGCGCCAGCAAGGCGCTGCGACGCAGGCTCTCTGCCAGCCCCCAGGAGACATGGAAGCCGTCCCGGGCGAGCCGGATGGCGGGCTTCAACAGCTCGGCCCACGGCTTGGTGCCGTATTTCCGTGCGGCATATTCGAGTCCCCGGACCGTGCCAGGCACGGCCACGGCGCGCCATCCCTCCACGCTGTCTCGCGTCGGCTTGCCGTCCGCACCGAGGTACATGTCGCGCGAACCGGCTGCCGGCGCGCGCTCCCGGAAGTCCAGGAAGGTCGCTCGCCCGTCCGCGAAGCGGATCAGCATGAACCCGCCTCCCCCGAGGTTGCCGGCCGCAGGGTGCGTGACAGCGAGCGCGAAGCCTACCGTCACCGCCGCATCCACGGCGTTGCCCCCCGCCCGCAGCATCGCGAGCCCTGCGGCGGTGGCGTGCGGCTCGCGGGTGACCACCATGGCGTGCCGAGCCCGCACGGGCTGGCGCGCCTCGCCGCTAAGAGCCGCCAGTACGCCCGCGAGGAAAAGCGTCCGCCACGTTCCACCCATCGGTTGCCTCTACGCCCGAGCAGCGTGCGCGCTCACCGCTCGCCCTCTCGGATCCAAGCCGTGTTGAAGCGCACGTGTTTGATGGCCTTGCGCGGCTCGCCTTCGGGCAGATGGTTGAGGAAGTAGCTGTACGTCACGTGCAGCGTACCGTCGTGGGCTTGGATGATCGAAGGGTAATGGAACGATGCCGCGCCCTGGTCGCGGCGGTCCAGTTCGAGGTGGCGTTTCCACTTCCAGGTGGCGCCCTCGTCGTCGGAGAGAGCCGCGACCAGCGAATGCCGTCCGCGCTCGGTGTCGTTGTAGACCATCACCCAGTGCCCGTCGCGCAGCACGAGCACTTCCAAGCTCGAGCCGGGGTTGGGGATCTCGGTGTCCGTGACCGGCGACCATGTTGCGCCGTCATCCCGCGAGATGCTCATCATGACGCGCTTGGGCGGAGGGCCGTTGTCCCGCATGTAGGCCACCAGCGTCCCGTCGCGTTTGCGCGCGAGCGTGGGTTGCACGCAACCGGGCCCCACGATCGGTTCGCCGGTTGTCCAGGTCTGGCCCCCGTCGTCGGTGATCCCGATGAGCGAAAAGCTGAAACCGTCCGAGTACAACGGCAGCAAAATGCGACCCGAAGGCAGCTCGATGGGATGGTTGCGCGGCATCCACCCCATGCGCGTGAAGTACTTGTCGGCGGCACGCTCCAGCAACCGTTTCGCCCACTGCATCTGGAAGTCGGGTGCGCCGGGTGCGAGAAGGGGTTCGATGGTGCGGCGGACCTTCTCGTGGAAGTTCCGCGGTACGACGAGCCAGGGTTCGCTGGTCTGCCACACCGGCGGACCCGGTCGCCGGTAGTCCGTGGAAATCCGGTACCTAAGAAGCGCCGTGTGCCATTCGTTGGCTACGATCGCCGGCCAGGCGAGCCAGAGCCGCTCGCGCGAATCCACGAAAAGGATGGGATTGCAGTCCGGGAAGCCCGGGGTGTCCGCCAGCACGAAGGGTTCGCTCCAGCCTTGACCCGGACGGCGGCGCGCGGCCATCACTTGCACGTCGTCGGCCGAGCGCTCCCCGGAGCCGCGATACCAGCAAACCATCAGCTCGCCGCCCGGCAGCTCGACGATGGACGAGGAGTGGTTATGCAGCTTGTCCAAAGGGAAGATCAATTCGGCTTCATAGAGCGGTTGCTGGCCGGCCAGCATCGCTGGCCAGAGCAGACAAGCCAGAAGAGCCCTAGGCGCGCGCATCGCTCCCCAGTCTAATACGGGAAGCCTCAGGAGCGGGCCAAGGCGATCCAGATGATGGCAAGATTCCACACCACGAGAGCGGCGTACCAGTAGTTGAGCCAATGGATGAGCCGCCTGCGGTGGATCCACAAACAAAAGCCGGCGAGGGCCACGGCCATCAGTTTCGACAGCAGTGTGCCCAGGACGGGCCCCGCGCCCATCAACCAGCGGACGAAGGGACTGATCTCCACCAGCCCGAGGCGCATGCCCACGACAGTGGTCAGGAAGTCCAACAGTTGCAGGTAAAGGAAGACCTGCAGGTACGCCGGCACACCGGGCTTATCGGATGCCAGGCCGCGAATTTGAGGAGGCCCGGATCGGAGCCACTCAACCGGCCAGGCTCACGCGCGGGATGCGCTCTGCCAGCGGGGGCAGGGCAGGGAAGTCGGTATAAGGTTCCGTCTGGTACCAGTAGGCCACGGAGTAGAAGTTGTCGCCCCGGTCATTGGCGTGGCCGTGTTCCATGGTGTACTTCATGTAACGCGTGAAAGTTATCGGATTGTCGCCGTGGAAGCGGTAGCAGCAGTACCGGCCGCCGGTGCGCTCCGGCATGACGATGAGCGGCGCACCGTAGTAGCGGTGGGCGAAGGGCGTGGCGCCATCGCGCCCTCCGAAGTTCCAGCTCCCGAGAAAGTAATCCTCGGAGCCGGTGCCAATAATGACGGGTTTGGTCTCGTCGTCAATGAAGATCATCTCGTCGCCCTCGCCCATCCAGCCGTCAGCATTGATGAGCACGCCGAGCGTGCAGCCCAGGATGTGGCCGCGGCCCCGAACCTCCGCGTAAACGTAATTGTCCTTGCCGTCGGGATTGACCTTGGCCTCGCGGTTCGCCTTGCACGGCGCCGCCTGCCGGTACTGGGCGTGGAAGTACATGGCGTCGCGCGGCAGGGCCTCCACCAGCATGTAATCAATGTTGGAGTAGAAGGCGCTGACCTGCTGGGATCCTTCGTTGGTCACGGTCATTCGCGCCGAGCGCCGGAAAGGCATGGCGAAGTAACAGTTGAGGGAGCGTGCGGGAGAACAGGCCAGGTACGCCGATTCGTAAATGACGTACTGGCCCAGGTTGAGCCCGAAAAAGTCGCCGATGGGCGCTTCCACGCTCGGCTTGGCGTTGCCCTCCCAGTACATCCGGAGCACGATTTCTTTCAGGTGCGTGACGCTGGGCGAGGCGATCGTGAACCAGATATGTGTGATGATGCCGGGGCCGGAGGAGTTGAAGATTTCCTGGGTCCGGCCGGGCGGGATTTGCCAGCGGTCGGCGTTGCCTCCCGTGCGATCGTAGCTGGATTGCTTGAGCGAGCGGTAATTCTGCGCCCGGGCGTAGGCGGGCAGCAAGTCGAAGCGTTCGGGCGGTGCGGGCTGAGCCTGGCTGGCTCCTCGGCTCGCGGCAGCGAGGCCCGCCAACGCGGCCACCCGCTTGAAGAAGCTCCTGCGCTGTGCGGTTGGTTCGGACCGGGACATCGGGAGAACTCCTTTGTGAGCCGGTGGGATCCGGACGCGCCGAATTATAGCAGAACAGCGGCCGGGCGAGACTGACGCGCGCGCCTCCGCCTTCATTTTCTTTTTCGTTCCGGCGCTGGCGTAGCTGTTTTCGGCCTGGCCTGTACTGCCGCCGTCCTGCCAGGCTGCGTGATGGCAGGAATGCCGACGCGCCCGCTTAGTTTGCCAAGGGCGCTCAAGTCGGAGGTCCCTTCCAGGTGCACGACGCTGACTTCTTTCGGCTCCGCCGCGATGATCAGCAGGCCGCCCGGTTTGCCGTCGGCGGTCTTTCTCATCATGATCTCCGTGAATTGCTCGCCCTCTTTGACCGAGACGAGGCTGAACCACTCGCCCGAGCTCTTGATCCTGTCCCGGAAAGACCGCAGCAGCTCGATGTCGTACATCCCGGGCGCGTCGAACTCGAAATTGCGTACGACTACGGACTTCAGTTGCCGGGCAAGTTCTTCCAGTTGCCCGCTGTTCTCCTTGCCCTTGAGGCCCGCCAGCAATGCCAATTGTTCGGCGCCGATATTGACCTCGGCCGACTTGGTGGCCTTTTGACCGAGCTTGTCGAGAAATGCTCCAATCCATCTGCTGAGCGGCCAGGGACAAGGGCAGGGCGCAGAGGACCCACAAGCGCGTTCTCATGGACCGGCCTCCTCGAAGCGGATTTCTCTTACCCCAATGCGATTGAGTTCGCGTTCGATCTCGAGCAACCTCTCACGAGTCATTCGGAGCGCGAATTCGAGCTGGCGTCGCCCCTCCAGCGCTTGCTCCTGGCCGCGCCGCCGTTCCTGCCAGTGGAAGGCGAACCGGACAGTCAACACGAGCACGATAACCACCGCCACCCGCAGCCACAGGCTCCGGAGCTTGCACCGCCGGCGATGGAGCGACGCCAGGATCCGCGTTCGCAAACTCGGCGGGGGCGCGATGCGGCGCAGGGATACCGAGAGCAACTCGTCGAAATGGTCACGCTCCTTCATGTCCTCCTCCCGACGCGGTGGCCCGCCAGCTTGCGGGTGAGCCGCTCGCGCAGCAGGTTGACCGTGCGGTGCAGTCTGCTCTTGAGGGTCGCCACGGGAAGATCAAGCAGGCTGGCGATTTCGACCGGCCCCAGTCCCTCTTGGTACGGCATGATGAGCAGGGTCGTGCGCGCGCCGGCAGCCTGGCGACCATCGCGCGGACCTGCTCGCGCAGCACGACGTCGTCCTGCGGGGTATCGCCGGCCGGCTCCACGATCTCCACTGGAGGACCCCTGCGGGAATGGCGCTTCCGAATCTCGTCAATACACCGCCGCGAGGCGACTCAAAGCAACCAAGCCTTTGCGTGAGCCGGGGATTCCAGGCTGTGGAGGTGCTGGTGCAAGGCCAGGAAAACCCCCTGGGTCAGGTCCTCCGCGGCGGCGCGGTCGCCCAAAGCGTGGTACGCCAGGCTGGAAACCATCGCTTCGTGCTCCGGCAGCATCGGGGCCTTCCCAACACCAATACGCGCCGGGGACAGGGAAGTTGCCGCCTTATATTTGCCAGAAGTGGCCCTGCCGGCAACGGCCGCAGCCCATGCGCAGCGGGCGCGGGTTTTGTTACGATGTGGCGAAACCCGATCGCCATGAAACTGCGGTGGGTGGCCCTGGGTGTGATCACCGCGGGCGTTGCCGTCTATTCCATCACGCCAGTTCGACTGGCTGCTCTGTACGTGGTCGGACGGGCCGCACCGTGTCCCTGGCGCGAGACGATGCGCAGCGCGGACAATCTGCGCTGGCAGATCGAGATCAAGGATCGCATCCTGGCAGCCAGCAAGCTGATCGAGAGGGATCCTAAGGGCTACCACCTGTGGCGCACGCCGAAGGGTCTCTTCTGGGTCCCTGCCGGCAGCGATTACTCGCTGCCGTTCAACCTGGCGGAACAGGAGCGCAAGATCTACGGCGACCACCGCCTGGGGGTACGGGCGGGCGATGTCGTGCTGGATTGCGGCGCTGCCATGGGCGTGTTCACGCGGGAAGCCCTCGCCGTCGGCGCGAAGATGGTCGTGGCCATCGAGCTGGCCCCAGAGAACTTGGAGTGCCTGCGGCGCAACTTCGCCGAGGAAGTGCGGACCGGACGCGTCGTCATCTACCCCAAGGGCGTCTGGGACAAAGACGACCTCGTCACTCTCTACGTGGACCCCGGCAATTCGCCCGCCGACAGTGTTGTCATGCGTCCGGAGAGAGCGCGGCCAGGCCCGCGCGTCCCCCTCACCACGATTGACCAACTGGTCGAGGAGCTCCAGTTGGATCGCGTAGACTTCATCAAGATGGACGTCGAAGGCGCGGAACAACGCGCACTGGCCGGCGCCCGGCGAACGCTCGCCCGCTTCCGCCCGCGCCTGGCCATCTCCGCCTACCACCTCGAAGACGACCCTATACGGATTCCGGAACTGGTGCGTCAGGCATGGCCCGGCTACCGCATGGAGTGCGGGGTGTGCTCCGACGCCCGGACCGCCGTCCGCCCCGATGTGCTGTTCTTCTACTGAGGATCGGCCTCCGCGGCATCGCCTTCGATCGGCGCAGGCAGTCCGCAATGCGAACAAACCCGGGAGGAACTGTTCTCGTGGGCTGCTTGTCCCTCAGACGATCTGGCCGAGCTGGCGAATTGCGTAGTAGACCATCAGTGCTCCGATCGCCACGGACGCGCACCAGACGGCGACGGTCGTGGTCGGCGAGGACTTGACCTCTCGCGGCAGGCGGCGGTGCCGCAGGTAGAGTGTGCCGCCTGCGATCACCGGCATCATGAGAAACTGCGCGAGCCCGCCCACGAAAACCATGCCCACCGGCTCGCGAAACAGCCAGTACAGCAGGGCGGGCACGATGGTCAGCAGCCAGACGAAACGGCAACGCCAGCGCAGCCGGGCTCCGTAATCGCCGGCGGGGAAGAAACCCATCAATCGCACCATGTCGGCGTACAAACGCGAGTGCGCGGCAGTGGCGGCGAACACGGTCCCGTACAGCGTGGCGATGGCGCCTGCGTAGAAGACCCAGAGTGCCCAGCCGCCCAGCGTCTCCGTGTACATGTTCGAGAGCACGGCGATCATCTGGTCAGCGGCGGGCCGCAGTCCCATGCCGTTGAGGATCCCCGCGCCGAGCAAGTAGAACGCGATCGTGGCCAGCGTATAAATGAGCATCGAAGCGAAGATGTCCACTTGCATGACGCGGATCCACCCCAGCGCGCGGCTTCGCCACGACCTCGTCCCGTCGCAGCGTCCCGTGAAACGCGCGTAGCCCTTTTCCACGCACCAGTAGGGGTACATGAAGAACTCGGTCGCTCCCACGCCGGTGATGCCGAAAACGCCGACGGCCCGCGTCAACCCGCCAGGGGGAAGGCGGAACCTCAGCCCTCCGAGAACCTGCCGCCAGGAAAAGTACTGCGGCATGCGCGTCATCAGGGCGGCGGCGAGCACCGTGAGCATCGTGAACAGCCCGACTTTGACCATGGCCAGCCGTTCGATGCGCTGGTAGCCTCCGCCGAGCAGGAGCGCCAACGTCAACACCAGCAACGACACGACCCAGGCGTTGAGCGGCACCGCAGGCAACAGCGAGTGCATGACCTGCGAGACCCCGGCGTACATGGCGCCCACTTGGAACAGGGTGATCGCAACCATTACGGCCCAGGCCCACACGATCCAGTTCACGCGCCAGCGGGGCCCGGGAACCCGATCGAACGCGGCGAGGGCGGTCTCTCCGGTGGCGATCGTGTAACGGCCCATCTCGGCCTGCACGACCGGCTTCACGAAGCAACTCAGCAGGATGACCCAGAGGGCCGTGTAACCCACCTGCGCGCCCAGCGCCGTGGTGGCGATCAGCTCGCCGGAGCCTACGATCGAGGCACACAGGATCATTCCCGGGCCGCTCCGACGAAGAATCGGCCAGAGTCGTTCCGGCGGGGATTCGATGTCGGCGGGGTCCAGCGCGTAGGGGTCCTTCGCCGTCGCGGGGGCGACCTTCATCGGGAGCCAATCTAGCACACTCGCAGCGCACGCCCCCGAACTGCCACAGCCAGTGCACAGCCCCGAGAGTATGGGAAAGCGCGGCCCGCGCCCAGTCGCCTGAAACCTCCCTCGGGTTGCCCGATCCGTCCTCAGGCGTCGCGTTCCCTTCGTAGCCGAAAACCATGCAGGGCCTGCCGGAGCGGCACTCCGGGCTCTTCGTCAGCGGTTTCCACGCCGCAGCCAGTTCATCCGCAAACCGCAACCCTGCACGCGCCTGGCCCACGCCGTCGGCCCCGGGGAACTGGCAGCGCGAGCACCACCGGCAATGGCCTCCCGTACCGCTGGGCTCCAGTTCCGTCGTCGCGTCGGACCGCAGGCGTTACGGTACGGGAAGGCGAACGGTGGACTTCAGGCGTGGATGTCCTCGGAGGCGTACACCGAAGCGGTTGCCCGCTGCACGGGCCGGCGCGCACGGGCTCTTTCCTCGGGGTGGTAGTGAATTGGCGGATACGCTCGCCGATTGCTGTATTGAGACGCATGAAACCGTACGCCAAGTTGCCGGAGGCATCGCCGGACGGGTGGCCGTTGACGGGGTGCAGGTTCGCGGCACTTGGCCCTACGCAGTACGAGCAGCCTCGGCTTGGCTCCGCTATCTGCCACCCGGCGCGGTATCGCTCGGCGCGGTCCCTGATTCGAACCATGGGCCGCAGTGTTCCCAGGCTCGCAGGAGCTGGCACCCGGTGCGTGTTGCGTTAGATCCTGCCAGAGGGCTGTGCACCCACCCCATAGATCTTGTGTCGTCGGCTTTTGTCCACGCGGCAAAGGATCCGGCATTCGCCCTCGATTTGCTTCCTATAGCGCGCTTCGCTGCACGGCTCGAGTTTTTCCCACCGTGGAAGCTTGGCATCGAAGGAGTTGCGCGCGATGCGCTGGATGCGCTCAACTGCGACGGCGTGCAGGTCGGCGGGCAGTCTTTCGTTTCCCTTTTTTGCGTTCCTCGTCAGGCAGAGGCTCCACTCCGAATTCTTCGAGCACCTGCCGGGGGGGATTCTGGGTTCGTGCTTTGTCGCCTCCCACATGCGGGCGGCAAATTCATCAATTGGACGAAGCTTGGTGCGCTTGGCCACGTTGAAATCATATCTGCGTCCGCGGCTCGCGTTCAAGCAGCAGCGCTGCGAACATTGCAGCGATCACGGCCGCGGTGTCGTGGGGCCGTCCCTTCGCGTTGAACGAACTTGCGCAGCCTGAAAGAAGCTCGCATCGAAGGCGCTCCATATGGCGAAGGCGTTGCCGATCGCCAGCATCCAGCGCGCCATGCACTCTTGGTCCATCGCTTTGCTATTGCACTCCGAACACTGGCTGCCAGATCCACTGGCCGGCATTGGGGACTCCCTCCGAGCGCCATCCTTATTGGGTACTCGGCAGTCACGAACACGGTGTCCCGCGGCCCCATGAATTCGCCGATCTCGCTTGGGTACCGGGCAGGGCGCCCGTGAGGATGCCGGCGGTACCCTCCGACCTCGGAACGGGAAATGCGGCCGTAGATGAGCCATGACGCCGCCAGCGCAGTTGCCACCGACGGCATTACTGGTCACGGCCACGCCTGTCGCGTTCAGCTGCGGACTACCACAAGATCCGGCACCATGCCGTTCCCGAAGGTCTCGGACTTCCGGGGTGGGCCAATTTCGCGAGGAAGTACGGTGCTGGGGCGGCTCGGCTTGGGCCTGCACTCGGGCGTACCGGCGGAGGCTCGCAGGAAATGACGGAGGCGAATGGCTCCAAAGGGCGAGCCGATCCGGAGCTTTTTCTACATAATACTTGTTATCGGACGTGGTTTGCAGTGGGCGGGCTCGTCGTCAATCCACGCCCTCGAGGCAATCCGGTTGATTCCCCTCGGCGACACTCACCGAGCAAGCACCGTGTCTTGGAACGCAGCGGGGGTCCGCTCCGAGTTCCGCATCTGTGCGTCTGCGGCTGGCGCGCCTTGGATGGGGTCTCGAAGAGCCTCTTCCAGCCACCTCAGGTCCGTGAGGCGGAAAGATGCTAAGATTCGTCGGTCATTTGTTTTGGCGCAAGAAGGTTCGAAAGATTTCTGAGCTTTCAGCGCACTTACGAAGAGTTGTTCCTGGTGGCGGAGGCAAACCTCGCAGTCTCGGCATGTGCTGCGAGTCGTGCGGGACACGGGATCCCGCGAGCAACACGCCGCGGTCCTGTAGCGTCTCGCGAGTCTCATACGGGTGGCCCGACTGGGCGGCCTTGCCGCCATGGGTTGCCTGGTTTGGCGAGACGGTGGGACCTCGGCCACCGAAGGTTGCCCCGGGCCACAACCGTCGAAACCGAACCCAGCTCTCGTGCGACGGTCATGGGCCCTCCCGAGGCGACTCAAGGATGGGCGCGGCGCGGTTTCGCCAGCCGACCTGAGAGTAGATTCCGCGTGGGCGGCAGGCACCAATTCCCCTCTCCACGCGTAGGTCCACTAAGCGGCCCACGAGTGACCCTTCTCTGTTTGCAAGCCCGAGCGCGCACTGGGCTGCCCGAGGCGCGGAGTTCGTCCCTTCCGAGGCACCCTTGGCGGGTACCTGTCCCCTCGTGTTGCGGTCAATGTCTTTCGACCAGGCGCCCAGAACGCTGTGGGAGCGGACGCCCGCAGCCGCATGCCCGCCGGTCGTTCCCTATCGGAGCGGAGGTGCTAGCCGTTGCTCGCGGGATGGTCAGCACGCTCGGCTCTGTGCCAAGTAGTGCGCCACGCGCTCGGGGACCTCAGCCGGCGAATGCACCTTCAGGACCTCCAAGCCTGCGGCGTGTGCCGAGCGTTCCCCGGCGTCGGAGTCTTCGATCGCCAAGCCGCGCGTCACGGCGAGCCGCTGCATGGCGAGCAAGGAGGGCTCGGGATCGGGCTTGTGCCGTGCGACGTCTTCGGAGGCCACGATCGTTTGGAACCGTTGCTCGATGCCGGCCGCTCTGAGGATGGGTCGAATCTCTGAGATAGAGGTTGAGGTAACGATAGCCAACTTGTAGTGAACTAGAGAGAAAATCATATCAATGGTTGGTTGGGAAATGGGGGGATCGGCCGTCGCGAATCTCAAGAAAAGCCTCTGTTTCTCGGGGAAGCGGGCCCACAGGGCAGCCGGATCCAGTGGCGGCGTAGCCCGTCGGGCGAGGCGCCGAACGAGGTCGCTGTCAGAAAGGCCGATGAAATCAGACCGATAGACCTCCCAAGTGAAATCGAAACCCAGAGGTTCCAGCGCATCCCGCCAAGCGCGGTAGTGGAGGGGCTCGGTGTCGGCCAGCACGCCGTCGAAGTCGAAGAAGATGGCTTCGCAACAGTTGTCGGTGACGCTGCGTTGCTGCCTTGGGCGCGCCATTGAAAACCTCCATTATAATGGCTGGCATGCTGAGGCCCACGGAAAAGATCTGGCACAACGGCAGCTTCATTGATTGGGAGGACGCCCGGATCCATGTCCTTTCGCACGTGGTCAGCTACGGCAGCTCGGTTTTCGAGGGGATCCGGTGCTATGCGACGGCGCGCGGGCCAGTGATTTTCCGGCTGCGGGATCACCTCCGGCGGATGCTGGACTCGGCGAGGATCTACCGGATGGAAGTGGGCTTCAGTTTGGAGGAGCTGGCCGCGGCGGTGGTCGAGCTGGTACGGGTCAATCGCCTCGCGTCGTGCTACATCCGGCCCATCGTGCTTCGGGGCTACGGAGAGATGGGGGTTTACGGTTGCAGGAATCCTGTGGAAGTTTTCCTGGCCTGCTGGGAATGGGGCCGGTATTTGGGAGAAGACGCTCTCGCCTCTGGCGTGGACGTGTGTGTGTCAAGTTGGCGTCGGCCGGCCCCCGATACGCTGCCCACGATGGCGAAGGCCGGAGCCAACTACATGAATTCGCAGCTGATCAAGATGGAAGCCGTAGCCAACGGCTATGACGAGGGCATCGCTCTGGACGCGGCCGGTTTTGTGAGCGAGGGCTCAGGGGAGAACATTTTCCTGGTGCGGGACGGGCGGATTCTGACGCCTCCCTTGGGCGCGTCCGTGCTGCCCGGAATCACGCGCGACACGGTGATGCGCCTTGCCGGCGAGCTGGGAATTCCGGTCGTAGAGACGCTCATTCCGCGGGAAATGTTGTACATCGCCGACGAACTTTTCTTCACGGGCACTGCGGCCGAGATCACGCCGATCCGATCGGTGGATCGAATCCCGGTGGGGGCTGGACGGCGGGGTCCAATTACCGAAAAGTTGCAGAAGGAGTTCTTTGCCATCGTAGAGGGGACCAAGCCGGACGCTCACGGTTGGTTGACGCCTGTGACGGCGATGGAAGCCGTGGAGAACCGCTGAGGGTTGTCAACTGCCTCTGGGCTGTGGAGCTGGAGCAAGAACGAGCGGCACGAGTGCGCCGGGGGCCCTTCCCTCCCCCGAGACTTTGCGGAAAGCCCCGGCGCACTCAACTGAGCCTCTGAGTTCGTTTCTACCGTGCCGGTGGACCAGGGCACCAGAGGCGAAGGTTTGCTTCCGTACCGATTTCAACAGGATTTTTTCTAGGAATCCGAATAGGTTCGGGACGGGCATTTGTGTGAAAGGTGTGGAAAAAACATGAACTCGGTCCGGTGTCTAGGTCGTGACGCACTGACGGGAGAAGTTTCGATCATCGAGTTCGGTCCCACGATCGCGGCCGTGCAGCGTCGCGCAGTCGAGCCCGCCGAGACTTGGCTCGCCCCGGGGTTCATTGACTTGCAGATCAACGGGTTCGCGGGCGTGGACTACAATGACCCGCGAAGCTTGCCCGAGGATATCCTGGCTTCGATCCGCAACCTGTTTTCGACTGGGGTCACGCGATTGTTTCCCACCGTGATCACCGCCGCACCCGAGGACATGCTCCTGGCGGTCCGCAACTTGGCCAAGGCTCGCGAGATGGGCCCCGAGGGAAAAGCTATCGCCGGAATCCATCTGGAAGGGCCTTACATCTCCGCCGAAGATGGCCCAAGGGGGGCACACCCTGCCCGGTGGGTTCGACCCCCGGATCTTGACGAGTTCCGCCGGCTCCAGGAGGCTGCGGGGGGGCTGATTCGCTTGGTAACGCTGGCCCCGGAATGGCCCCAAGCCCTGGCCTTCATCGAGGCGCTGACTGCCGCGGGCGTCACGGTCGCCATCGGTCACACGGCCGCTGACGGGGCCCGGATCGCCGAGGCTGTCCGCGCGGGCGCGTCACTTTCCACGCACCTCGGCAACGGCGCACACCCCTTGCTGCCCCGGCATCCCAACTATATCTGGGAACAACTGGCCGAGGACCGCCTGACGGCGGGGTTCATTGTGGACGGAATTCATCTGCCGAGCTGTTTCCTGAAGGTCGCGCTGAGAGCCAAGGGTTTGGATCGTTCCTTCTTGGTGACCGATGCCACCGCTCCGGCCAACTGCCAGCCAGGCCGGTATCGGTTGGGACAGCAGGAGGTCGAGCTGACCGCGGATGGTCGCGTCGTTCTTGCCGGCCAGAACCGGTTGGCCGGCTCCGCATTGCGCATGGACCGCGGAATCGAGAACCTCATGGAACTGGCCGGGCTCAGCCTTTCTCAAGCCGTGGCCATGGCTACGGTGAACCCAGCGCGCGCTGTACAGCTACCCGGTCGCCAGCGGGGACTCGAGGCGGGTGAACTGGGCGACGTGGTGGAGTTCACCCTCGTAGGTTCCCCGGCCCGGCTTAGGGTTCGGCGGACTTGGCTGGCGGGCGCGCTCGTCTACGAGGCCTGAGAACTTGAGGTAACGCAATCTCGGCTCCTGTCGCCGTCCGCCGGGTTCCGCTGCCGCCTGCCGCCATCGGGCCTGGGCTGGGAGCAGCTCTTGTTCCGTTCCGCTCGCGGCAGACCTCCGGGACGCTGGGTAAAGGTGGCCGTGGAGCCGACCGGCCCGGTGGCAGAGGTCCGCTGCCTGCTAGCTGGCGCTTCCCAGCATCAGCGCGCCCCCAAAGCCTCGAAGGGCGCGGGTTCACGAGCCTTGTTGCCGCAGGCCTCCACCACTAGCGCCGAACAGATGGCGCCTGCCCGGGTATGTCGCGAGCCGCGCACCTGGCGGCGACTTTGCAGGCTTCCAAAGACCTGCTGGCGGCAACGGTTCCTGCGCGAGGCGGCAAGCATTGGGACACCCATCCGGGAGGCGATGATTGCTCCACCGGAAGTATTAGTACCAGCACCTAGTTCCGCAAGTACGAAATTACCGTTGTTTTCGCCATGCTTTCCGGCCTAAGTGAGGAAGTGGAGCCGGAATTTCCGGGCAACCGCACATGGGGCACAGACATTTCGCCGCAATGACCGTGCTCGCCGGGAGCCTGCTTTGCCAAGGCTGCCTGGAAATAGCGGGCGCTCGCCTTCCAAGGCCGGAGGCGCCTTCTGCCGACGCGCGCTGGTTCGCCCGCTCATGCGATGCGCTGTGGGCGGAGGCGCTGCGCGTGCTCGCTTCCGAGGGCTTTCGCCTGGTGGGCAGGGATCCCCATGGCACCATTGCTTCCTTCATGTGGGCCGACGAACGGCGGCTCGGACGCCTGCGAGCCACGGGGGATCTTGAGAAATTCATCCTGCCGGCCAGTGGGAACGGGGCGTCCATCCGCAGCGCGCGTGTCGAATCCGCCGTTCTGGAAACCGTGCCGAAGAACCGGGGGTGCGAGGTCCGGCTGCGCATTTCCTTCGGCGCGCCCCGCGGCGTGCTCGGCCTCAAGCGCGGCTGGATCAGCCTCGCCAGCAGCGGCAAGTTCGAGCAACGCTTGCTGGCGATGCTCGACGCCGCCGGGCGCAGCCTGGAGCCTGCCGCGGGCCGCGTGCCCGCGCGCGCCGCCGAACCGCTGGCGTCCATGGCGGGGGTCGCGTTTCCGAAGGCGATAACGGTCGTGGAGCATCGGGAACACACCGAGCAGACCCGGCTCCTCCGCTTGGACGTGGAAGACTGACGACTGCGTTTTTCCCGTCTCCGTCCGGCTCGTCTCCGGCCTGCCTCCGCTGCCGACGTCCTGTGCACGAAATCCCTCAAAGAGCGCTTTTCTTGAAAAAGCCAGGTGAGCGAAACTTGAAGAGTACGGCGCCATGCTCGGCTGGAAGTGGATATGCGCCGCCGGATTGGCGGCTTGGGGAACGGCATTTGCCGTGGCGCTGCGCCGAGCCAGCGCGAGAGCGGACCGCCTTGCGCGGGAATTGAGCGAGCGCCTGCGCGTCGAAGAGCAGTTGCAAAGAAGCGAGCAGCGGTTCCACCTGTTTTCGGAAGCCGCTTTCGAGGGTCTTCTCATCCACGAGCGCGGAGCGATCTTGGACCTGAATACTGCGTTGGCTCGCATGTTCGGTTATGAACCTGCGGAGATGATCGGTCGTCAGGTCTGGGAATTTCTCACCCCGGAATCGCAGCAGGAAGTCAAAACGCGCGTCGAGGCCCTGGTGGAAGCCTCCTATGAGCTCACCGGAGTGCGGCGCAACGGTGAAACTTTTCCGATCGAGGTCCGGGCCAAGAACATGCCGTGGGAGGGCAGAAATCTGCGCGTGGTTGCGGTGCGGGACATCACCGAGCGGAAACGCCTGGAGCGGCAACTGAGCGAGGCCCAGAAAATGGAGGCCGTCGGACGCCTAGCAGGCGGCGTCGCGCACGATTTCAACAATCTGCTCACGGTGATCGTGGGCTACACCCAGATGCTGATGGAGGAGCTCCCGGAGGGGGATCCGCGCCATACCGCAGCCCACGAGATCCTGAATGCCGCGCAGAGGGCGGCGGCGCTGGCACGGCAACTGCTGGCGTTCGGTCGCCGGCAGGTGCTTCAGCCGCGTGTGATCCGCATCAACGCTCTGGTCGAGGAGATGAGCAAGCTCCTGCGTCGAGTGATCGGCGAGCACATCGAAATGCGCTTGGAGTTGGGGCCGGACGCCGGGAATGTGCGTGCCGATCCGACCCAGCTCGAGCAAGTGCTGCTGAACCTCGCGCTCAATGCGCGCGATGCGATGCCGGAGGGCGGATCGCTGACCATCCGGACGGCCCGGGTGGAGCTGGAAGCCCGACAGGTCGAAGGCATGGATGTGGCGCTCAGCGGGCCGTTCGTGCTGCTGGCAGTGGAAGACACGGGCCACGGAATGGACGAAGCGACGCGCCGGCGGATTTTCGAGCCATTCTTCAGTACGAAACCTCTTGCCGAGGGAGCCGGACTGGGGCTCGCGGTAGTGTACGGAACGGTCCGCCAGCATGGCGGGGCCATCGAGGTCGAGAGCAGGCCCGGACGCGGGACTGTTTTCCGTGTCTACCTGCCGAGCGTCGAGGAACCGGCCCAGGCCGCGGTGGAAAAGCCTGCCGAAGGAAAGCCGCGCGGCTCGGAGACGCTGCTGCTTGTCGAAGACGAAGCGCGCGTGCGCCGCATGACCCGCCGCCTGCTAGAGGATCTGGGCTATACGGTGCTCGAAGCGCCCGATCCGGCTACTGCCCAGCAGATCTGCCGGACCTACGAAGGCACGATCCACATGCTCGTGACCGATGTGATCATGCCCCAGATGAGCGGGCGGCGTCTGGCGGAGATCGCCGCGCGTCTGCGGCCGGGCATCAAGGTGCTCTATCTGTCCGGCTACAGCGACGGGGAGATCGGGCGGGCCGAGGTCCTGGAAGCGGGCGTGAACTTGCTGGCAAAGCCGTTCTCCGTCGAGGCGCTGGCCCGCAAAGTACGCGAGGTGCTGGACAGCGCTGGTTCGAGGGCGCCGGCCCTTTAGCCCACCGGCAAGCCATGCCCGGAGCGCAATTGCGCATTGGCACGTCCGGCTGGCACTACCCCCACTGGCGCTGCGTTTTTTACCCGCCCGGAATGCGGTCGGGGAGCTTTCTCCAGCATTACTGCCGATCCTTCGATACGGTCGAAATCAACAACTCGTTTTATCAGCTTCCCTCAAGCGCCACCTTGAGCGCGTGGAGAGAGACCGTCCCGGCAAACTTCGTCTTCGCAGTCAAGGCCAACCGTTACATCACTCATCGCAAGAAACTGAAGGATCCGGCCGAAACCACCCGGCCTTTCCTGGGGCTGCTAGGGATGCTTCGAACGAAACTTGGCCCTGTGCTTTTCCAGTTGCCGCCGCGTTGGCGAGCGGACCCGGGGCGGCTGGACGATTTCCTGTCCGCCTTGCCGGGCGGGCTGCGCTATGCGTTCGAGCTGCGCGATCCGAGCTGGTTCGGGACTCAGGTGAATGCGGTGCTCCAACGGTACGGGGCGGCGTTCTGCATTTACGAGCTCGATCGGCGCGTCTCGCCCCTGTGGGTGACAGCGGACTTTGTGTACCTGCGGCTCCACGGGCCCGAGGGAGCCTACGGGGGACGCTACGGGCCGGGCGGGCTCAGGCCATGGGCGGAACGCATCCGAGGCTGGCTGTGCGAGGGCCTCGACCTCTACGTGTACTTCGATAACGATGAGGCAGGCTACGCAGTGCAGGATGCGCTGACGTTGCGCGAGATTCTCGGCTGAGCCGCCGTCACTCCGGCAGGATGCGCACCCGGCGCCCTTCGATGCGCCAGCGGCCCGAGAGCACGATCCTGATGGCCTCCGTGTAAATGCGGTGCTCCTCCCGGAGGATGCGGGCTGAAAGCGTCTCCACGGTGTCGTCTTCCAGCACCGGCACGGCGGCCTGCAGGATGATGGGGCCGTGATCCAGATACTCGTCCACGAAGTGCACGGTGCAGCCGCTGACCTTGACGCCGTGCTCGAGCGCCTGCGCCTGAGCGTCCAGGCCCGGGAAAGCCGGCAGCAGCGAGGGGTGGATATTCAGGATCTGGAACGGAAACTCGCGCACGAACCAAGCGCTCAGCAGGCGCATGAATCCGGCCAGGCAAATCAAATCCACCCGACAGCGGCGCAATTCCTCGGCCAGCATCCGGTCGTAAACCTCGCGGTCCAGTCCCTTCGACGGGATGCAAACCGCGTGCAGCCCGCGTTGCCGTGCGACTTCCAAACCGCGGGCCTCGGGCCGGTTGGAGATGACGACGGCGATTTCGGCGTCCAGGCGGCCCGCGGCGACATTGTCCGCGATCGCCTCGAAGTTGGAGCCGCGCCCCGAAAGGAGAATTCCCAAGCGTTTCTTCATCGGTACAGTACGCGTGCGCTCTCGCCGCGCGGTTGCTCGACCACGCGGCCGATGATCCAGTAGTTCTCGCCCAGGCGGTCCAGCAGCCGGCGGGCTTCGCGCAGCCGTCGCGCGGGCACCGCCACGATCATTCCCACGCCGAGGTTGAACGTGCGCCGCCAGTCCTCTTCCGGGACATTGCCCAGGCGGCGGAGAAGCTGGAATATCGGCGGCGGCGTCCAGGACGAGGTGTGAATTTCCGCGGCCAGTCCTGCGGGCAACATGCGCGGCGTGTTGTCGGTGATGCCGCCGCCAGTGATATGCGCCGCACCCCGGAACAGGCCTTTCGAGCGCAAAGCCCGGAGCACTTCCAGGTAGCTCCTGTGGACCTTGAGCAACTCCTGGTCGACCGTGCAGCCCAGCTCGGGCAGGTATGTGTCCAGGCGGTAGCCTGCAACCTCGAACAGCAGTTTGCGCGCCAGCGAGTAGCCGTTGGTGTGGAGCCCGCTGGAGGCCAGCCCGATGAGCGAGTCACCCGCCCGGATGGCTCCGCCCGTCACCAGGCGCTCCCGTTCGACACAGCCCACGATGAAGCCCGCCAGATCGTAGTCGCCAGGGGCGTACAGGCCGGGCATTTCCGCTGTCTCGCCTCCGATGAGCGCGCAGCCGTTGACCAGACAGCCGCGCGCCAAGCCCTCGAACACCTGGCGGGCCACGGCTGCGTCCAGCTTGCCGGCGGCGAAGTAGTCGAGGAAAAACAGGGGATCTGCGCCCAGCACGGCAATGTCGTTGACGCAGTGGTTGACCAGATCCTCGCCCACCGTATCGTGACGCCCGGCCATGACGGCGACCTTCAGCTTCGTGCCCACCCCATCGGCCGAAGAGACCAGAACCGGGCGGCGGTAGCGTGAGAGGCGGTAGGCGGCGCCGAAGCTTCCGATGCCGGCCATCACTGCGCGCGTAAACGTACGGGCTGCGATCCGGCGGACGGCCGCGACGGCGCGGTCAGCCTCGGCGATATCCACGCCCGCGTCTTTGTAACGAAAACGAATGGGTCGCGACGGGCGGCTGGCGGGCATCGAGTTAACCAGTATAACGGGGCAGCGCGCGGCGAGCGGGCGCGCGGGCCGAGGGCGTATAATCGAGGCGCGCGCTGTTGATCAAGACCGCGCTGGGAGAAGAAGCGGATGAAGCGACGCGAATTCTTGCGGACGAGTCTCAGGACCGCCGCCTGGATGGCGGCGGGCGCCGTGGCCGGCCGTGCGGCAGTTCCCAAGAAGGCTCAGGACGTGGTCCAGCTGGGGCCGGACAAAGTGCGGTTGTCACGACTCGCCATCGGCACCGGCACCAAGGGCGGCAGCATTCAACGGCAACTGGGTTTGGAAGGACTGGCCGATCTGCTCCACTTCGGCTACGATCAGGGGCTTTTCTTCTGGGACACCGCGGACGGCTACCGGACGCACCCGCACGTGCGCGAGGCGCTCAAGCGCGTGCCGCGCGAAAAGGTTGCCATCCTCACCAAAACGCGAGCCAGGACCGCCGATCAAATGCGGGCGGACCTCGACCGCTTCCGGAAGGAGCTGGACACGGATTACCTGGACATCGTGCTGCTGCATGCGGTGACCAGCCCGAACTGGCCCGAGGAGCGACAGGGCGCCATGGACGTGTTGGCCGAGGCTCGCGAGAAAGGCATCGTGCGAACCCACGGGGTGTCTTGCCACTCGCTCGCCGCTCTGGAGACCGCGGCGCGCACGCCCTGGGTGCGCGTCGACCTGGCCCGCATCAATTTCGCGGGAATGCTCATGGATGCGGAGCCGGAAACGGTGGTGCCCATCCTGCGGCGCATGAAAGCCGAAGGCAAAGGCATCATCGGCATGAAGATCCTGGGCGAAGGCGGCTTGAGCCATCGCGTGGAAGAGGCGCTGCGGTACGCGCTCTCGCTCGATTGCATAGATTGCTTCACGATCGGTCCCGCGAACCGGGAGGAGCTGGCGGACCTGATCCGTCGCATACCCGCGGCCGCGGCAGCCAAGGCGGCCTGACCTTCGGCGCGAACATCCCCAAGTTGCGGCAGCGCCACGAGGGAGAAGGGGCGCCGTCCGCGCTGGCGGGCCTCAGGCTGACACAGACCCTCACCGAGCGCTGGCAGGAGCCGCTGTCCCGGCACCGGTGCTCACGGACTCAGCGGCGCGCAGACCGCAGCCTGCGCCGCGGCGACCGCATGAGCGCCCATCCCCTGTGCCGCTTGGAATGTCTCTGCGAGGGCAGGTGATGTCCTTGTCGGCCCTATGATGGGAAATGGAGGGCCGATGGAGTACGCACCGTGGATCGGAGGCAAGTGGGTCGCGACGGCGGAGAGGCGACAGGTCCGCCTGCCCTACGACGGCAGCCTGGTTGCCGAGGTCTGCGTGGCGGGGCCAGCCGAGGTCGAAGCCGCAGTGGCCGCGGCGCGCGACGCTGCGGTCGTCATGCGCGAGATGACTGCCGCCGAACGCGCAGCCATCTTGCACAAGGCTTATCACCGGCTGCTGGAGCGCAGCGAGGAGCTGGCGCTGGCGGTGAGTTCGGAAAGCGGCAAACCGATCCGTGAAGCGCGCCTGGAGGTCGAGCGCGCGTCGCAGACGCTGCTTTTCTCGGCCGAAGAGGCGCGCCGGCTGGCGGGCGAGGTCGTACCGATGGAGGCAGCGCCGGCGGGCAAGGGTCACTGGGCAATGACGGTGCGCGAGCCGCTGGGCGTGATCGCCGCCATCACGCCGTTCAACTTCCCTTTGAATCTTTCGATGCACAAGATCGCCCCCGCGCTGGCCGCGGGCAACGCGATCGTACACAAGCCGGCCTCGACGACGCCGGTGACAGCGCTGTTGCTGGCCGACATCCTGCGCGAGTGCGGTTTACCGGCGGGCGCCTTGAACGTGATCCCCGGCCCTGGCGGGACGATCGGGGACCTGCTGGCGCAGCACGCCGGCGTGGCGATGGTGACTTTCACGGGCAGCCCCGATGTGGGCGTGCGGATTCGTGGTCTGGCGGGCATGAAGCGGGTGACGCTCGAGCTGGGCAACAATTCGGCGCTGATCGTGGACGAGGACGCGGACGTGGAGGAAGCCGCGCGGCGGGCCGTTCCCGGCAGCTTCGCCAACTCCGGGCAGGTGTGCATTTCGATCCAGCGCATCTACGTACACCGGCGCGTCGCGGCCGAGTTCACCGCGGCGTTCCTCGAAGGGACGCGCGCGCTGAAGATGGGGCATCCGCACGATCCGGCGACGGAGGTCAGCTCGCTGATCAGCGAAGCCGAGGCGGCCCGGGTCGAAGAATGGATCGCCGAAGCCGTGGCGGCTGGCGCGCGTCTGCTCTGGGGCGGCGAGCGGCGGGGCGCGGTGATGCGGCCGGCGGTGCTCGAGAGCGTGCCGCCGCACGTGCGGCTTTGCTGCCGCGAAGCGTTCGGGCCGGTGGTGGGCATCAACGTTTTCGACACGCTGGAGGAGGCGATCGAGCAGGTGAACCGCTCCGACTACGGCCTGCAAGCGGGCCTTTACACGCGGGACATCGCGAAGGCCTTCCGCGCAGCGCGGCGGCTGGAGGTCGGCGGCGTCATGATCAACG
>JANXAE010000028.1 GCA_025062235.1 Bryobacteraceae bacterium
ATATGCCCATACCACGTCCTCTCGATGGGTACGGCGAGGAGAATAGCGCCCCGCGCGGCGTGGAAAGCCACGTAGGCCCGGAAGAAACCCCACTTTCGGGAGACCCCAGCCCGCCCCAGCGACAGAAAAAGCGCGGCAGCGAGAAAGAGATTGGCGGCGCGTAGGGCTCCTAGCTCACTGGTCACACCAGCGCCATTGTATCATTGGCGCTGCGGACTGACAAGGGCAATCAGATCGCCGTCGCTGCGCCTTGCCTTCGAACTTGAGAGCAGCCAGTTACCGACCGTCAGGGCAGGGATAGCAGATGGGGATCGGCTCCGCCTCGCTGGCGCCGGCGACGGTCGCAAGGCCGAACGTCTGGGCAATCAGCAGGATAGCGAGAAGCAGTCGGTACATTTCTCTCCTCCTTTGCTCGTTTCGAGTTCAAGCTTGGTTGAGACTCCTAGTCTAGAGCTCCTAAGCCGAGAACACGATCGCCGCGCGGTGGAATTTCTCCATTCAGAACAGTTAACCACCCGATGTCGGGCATCCGTTGAACCCCCTCTTCACCCTTGACCGCCTCCGCTTGGCTACAATGAAACTCGGCCCTGCCATGAAGCCCATCCGGAAGGACGGCTGGCCCCACCAACCCGTCGCTGACGTCTGGAAGCGGACCCTGTCCCAAATCCCGACTGTTTTCGGCCGCCTCGTCTACCTGGCCGGCCTACGTGACCCCAACACCGGCCGGTACGAACACTTCGGCCTCGCTCAGATGTTCGGAGACGACGAGGCCCACCAGGCACTGTGCGAAAGCCATCTAGTGGCCTTCAGCCAGTGGCTTTCATTCACCCTCGAGCAGCAGAAACAGGACTTGGACCGCTATCTGGAGAGCCTGCACCGCGATCCCCGCACGGTGCTCGAGACGTGGTCTCGTGTCCAGCCCTACCGGAATCTCATCCCGGCCTCGGCTCCCGAAACCGAGCGCCGGCTGTATCTGGCTGATTTGGAAACCCTGCTCGAGGTGCTCAGGAGCGAGTACGGCGTCGTCGGGCCTGATCCAGACGCATAGCCACGCCCGTGACCTGTCCGATCACCTCGACCTCATCCGGAAAGCCGTAAACTTCCGGATGGCAGAGGGAAGCAGGATGCGGCTGAAGCACCAGCCGTCCCTCAGAAAGGGTGCACCAACCGCAGGCGAACCCGTTGCGGTGCTCGAGAAAATAGATCGGGCGCTCGAACTCGTTCGTCCAGCCCGTGTTGACGATCTTGCGCCTCGTCTCGTCAATCAGGACGAACGAGCCGGGCTGCAGCAGCGGGTACATCGTCCAATCCTCGGTTCCGATGAAGCCGTACCGGTGGTTCTTGAGGTCCAAGCCGTTCAAAAGCATGAGCGGGAGCTTGCCCCACCGCTGGATCATACGACTCAGATACGTCGTGCGGCGCCAGTCCAGGCCTGGATCCAAGGAGAGAGGAAGCTGCACCTCCCCGTGGCCATCCGTGTTGAAGTTCACGGTATGGGTGCGCTCGATCTGGAGGCTCATGGCATCGGCGGGCATCTGGGAAATGTCCACTCCGTACCACTCCATGACTTCGTGGATGTCGAGCCGGTAGATCGTGCACAGGCTGTACAAGCGGAAGATCGTGGGAACAGTTCCCTTGTTCTCGATGTCCGAGAGTCGGCTGAGCGCTATGATGAATTCGTCGTTCTTGTGTCGCTCCGCGATGCGGAGGCTGGCTTCCTCGACGTCCCGGTAGCGCAGGTTCAGCCGCTCGCGAGCTCGCCTGAGCTTCTGCCCGGCTTCCTGCATAAGTGACTCGTTTCGGGCCGGTTCCGCCTCGGCCTGGCGGAGCGGCGAAGTGCTATGATGGTTCCGGAATTGAATTATAGCGAGAGCGCTTCTGACGGGCAACAAGAAAGCGTGGCGGCTGTTCCGAATTCGGAACACGCCGCTGCCGGCCCCCGCCGCGTTCGGATCATCGTCGGCATCACCGGAGCCAGTGGCGCCATCTACGGCGTCCGACTGCTCGAGCGCCTGCGCCGCCCCAACCTGGAAATCCACTTGCTACTCAGCCGCTCCGGCATTCGCACCTTGGAGATGGAGACCGGCCTCCGGCTGTCTGACGTCAGGGCGATGGCGGACTTCCATTATCCGATCCACGACGTGGGAGCGAGGCTGGCCTCGGGTTCCTTCCCTGTCCACGGCATGGTGATTGCCCCTTGCTCAATCCGCACCATGTCGGCCATCGCTGCGGGACTCAGCTCGAATCTGTTGTTGCGCGCCGCCGACGTGACACTGAAGGAGCGGCGCAAACTCATTCTGATGGTGCGGGAAAGCCCTTTGCATTTGGGGCACTTGAGGACCTTGGTGGCCCTGAGTGAAATGGGCGCCATCATCGCCCCGCCAATCCCCGCCTTCTACCACCGCCCCCAGACGGTTATGGAGCTGGTGGACTACTCCGTCGAGCGCGTCCTGGACCTGCTCGGTTTGCCGGCCCCCGACGCCCGGCGGTGGGACCCTTAGCGGCCCCTGGCCCGCTCGGCAACGCAGGGATGGTCTCGACTGCGGCGGTGGAGTACCTCCGCCGCCACCGAGACCGCGGTCCAACCGGACCACCTCAGTGGGGAGATCAGCGTGAAAAGCGGGCCAGGCAGCCGCCGCCCGCAAGCAGTTCCACGCTCAGGGTCTGCTCGCGGCGAGCCTCCCTGTGCTCGACCTCCAGTGCGGCCGGATCCCCGGGATGGTCCCGGGCGAGCAGCACGCGGTAAACGCCGCCGCCAAGGAAATTCAACGGCACCTCCAAGCGCCTCGGTGCCGGTCCATTGACGGCCGCCAGGAACCACACGGGCCCCCGCCGGCGCGCTAGGATGGCGATCTCTCCGATCTCGGAAGGTGGCAGTACGCGCGTTTCGTCCCAAACGCTGGGAATGCTCTTGATCAGGTCCACTGCGGGGCTGGCCAGCAAAGACCTGGGATGGGCCGCGAACGTCAGCAGCGGTGAGGTAAAAACGACCGCCGTGGCCAGTTGGTGGGCCACGGTCGTGTCGTTGCGGCGCGCTCCGAAGTGCACGGGGGTGTAGTCGGCGTGCCCAGCAAGCAGACGGGTGAATGGAAGGGTGGCGTCATGGCGCGCTCGGGCGATGTTGCGGGCTTCCATGCCGCGCACAGCCTCGCGGGTCAGCTCGTTGGGGAACGTGCGCGATTCGCCCGTAGGCTTGTTGGCGCCGTGAAAGTTCACCAGCAGCCGGAACTCCGCTGCCTCCCGTAACGAGGCCTCGTACAGCTCGACGACCTCTTTGGCCTCGTGGTCGTAGAAATCGAGCTTGACCCCTGCGGCTCCGGCCTCGCTGGCCAGCCGGAAGAACTTCCGTCGCTCGATGGGATCGCGCAGCTCACGGCTGTGTTTCCACAGCCAGAGCCCCACACCACGCTCGCGAGAGTACCCAATCACCTCGCGCAGCACTTCCGCGGGCCACTTTTGCCAGAAGCCTTCGACGACCTGGTACTCGAAGCCGAGCTCGGCAGCCAGTCGGGAGAACTCCTTGACGCCATCTGGCGTCGCTTCGCCTCCGTCGAGGTACCGCCACACGGCCCGCCCAGGCCGGATCCAAGGCGTCGCCGCGCCTTGCGGAAACAAATTGGGATCGGGCGGCGGCGCCACGTTGTGAACGATGTCGCAGTTGACCAGCGCATCGAGATCCGTGGCGGCCATGACGATTCGCCAAGGCGTGGTGATCGGGCCGGCGATCGCTGCGGGTCGCGCCATGCGCTCGATGTCGCCAGGGTAACGGAGCCGGAAGGGGTACGAGGGCGGGATGGTGTGCCCCAACCGCGCGGCCAGCGCCCCGCGCCCGTCGGCCTGAAGTCCCATGCCACTGTAACGCAGGAGCGCACCCTCGGTGATGGAGCCGTAGCCTTGGTTGCCCGGCAGGCGAAAAGTAACCGGCGGGGCAGCCCACTCGCCCGGCGCAACCTCCTCGATTCGCTTGCGCTGGTGGACGCCTTCGTAGTGGCCCTCGAAGTCGTGATACCAGAGGGTGCTGCCGGCGGGGAGCCGGAAGGCAGTGGCCTCGTCCGGAACGCGCAGGGCCATGCCGACCGAAGGGACAAGAAAACGGAAAGCGACGCCGTCGTCGTAAGCGCGAACCTCCAAGGTCCAGCGCTGGCCGGTGGGCGCATGACGGATGGGAATGCGGGCGCCGCGGCAGTCGTCGAGCACGGGCGTATGCGCTCCGTGCCAGGGATATGTTTCGCGCACCCGGTATCGCTCGGGAGCGGAGAACTCGGCGCGTTCGGCGAGGTTCACTCCGTCCACGAGGATGCCCAGCGGCGAGGGCTCGATCACCGCGCGGCCGCGGAGAGCTACGGCGAAGCCCAACTGCGTCCCCCCGAGCTTCATGAGGCGGAACTCGACCCGACCGCGGGGGCTGGCGACGACCAGGGTATCGGCGCCAGCTCCCGGGCACGCCGCGCCGAGGCAAGCGGCGACAACCACCAGCAATCGCGCCAGCACAGTGTCCCTCTCAGAAGCTGATCCTCAGGGACAACTGCTGGATGCGCGGGCTGCGCGAGCTGGTGATCTCCCCGAAGCGCGTGTTGATTTGACGGCCCTGAGCATCGAAACGCGCGGTGGCGTCGACACCGTTGAATTGGGTGTGGTTGAACGCGTTGTACATCTCCCACCGGAACTGGAAACTCACGCGCTCCTTGACAGGAATGTTCTTGAAGAAGGTGAGATCCCAGTTGTTGATGCCGGGGCCGCGGAAGGCGTAGCGCGTGGCGGCTGCTCCGGATCCACGCTCGCCACGGGCCGGGCGAGCAAAAACGCCGGTGTCGAAAAAGCGGCTGAAGGTGCGCTGGCTCTTGGGCAGAATCGCCTTTCCGGTCATGACCACTGTGTTTCCATCGCCGCCGCCGGTGAGGTCTGCGCCGTCGGCGAGGCTGAGGCTGACGCCCCGGGGCGATCCGCTGACGAAGGCGCAGATGCCCGACATTTGCCAGTTATCCAGGATCCACTTCGCCAGCGGGCTGGCCCAGAGGCGGCTTGCCTTGGGAAGATCCCAGACCCAGTTGGCGGTCAGAGTGTGCGTGCGGTCGTAGCCGCCGGGACCGTAGTTCCAATAGCGCCACGAATTGTAACTCGCCACGCCGCTGTCGTAGCTGTCCCCGTAGTTCATGGCTTTCGACCAGGTCCAGGCCACGCCGAATTGCAGTCCGCGCGAGAAACTGCGCTTGGCCTGGGTTTGCAACGAATGGTAGCTCGAGGTGCCAGCGAATTCGAGGTAAGGAAGACCCGCGTACCCGTAATAGGGCCGGAAGAAGTTGTCCGGCAGCGGGGTCCTGGTGGTGGGGTCGGTGTTCTCAGGCAGGAAGCGCGCCCCATAGGGCACGTTGTTGATGCCGCGGGTCTGGCCCAAGTGGCGCCCCATGTTGCCTGCGTAAGCCACATCCAGCACCGTGTTGAAACCGATATCGCGCTGGATACCGAAGCTCATCTGGTAGAGCGAAAGCACCTTGGCGCGCGCCTCGATGACGCGATTGAAGCTGGAAGGTGCCAGCAGCCCCGCTGCGCTCAGGAACGTATCCACGTGCCCGTAGTACTGCACGGGCTGCGCTTGCAGGGGCGGGTTGAACGACATGTCGCCCATCTGGCCCGAGCGGGGGCGCGCGTTGTAGAAGATGCCCGCGCCCGCACGGATCGCGGTCTTGCCGTCTCCGAACGGATCGAAAGCGAAGCCGAAGCGCGGCGCAGCCAACACTCCGTTCGAGTGGACAAAGCCGCGCGGGTAGCCGGCGGTGCCGGCGACGACGGTACCCACGTAGGGATCTCCCGAACCGGGCACGAACAATCCGATGTAGGCGGCCGGGAAGAGCTCGCCGGTGAACGGGTTCACCGCCACGCGGTTGTTGCGCGCGTCACGCGCAGGGAAAAACAGCACGGGCGCTTTCGAACGGTCGTAAAGGGCGGCATCGAAGTTCGCGGCGACGTTCTTCTTCTGGTACGGCGGAATGTCGTACGTGAAGCGCACGCCGTAATCCAGGGTCAGCTTCCGGTTGACCTTCCAACTGTCCTGTACGTACCATTCGAAGACCTTGTTGATGGGCTGGTAATTCACGCGGGCAGTGACCTCGGTGTAGGTCTGGAAGTAGCCGAGCAGCGCGTTGGCGTAGGGGTGGTTCGAATCGAACGGGTTGTTGGCCGTGCGACCGAAATTGAAGTTCCCCGGGAAGTTCGAGCCGTGGTGGCGTTGCAAATATTCGGCCAGCTCCCAATAGAAACCCGCCTTGATGGTGTGCGGGCCGGCGACCTTGGTCAAGCCGTCGGAAACGCTGAAGGCGTTGACGTAGTTGTTCATCGGGAATCGGCCGTCGTAGCCGATCGAGGCCGCACCCGTAACGCCTCCGAAGCTCGCCGCCGGGATCAGGTTCAGCGGGTTGTTGTGCGGGTACCTCTGTCCGAGCCGGATTCCCAGCTTGTCGCGCTGGAGTTTGGCCAGCTCCGAGGGTGAGATCTCCTGGATTTCCGTCCAGCGCGAGAGCCCGAGCGCCAGCTCGTTGACCAGGGTTGCGCTCGCCAGGTAGGTAAGGTTCAGCGCGAAGTTGGGGTTGGTGGTGTCGTAGCTCTGCTTGATGCCCCACTGGTTGGAGTTGGCCGTCACGGCGAGCCCACGCTGTTTGACGCCCATGGTCATGCCGCGGAAGTAGGTGCGCCACCTGGCGCTCGGGTTGTAGTCCAGCCGGAAGACCTCCTGGCGCGCCGGCCGGTCCACAGTGTCGGAGACGATGTAGTTGTAGTTGCCGCGGCTGATGCTCCGGTCGAAGAAATTGGGCAAGGGGAAAACCCCGAGCAGTTTCTGCATGTCGGGGTGGATGCGCACGGCCGGGATCACGTTGCCCGGGAAAGGCTGACCACCGAGCGGGTCCCGCACGACGATCAGAGCGTCGTTGGGCTCGCGGGAGTTCGAAAAATCACCGCGGCGCTCCGCTTCGGTGGGGAAGGTGTAATTGCGGACGCTGGGCGTGGTGTTGGGCTGGATTTCCTGGGAGAAGAAGAAAAACAGCTTGTCGCGATTGCGATTGAACCGGCCCGGCCAGTAGAGCGGCCCGCCCAGATTGTAGCCGAGCGTGTTGTAGCGATAGCGGGACTTGGCAAGGCCGGTGCGGTTGTTGAAGAAGTCGTTGGCGTTGAACATCTCGTGGCGCTTGTACCAGTAAGCGGCGCCGTGGAACTCGGTGGTGCCGGTCTTGCTGGAGACGTTGATGATCGCGCCGGCGTTCTTGCCGTATTCGGCCTGGTAGTTGCCGAGCAGCACCTTCACCTCGGCGATGGCGTCCAGGTTGAGCATGTTCTCGGTCGTGCCGAGCCCGCGGTTGTTGGCGACCACACCGTCCAGATTGATCGCCACGTAGTCGCTGCGGACGCCGTGGATGATGGGGGCCGAGCTGGTCCCCAGCGTCTGGGCCCCGTAGCCATCCGGATAGGTGACGCCCGGCAGCACCTTGAGCAGGTTCATGAAGTCGCGCCCGGGCGTGGAGAGATAGCTCATCTGCTTGTCGTTGAGCACCGCCGAGCGTTCCTGGCTGGCGGTCTGTATGGGAGGCGCCTCGGCCGTGACGGTGATGGATTCGGTGAGGCTGCCAACCTCGAGCGTGAGCGTACCCACCGAGAGACGCTCGAAGGCGGTGAGGGTGTAGCCCTTTTTCTCGAGACGCTTGAAGCCCTGTGCGTTCACGCTGATGCTGTAACGCCCTGGCAAGACCGAGGGAAAGACGAAATCGCCGGTGGCGTCGGTCGCCGTGCTCCGGCGAACGCCCGTGGTCTCCTGCGTCAAGCTGACCTCTGCGCCGGGCACGGCGTGTCCCTGCGGATCCACCACGCGCCCGCTGACGATCCCGGTGGTGGTCTGGCCCCGGCCCGGCATGCAAGCCAGGGACACCAACCCGGCGATTGCCAACCATTGCGCTCTCATCCTTGTTCCACCTCCTCGGGCCGTCGTTCGACCGCGCGCCGGCCCCACGCGCTCCCAACCCCTTGAGCGTGGGCGGTGCCCTGCCCCGCAACGCGAGGCGCGGCCTCACTCGCCGCAACGTCAGGCTCGATTATAGAACCGTAGTCCCGCGCTGTCAACCCGACCGCCTGAAAAAAGCGCAATCTTGATCGTTCACTGTAACGGTACAGAAAGCCTGCTTGACAGCCTCTCGCCGCGCGAGCATCATGGGAAACGTGGCAGGACCAGGCAAACCGGGCCGGGCAGGCGCGGTGCGCATGAAGGACATCGCTCGCGATCTGGGCGTTTCCGTGATGACCGTGTCGAAAGCCTTGCGCGGCCACAACGACATCAGCGAAGCCACGCGGCAGCGGGTGCTCCAGCGCGCCCGCCAGTTGGGATACCAGCCCAACTGGGTGGCCCGCAGCCTGGTATCGCGACGGACCTACATGGTGGGCTTGGTGATCCCGGACCTGATGCACTCGTTCTTCGCGGAGGTCGCCAAGGGGGCCGCCGCCGTGCTCGAACCCGCGGGTTACCACATCGTCATTCTGAACTCGGAGGAGGACCCGCAAACCGAGGAGCGCCAGATCGGCGCGCTGCTGGCGCGCAGTGTGGATGGCCTCCTGCTCGCTTCGGCGCAGCGCATCGGCGGCGCGCGCCTGTTCCGCATGCTCGAGGAACGGAAACTTCCGTACGTGCTGATGGACCGCCTGCCTGCCGGCGCCCGGGCGCATTACGTCGGGTGCGAGGACGAACGCATCGGCGAGATGGCAACCGAGCATCTCATCCGCCAGGGCTGCCGGCGCATCGCGCACCTGCGCGGTCCCGACATCCCGACGGGCATCGGCCGCCTGCGCGGCTATCGGCGCGCCCTGGCCCGTCACGGCCTTCCCTTCGCAACCCGTTACGTCGTGCGCGCCCAACACAACGACGAGGCCGGATACCTGGCCATGCAGAAACTGCTGCGGATGCGCCCCCTGCCCGACGGGGTCTTCGGCTACAACGATCCCGTGGCCGCCGGCGCCATCCGCGCGATCCTGGAGGCGGGGATCCGAGTGCCGGAGGACATCGCCGTCATCGGTTCCGGGAACGTGCACTACTCGGACCTGCTCCGCGTACCCCTGTCCACGATAGACCAGAACAGTTCGGAAATCGGACGGCGCGCCGCTGAGCTGCTGCTGGAATTGATCGAAAACAAGCGAACGCCGAGGCCACGGCGCGTCGTCATTGCCCCGCGCCTGATCGTACGCCAGTCCAGTCGTCGCATTGGGGAACCGGAAGCCGTCTCCGCAACCGCCCCTGCTTGACCGCCGGTTGCGGCCCGCTTCGCGCGCCGCAGGAATTTGCCTCGCCAGCCGGCCCGCCTCCGCATCCCCGCCGCCTCCCCCTGGCGGGACCGAGACGGGCGACCGGTCTTCAGAAGCGGAAAACGTAATTCAGTTTCACGCGAAGGTGCGTCTGGTCCGAGACGAAACGCTCGAAGTCGTCTCTCTGCCAGCCTTGGTTCAGAACGATGTAGAATTCGTTGCCCGGCTTGAGGATCCAACGCAGGCGGCTCTGCCAGCCCAAGTTGCGCGAGTCCGTGTCGTACTGCACCAGATTGGCCAGGCTGATCAGGGGCGTAAACGCGTAATTCAGGCCGTAGCTGATCACCCGCGCGCTGAACCTGCCCAGGGAGTTCAATTCCACCCAATTCTGTTCCAGCTCGAGTTCGGTGTGAAGGTGGCGATTCTTCCGCCAAGTCAGATCCACGGAGACCATATGCCGTGTGCCGGTATAGAACGAGCCGGTCTCGGCCTCCAGACGGACCGCCCAAGGTCGGCTCTGGGAACTGAAGAACATGAAACGGTGGGTGTTGAGCCAGTACTTGCCCATGGGGATGGAGATGTCCGACCGAATCTTGAACGGCTCGAAGAGCCGCTCCAGGGTGGGGATCCAACTGTAATTGAGCACCTCGCCGCTGTGGAAGCGCCACTGGATGGGCGTGACCTGGATCCGCCTGGTTTCGGTGGCACGGTGCGCAAGGTTGTGGTAGTCGGTGACGCGAACGCCGAAGGTCATCTGCCGGATGTTCCAGAAGTCCGGGCGAGGACCCAAGGCGACCGTGGAGGATGCAATGCGCACGCCGTTGCGCGGGACGAATCCCAGCGCCGGCTTGTAGTTCTCGCCTATCGTCAGCCAGCGTGCATCCGCCATGAAGAAGTCGTTGGGATAGGCGATTTCGCCGCCATAAGCGGTGTTGCGGCCGCTGACGCCACTGGCATAGACCTTCGAGCCGAACAACGTGAGGCTGAAGTTCTTGCCGGTGTTGAGAAAGTTCGAGGTGGCCAGCTTGAAGTCGGCACCTCCCAGACGGCTCGTGGTCTGGCCGGTCGGGTCGCCGTCGGTGAAGATGGCCCCGACGTACGACTGCCGCCAGAAATTGGCCTTCACGCGCCCCACCGACAGGGTCTGCGGCTCGAGATCGAGATCGGAGACGGCGCTCTTGTAGCGACCCGTACGGATGGCCATCAGCCCCACATCGAAGCGGCCGACCTTACCGGTGAGTTTCTGCCCGAACCGAATGGGCACTTCTTCACCCCGCACCAACCCGATTCGACGGGAGAAAAAGGGCAGGACGTCCACCTGACGCCTGCCGCGTCCCCCACCCCCGCCCCCCATCAGGCCGCCGGTCCCCGGACCCATGAACGTGCCCGTCAGACCGAACTCGAACGTGCCCGCATCTTCGAGGAAGAAGGAACGCCGCTCGGGGAAAAACAGCGGAAAGCGGGTCAGGTTGACCTGACGGACGTCGGCCTCGGTCTCGGCGAAGTCGGTGTTGAACGTCGTGGTCGCCAGCAGGTTCGCGGTGATGCGATAGAAAAGGTCCACGCCCGCGTCGCGGGCCAGCCACGAACCGTCGGGGTGCTCAATGTGCCGGCTGAAGCCCGTCAAGCCATACGGCCGGATGTCGAGCCCGATGCCTTGCGTGATCCCCTCCAGCCCTTCGATGATCCCGGCCCGTTCCACCTGGAACAGGCGCGTGTCGCGCGAGGGCGAGGCCCAGCGCGTCATCTCTCGCGTCCGCGCCACCAGCCTTCCGACGTTGAATCCCCACGCGCTCAGGCCGGGTTTGAAGCTCAGCGTCTTGAAAGGGATTTCGAATTCCGCCGTCCAGCCCTGGTCGTCAATGCGCGCGCGGACGTTCCAGATGCCGTCCCATTCGAGGTTGGGAAAGCGGTTCTCGGTGATGCGGCCATCCACCAGCACGCCGGCAGGATTGGTCGCGAAGTAATACGCATTGCGGCGATCGTGGTGCGTGTCCAGCACGATCTCGACGTTGTCATTGCTGAACAGGCGGGCATCGCGGCTCATCTCCGTGGCCACGATTTTCGACGGCTCGCTGTCGAAGCATCGCACGCCGATGTACAGTGCGTCTTCGTTGTATGCCAGCCACACATGGGTGGGATGCGTCGCCGGTGCGCCCGTGCGCGGCTCCACCTGCCGGAATCCATCCAAGTAAGGGTTGGACCGCCAGACGGGCTCGCTCAGCACGCCATCGAGCTGGATCTTCCCGTTGAGCCGGTGAACGCTTGCCACGGGAACTTCCGCCGCGAACACCGACAAGCAGGCCGCACCGACCAGCGCTACGAACAATCGGTAGTGTGCCACCTGAGCAAAACCTCTCAGCAGCCGCCCTTTCCCATTCGGGCGCTGGAAACCCCTTGCCTCCCCGTCCCGCAGACACCACCTCTGCTCCGGCGATCGCCGGCATCCGGCGGGATTCTGGCCTTCCAGATGACCCCCGGAGGAGCGGCGACGAACCGCCAGGTCAAGGTTCGCGAACGAGCCAGCAGATCAACCGGCCTCGGTGACAACACCTCTTCCCCCGCAGTCCCTCAAAACCTATCAGGCGCGCCGGGGCAAGCCCAGGTTACCGCAACTCCATGGTTTCCGCCACCTTCGCCTCCTTGCTTGTGGCCCGCATCCGTTCAAAGCCGTGCGGTGCTGGACACGACGCACCGCGGGGGGATTCCTCACAAAGCTCCCGACCTTGCCCGCCCGCGCTGCCAGTGCACCGCGCGCCCCCCGAAACCCGCCGGCTGCCGCGAACACGCTATTCGGCGTGGCCATTCTCCCGGGGTTTCGGCAGATCGCGAACAAGGCGCGGACGACCTCCCGGAGACGTCGGCGCCAAGCATTCGACCACGGTCCGAACCGTCGCAGCGGATCCCCGCCAAGCACCGGCCGAGAGCCTTAGGACCAGCAGGGCGCCTTCGGGCGCCCGCCGCCGCGCTGACCTCAACTGGGATTCGACCCGCCGAACCAGACGCTCGGTTGTGCCGGCAGCTAGTGATGGAGCCTGCTGGTCGGCGATCAAGGCCACGGTGACCTCGGGGTGGGCGACCACGAACCTCCGCAAGGCCTGGTCGAGGGCTTCGAGCAGGGGGGTGGACTGGCAAACTTCGCGTGCCGGTCGTTGGGTTCCGCTACCGGGCCTCGTGGCCGCCACTCGGGCAGCTTATCGGCTCCGAGAGCGAGGTCTTGAGCGGTCACCGGCGGCCGGCAAGTCTCGCCAGCCGCACACGGTGACACCCGAGTCATGCAGGGCGGCGAAGACCTCGGGCGCGGTCAGGGCTTGCAGTTCCCGTGCGCGGCTTTCCTTGAGGCGGGTCTTCGCCGCGCGCAGCTCCGCACCGCAGCGTCCGGGGTGGCACATCAGCTCGGTGGTCCCTTCCGGCAGGGCACGGATGAGCCGGACAAGGACATCCGCGTCCAGCCGTCCCGTCAGGCCGAGGCCCGTGAAACGGTCCGTGCTGCGGCAGTGGGAGCGCGCCAGCCTCCGGTCGAATGAGGACCGCAGCAGGCCGAGCCACGCACGGGCGAGCCGGTTGCGCAAGGGCAACATGGGCTCCCCCTTCCAGCGCCAGTCGAAAGGGCGACGGATCCACCGGATGCCGTGCTCCTCGGCGAGGCGGAGAAGCGCATCGAGCACGTGCGGGATCACGTGCGTGTGCTTGTGCGTATCGAGGTAGACCGGGCGCATGCCGGCGGCCAGGATGCTCTCGAGCTGGGCAGCCATTTCGTCGTAGACCGACACTCGGCGGCGCGCCAAGGCACGCAGCAGCGCGGCCACGGTGGTCGGCAGAGGCTGGCCATCCAAGGCCGAGGGCAGTCCCACCAGCGCCAGGTGCGCGCCGATTTCCAGTGCGGGTTGCGGTCTTGCAAGTTCGACCGCGTCCCGGAAAGCCGCTCCAGTTGCGAGCAGGCTGGCCGCACGCACGATGCCGCGGGTGTGCGCCTCGAGGATGCCCTGGTTGACGTCGCGCGTGAAACCGAAGTCATCCGCGACGACGACCAGCCTGCGCTCGCCCGGAGGCATCAGAACAGCGAGAGCTTGATGCGCAGGTACTTCTTCGGTTCCGCGCGGATGTCCTTGATCAGCCCGCGCAGCTCGCCGGTCATCCCATTGAGGGATTCGTAAAGCTGAGGATTGACCAGGAACTGGCCCACCGTACCCTGCCCCGTGCTCAGGCGAGCCATCAGATCGTCGGCGCGAGCCACCAGGTTGTCGAGCCGCCGGTAGAGGGCGTCGTCGGTGAGCAGTTTGCCCGCGGTCCCCCTGCCCGCGTTCAACTCCTCGATGGTTCTCCGGACTTCGGCGATGGCGGCGCGCGCGTCGTGGTACAGCGAGGGATCGCGGACCAGTTTCCCGGCCGTTCCCTGGCCCTGCTGCACGTCTTCCAGGATCGCATCCAGGCGCGCCAGCGAAGCGTTCAGGCGGTCGTGGAGCTGCTCGTCGTAGAGCAGTCGGCCCAGCGTGCCGCGACCGGTGCTGAGCTGCGCCACGGCCTTCTGAGCCTCGTTGACCGTGGCCAGCACGCGCCGGTAAAGCTCTTCGTCCACCAGGAACTTGCCGATGGTCCCGCGGCCCAGCTCGATCTGGCTGACGACCGCGTCCACGCGCTTGAGGATGCTGTTGAGCGAGGCGATGACGTTGTAGCTGGCCTGAACGACCTCCTCGAACTCGCGCACATCGAGCGAGCGAAGCTCACCGCCCGGCCGGATGCGCTGGGGGCTGGTTCCCATCTTGATGTTGATGTACTTGGTGCCCAGCACGTTCTCCGCGCTGATCGCGGCGACCGAATCCACCGGAATGTCGTTGAGCCGCTGGCGCGGGACGGACATGGTCACGCGCACGATGCGGTTGGGTTCGAGCGAACCCGAAAGCTCGACGCGCGAGACGTTGCCGATCAGGATTCCGTTCAACCGCACAGGCGCGCCCGTGGCCAGCGCCGCGGAGTCGTCCATGTAGGTGTAAATGATGGCCTCGCGGACAAAAAGCGCCTTTTGTCCTGTCATCAGGAAAATCAGCACGGCGAGGATGGTCATGGCCACGATGGCCATCAAACCCACTCGCAGTTGCGCCCATCTGATGCGTTTCACCGATGGCATATCACCCTTCGCGTCGCACGAACTTCATGAGGTAGGGATCGCGCGAGGCCTCCAGCTCGGCCCGCGTGCCCTCGAACGCCAGGCGGCCCTCGCGCAGCACCATGAAGCGTGTGCGCGTCTGGCCGGCTGGCGCCGGCACCAGCCGCCCGGTTGCCGGATCCCAGCGGAACCCCGCCAGAAAATGCGCGTCCTGATAGCGGTGCGTCACCATGATCGTGGTGATGTTGCGCAGGTCGCGCTCCTTGACGATCAGGGCGATGATGGTGTACGCGGTGATCGGGTCCAACCCCGCGGTGGGCGAATCGTAGAGCACCAGTTCCGGCTCGGTCACGACCGCTCGGGCGATGCCTACCCGGCGCCGCATGCCGCCGGAAAGCTCGCTCGGGTACTTTTCGAGCGTATGCTCGAGCTCGACGAAGCGCAAGGCCTCTTCGACGCGCCGCCGCCTCTCGTCGGGCGGGCAGCGCAGCGAGGGCTGGTTTTCCAGCGGGTAACCGACGTTCTCCTCGACCGTGAGCGAATCGAAGAGGCCGCCCTCCTGGAAGAGCACGCCGATGCGCGCGCGAATCGCGAAGAGTTCGGACTCGGGCATCTCCGTGATGTCCTGTCCGAAGACCCAGACCCTGCCGCTGTCGGGTTTGATCAACCCGAGGGCGGTCTTCAGCAGCACCGTCTTGCCGCTGCCGGCGGCGCCCAGAATTACGCGCGATTCCCCCGCGTACACCCGGAAGCTGACATCGTTGAGCGCGCGCACTTCGTCGAAACTCACGCTGACACGGTCAAAGCGCAGCACGGGCACGCCGTCCTGGCCGGTTTCCCGCCACATGGCACCTTCCCGCTCCGCCAGCGCCGCCCTCGATCCCATCGCCTCACAGGCTCACGTAGATGCGCGTGATGAAGAGATTCATCACGAAGATCAGGATGATGGAAGACACCACGGCCTGCGTCGTCGAGCGGCCGACCCCCTGCGTCCCTCCCGTGGTGGAAAGCCCGTAGTAGCACCCGGTCAACGCCACCACGAACGCGAACACGAACGGCTTGAGCAGTCCGAAGCTCACGTCGAGATACTCGAGCGATTGCCAGGCATTGTTCCAGTACTGCGCGGGGCTCAGGTTCAGGAAGAAGTAGGCGATGACGAAACCGCCGAACAAGCCGACGAAGTCGGCGATGATGGTCAGAAGCGGCAGCACGACGGCGGTGGCGATCAGCCGGGGCTTGACCAGCTTCTGGACGGGATCGGTGCCGAGTGCGCGCATGGCGTCAATCTGCTCGGTGACCTTCATGGAGCCCAGCTCGCTGGCCATGCCGGCGGCGTTGCGCCCCGCCACGACGACGGCAGTCAGCACGGGGCCCAGCTCGCGCACCATGGTCAGGGCCACCAGTTGTCCGGTCTGCCCCACGGCGCCATACTGCTGGAGCGCCTTCGACATCTGCATGCCCATCACCGCCCCGGTGAAGAATCCGATGAGGGAGACGATCGGCAAGCTGCCCACGCCGATCGTGTCCATCTGCAGGAAAATGTCGCCCGCGTAGTGGGGACGGCGAAAGAGGTTCCGGAACGTCCGGCCCGCCAGCAAGAAGAACTCCTGAACCGCGACCACCGGCGGCTTCAGAAAATCCAGCAAACCGTCGCTCCCTGAATCCCGATGGTAACATAACGGCTTCGGAAGACTCGACTTGTCATGAAGGGCCTGACCGAGATCGCCGGCCTGCGCGTGGGTCATGCCTCCGACTACGAAGCCTTGACCGGATGCACCGTCGTCCTTTGCCAGGGCGGTGCGGTCGCGGGCGCGGATCTTCGCGGGTCGGCAAGCGGCACCGAGGAGCTTCCCGTGATGTCGCCGGATCACATCGCGCCGCACGTCCACGCCGTCGTGCTCGCCGGCGGCAGCGCCTTCGGGTTGGAGGCCGCCTCCGGCGTGCGCCGCTACCTGGAGCAGCACGGAGTCGGCTTCGAGACCGGCGTCGCCCGCGTGCCCATCGTTCCGTGTGCGATCCTGTACGATCTCGGAATCGGCAAGCCGAACGTGCGCCCCACGCGCGAGATGGGCGAGGCGGCGGCCGCGGCGGCCTCCGATGGCCCGGTGCGCGAAGGCGCCGTCGGCGCCGGTACCGGCGCCACGGTGGGCAAGCTGTTCGGCCTGCGCCAGGCGATGAAATCGGGCATCGGCTCTTGGTGCGTTGTGCTGGAAGGCCCCCTCGCCGGCGTCAAGGTGGCGGCGCTGGCCGCGGTGAACGCCTTCGGCGACGTGGTGGATCCCGAGACGGGCAAGATCCTGGCCGGCGCGCGTGTCTCGCCCGACAGCCGCGAATTCGCCGACACCGCGCGCCAACTGAAACGCGGCGTTCGCAGCGGCTTCCCGCGTGCGAACACGACGCTGGTCGTGGTGGGGACCAACGCTGCGCTCGACAAGGCAAGCGCCCAGAAACTGGCCGCGCTCGCGCAAGCGGGCGTTGCGCGCACGATCCGACCCGCGCATACGCCCTACGACGGCGATCTCGTCATCGCGCTCTCGCTGGGGAAGGAACGGGCGGATCTGGCAGCTTTGGGGGTGGCGGCGGCGGAAGCGGTCGAGCAGGCCATCCTGCGCGCAGTGAAGATGGCCCCGACCATCGGCGGCGTTCCCGGACTGGCATCCTGGTAACGCCGCCCCTTGCCGCCGCGCGGACGGGAACCTTCAGCGGTCCAGCCAGAGCGCGGGGCCCTGGCCGAGCCCTTCCCGCACCGACGGTTGTTCTCAGCGGTCCTGCGTTCCGGCTCCGCCCGGTGTAGGGGAGGTGGTCCGCACCAAGCTATCCCGCCAAGGGCCGTGGACGAGGAGGCGGTCCGGCAACGGCCTGCCGCAATCGGAGAGCACGATCAACGAACCGGCGTCGCTGCTTGGCATGGCGTTGCCTGTCGCCGGCAATCCGCACAGCGCCACGCCCCCCGATGCCGGATGCGCGCCCGCGAGCTCCCCCGCCCTGGACACGGAGATTCTCCGACGCGGCCCCGCGGTCGAACCACGCGACGCTCGCAGAACCGGATCACGGCGCTCGCCTGCCCGACGGCGGAGGCGCCTTCGTTCCCGGTGCAGCGCTCGCTGCGGGCGGACCCGGGCAAGCAGTTCTGGCATCCGGCGGGCTCGCAGTGCCCCTCGAGCTGGGCGAGCCCGATCGCGCAAACTGCCGCGCACTTCGACGGGCAATGCGACGAGCGGGGCCGTTACGGAGGATCGCCGGGGCTTCGACGCCCCGTCGCTGACGCACGGCCTTCGCGGTTTCCTCGGCGAACTGCCGGGTGGCGCAGCAGGTCCACACGTGGTCGCCGGCCGCCATCACGACCCTCGCGTGGCACGGATCCCGCTGCGCCCTGCCTTATCCAGCCCCTGGCCCGTTCGGGCACGCTGCTACCCGGTTCAGGCGACGATCTCAGGTCTCGATGACCGCGATGCGCAGCGTTTCGAACTCTACCTTTCCCAGTCCGCGCCGAGCGGCAAGCCTGAGGTAGCGCATGCGCCGCTCGTCCAGATCCCAGTAAGCCTTTGCCGCCCATGCATCGAGCGCTACCGGATCGGTTCCCGCGATCACGGTGCGGCGCAACTCGACATCGGCGAGACTTCCTCCGGTCGGGCCGCCACGGATCAGCACGCGCCAGGCATCGAGGATCGTGAGAGTGGGGCGCATGAAGTCGGCCAGATCGGCGAGACTTTCGTGGATGCGCTGGTGCAGCCGGTGGCGCTGGCCTCCGAGGATTCCATACCAGTTCTTGATGCCCAGCGTGGCGCCCGTCAGGCTGTGATGTTTCGCGATCGGGATGTTGATGACCTTGTCGGCGCGCAGCACCAGGTCGAAGACGGGCCACTCGCCGAGCACTTCGCCGCGCAGGTCCACCCGGCGGAAACGCCGGCGCTCGGGCAGCACGACCTCGGCGCCCTCGGCGCGCGCCGCCGCTGCGATGCCGCTGCGCTGGTAAACGCGGTGGGGCTCGTTGGTCGGGACGTCGCCCACCAGCACGCGCGCCGCGCCCGCTTCGAAGCAGAGCCGGACGACCTCGGCCACGACCTCGGGGTTCGTGTTGGCGGCCTGTTCGGGCGTACGATCCCACGCCATGTTGGGCTTGATGGCGACGATGTCGCCCCGCGAGACAAAGCGGCGCATGCCGCCCAGCGCCTCGACACTACGGCGCACGAGCGCGCGCGGCTCGCTGCCGCGGACCACGACGAGCTCCGGCAGGCCGGAACTGGCGGGGACCCGCACGTCCCGGCGCAGCCCGAGCGGCAGCGGCTCCTCGGGACGTCGGCTCCGGTTGCGCAACCACAGGGCTGCGCCGGCCGTAGCCGCGCCCAATCCCCCCAGCCGCAGCAGCGCGACGAGCGCGCGGCGCCGCTCCGGATGCCCAGCCTCGAGCGCCATAATTAAAGTCTAACCCGCCCTCGATGTCCGCACTTCAGAACCGCGCCCCGGATCCGCAGGGCCCGATCGTGGCCGTCGCGCTCGCCCTGATCGGCTTCACGGCCACCGTCGCCCAGGTCGTCCTGATGCGCGAGCTGATGGTGGTTTTCCACGGCAACGAGCTTTCGCTGGGGCTGATGCTGGCGAGCTGGCTGGTGTGGACCGCAGCCGGGAGCGGGCTGCTAGGAAAGCTACGGCAGGGAACGAAGCAGCCGACGCGGCTGGTCGCGGCACTCGAAGCGGCCCTCTCCGTCGCCTTCCCGTCGAGCGTCGCCGCGACGCGCTTCAGCCGGCAGGTCTTCCAGCCGGTGACGGGAGAAATGCTGGGGCCCGCCCAGATGATGGCGGCGGCTTTCGCCGTGCTTGCGCCTTTCTGTCTGCTTTCGGGGTGGCTGTTCGCCGCGGGCAGCCGGATGCGGATGCAGGTCGCGGGCGAAGACAGGGCGGCAGCGAGCTCTCGCGTCTACCTGCTGGAGGCGGCCGGTTCCGCAGCCGGAGGACTTGCGGCGAGCCTGGCGCTGATCCGCTGGCTCGATTCCCTTGCGGTGGCCTGGCTGCTGGCGGCTCTCAATCTGCTGGTCGCGGCGCGACTTGCCTTCGGGCGGAGCCTGGTGCTGGTGGCGGCAGGCCTGCTGCTGGCCCCGGCCTGGATCGGAACACGGATACTGGAAACTGTTTCTTTGCGCGCGCTCTGGCGCGGCCTCACGGTGCTCGAAACACGCAACTCCGTCTACGGAAACCTCACGGTCGTCGAGACCGAGGGTGGCCGGACGCTCTACGAGACCGGCCTGGCGGCGGGTACGGTTCCGGACCCGGCTGCGGCCGAGGAGGCGGTTCACTATGCACTCCTCCAGCATCCCTGGCCCAGGCGCCTGTTGCTGCTCGGCGGGGGCTGGCAGGGAGCGCTCGGCGAGGCGCTCAAGCACCCTTCGATCGAGCGCGTGGATTACGTCGAACTGGATCCGGCCGTGTTGGAGGTGGCCCAGAGGCATTTCACTGCCGAATGGCTGGCGGCACGCTGCGATCCGCGCGTGCGTGTACACTCGCTGGACGGCCGGATGTACGTGCGCCGGAACCGCGACCGCTACGACGTCGTCATCGTCAATCTGCCCGAGCCGGAAACGGCGCAACTGAACCGGTTCTACACGCTGGAGTTCTTCCGCGAAGCAGCCGGCCGGCTCGACGCGCAAGGAGTGTTTTCCTTGCGTCTGCGGGCAGCGGAGAACTACCTGAGCCCGGAACTGGCGCGCCTGCTGGCTTCGGTGCACGCCAGCCTGCGCGAGGTGTTCGCCGAGGTCGCCATGCTGCCGGGCGAAACGGTTCACTTCTTCGCAGCCACGCGCGCAGGCCTTCTGGTCCGCGACGCCGGAGCCCTGGAAGAGCGTCTGCGGACGCGCGGAATCCAGCCACGCTACGTGCGCGAATACTATTTCCGCTTCCGCCTGACGCCGGCTCGCGTGCAGATGCTGGAAGAGCAGATGAGGGCGGCGGGGCCGCCCCGGCTGAACCGTGACTTCGCCCCGGTCGGCTACTACTATGGCGTCACGCGCTGGAGCGCGCAATTCGACCGTCGCTACCGCACTGCCTTGGAAATGGCGGCGCGGGCGGGGTTCGCTCCGGTCGCAGTCTCCCTGTCGCTAGCCGGAGCGCTGATCGCCTGGGGTGCGGCCAGACGCGGCGAACGCGGCGCTGCGGCCGTGGCCGTCGCCGCGATGGGCTTCACTCTGATGGCTCTCCAGGTGCTGCTGCTGGTGGGCTTCCAGGTGCTCTTCGGCTACGTGTATCACCAGCTGGCGCTCATCGTGGGAGCGTTCATGGCCGGCATGGCGCTGGGCAGCCGGCAAGCGCTAGCACATCCCGGGGAGCGGGACGTCGCATTGCTTGCGTTGTTGGCGGGACTGGCGAGCGCCTCAGGCCTGGCGCTGTTCGCCCTGTTGCGGCTGCTCAGCGGGGCGAGCGCGGGAAGCGCCGTGTGGCTGGCAGGCCACGTCGCCGTCCCGCTGCTGGCGGCGGCGTGCGGTTGGATGGGCGGCTTGCAGTTTCCCGTGGCCAGCCGGCTTTACTTTCGCGAAGGGCTGCGCTCCGCTCCGGGCGGCCTGTATGCGCTCGATCTGGCTGGCGCATGCGCAGGGGCGCTCCTCACGAGCGGCTACCTGCTGCCCGTCTTCGGCTACTTCAAAACGGCCTGCTTGCTGGCGCTCGTGAACTTGCCGGGCGCGGTGCTGGCCGGGAGGTTTGCGGCGCGGCGCTGACGGTCTGGCGCTCATCGAAGACGAACGCCGTGAAGCGGAAGATGTCGGTTTCCGGATCTCGCCAGGCGCCCGGCGGCAGGCCGGCTTTCAGGCAGGTCTGCTCGAGGAAGGTCCTGCGGTCCCACCGCTGCTCGCTCGCGACCTGCGGCAGCAGAAGGCCTTCGCGATCGCCGCGCTTGACGACGAGACCGTGCCGGCCGACGACGATTTCTTCGACGGAGAGCACACGGCGGAGGGGCGAGAGCACGGAGACTTCGTATTCCAGCTCGTCCAGTTCTTTCGTCGTCACCGGAGGAAAACGCTCGTCGCGGACGGCGGCCATCGCGGCCACGTCGCGCACCGTCAAATAGAGCGGTTTCACGGGAAAGACGTAGCCGATGCAGCCGCGGAGCTGTCCGTGTCTCTTGAGGGTGACAAAAGCTCCCCGGTCTTCGAGCAGCGCGGGCCAGCGGGGCGCGGGTCCCTCGTAGAGCCGCCGCTCGCGCACTGCCGTTTCCACGGACTTGCGCGCCAACCAGAGCAGCTCGCGCTGCTCTTCGGGCCTGAGCCAGGGGCCGGCGTGCGCCGCGCCGTCCCCGTCAGAGGCGGTTTTCGCCGGGCGGAAAAACGCGACCGCAGCGTAGCCGACGACCTGGCTGCGGTCGCCTGTCACATCGCCCGAGTTGGCGTACTTGAGCAGCCGCACCTGCCGAGCGCCCAATCGCTCGGCAGCGATCATGGCTGCGACGATGGGGCCTCCTCCGCAAGCCTCCCAGACATTGAGCTCGAAGTTGCGGGCCATCGTGGAGTAGTCCCACACCCCGATGGCTTTCAGCACGCGCCGGTCCAGGCGCACGGCGTCCTCGTAGCGGTGGAAGTGCGAGAGATCGCTGCTGGCGATGATCAGGGTCTCGCCGCCACCCTCGATGGCCTTGCCCAGGGCGACGCCGACCGCCCGGCAGGCTTCGTAGCGCTGGTCGCCCATCACGATCGGCACCAAGCGGAACTCGCCCAACGCGCGCTGCAGGAATGGCAACTGGACTTCGAGTGCGTGTTCGCCGCGCTCGCCGCGTGTCTGGTGGCCGCGGTCGGAGAGCTGGAGGCCGGCACCGGACCGGGCCAGCCGTGCGGCGAAGGCCTTGTCCACGGGAACGGTCCCAAGCGGCGTCGAGTACGCGTCGCCGTCGTAAATGGCCGCGAAGCCGAAGGCGTCCACGTGCGAGGGCGAGATCACGACCACACGCTCGTACTTGCGCCCCTTGAGCAGGGCGTAGGCGTGCGCGGCCACGCCGCCCGAGTACATGTAGCCGGCATGGGGAACCACCAGCGCCACGGGAGCATCGTGCCCCGCCTGTGGAGCGGCTTTCGCGAGCAGCTCGTCCACCGTGCGCGCCAGCTCTTCTGGATCCGCCGGATAGAAAGCTCCCGCCACCGCCGGCGGGCGCGTCCTCGGCTTCTCGGCAGAGCAGAGCGCCAGGAGGGCCGGCAGCAGGACCGGAAGGGCTCGAGAACGTAGCGGCACGACCCTACCCCCAGACGCCCGGGATGGCCTGCCGGCAGCCGGGGCAGCGCCCCTGCTTGAGATGCAGGGCGCGGATGAAGAACCCTTCCCGCTCGATCAATATGCGCCGGCACTTCGGGCAGTGGGTGTTTTCCGCCGGGTGGCCCGGCACGTTGCCGAGGTAGACATACTGCAAGCCCTCGGCGTCGGCGATCGCCTTGGCGCGCTCCAGCGTCTTGAGCGGCGTCACCGGCAGATTCTTGAGGAGGTACTGCGGATGGAAGCGCGTGAAGTGCAGCGGGACGTCGGGTCCCAGCTCGGCCTTCACCCAGCGCGCCAGCTCGCGCAATTGCTGATCGCTGTCATTCAGCGTGGGGATCACCAGGTAGACGATCTCGCTCCACGTGCCCAGCTTGCGCAGCGTGACGAGCGTCTGCAAGACCGGCTTGAGCTCGCCGTTGACCACCTCGCGATAGAACTTCTCCGAGAACGCCTTCAGGTCTACCTTGACCGCATCCACCCGCGTGCACAACTCGCGCAGCGGTTCCGGCGTGATGTAGCCGCCGGTAACCACCACGTTGCGCACGCCCGCGGCGCGCGCCGCCTCGGCCGTGTCCACCATGTATTCGTAGAAGATCACCGGCTCGGTGTAGGTGTAGGAGACCGTCGCGCAACGGTTCTGCCGCGCCAGCGCCGCCACTTCGCGCGGCGGCATGTACATGCTGCGCACCTGCTCGGGGCGCACCTGCGAGATGTCCCAGTTCTGGCACATCTTGCAGTTGACGTTGCACCCGGCGGTCGCGATCGAGAACGACAGCGTTCCGGGCAGGACGTGGAAGAAGGGCTTCTTCTCGATGGGATCAATGTTGGCGGCGCACACGCGCGAGTGGACCAGGGTGTAATACACGCCGCCCCGGTTCTCGCGCACGCCGCAGTAGCCCCGCTCGCGGTCGTCTATGACGCACTCTCGCGGACAGAGCGTGCACTTGATCCTGCGGTGCGGCAACTTTTCCCAGTAACGGGCCTCCACGATGAAGCGCGCATCCTCCGCCGCCAGTGCGGGAAGGCAGGGCATGGCCAGCGCGCTCTTCAGGAACGCGCGGCGGCTGCTGGCGCCGTTCATGACTTCACACCTCGATGCGCCGGATGCGCCGCGGGTCGTCGGTCCCGATGCCGTACCGCGCCGCCCGGGCGATCCAGCGCGGCTCGCGCCCCGCTTCGCGCAGCGGCTTCATGCCGCGCCGGGCGCGTTCGTCCTCGATGATCTGCCAGCCTACCCGGTCCAACGCCACCGGATCGCGCGCCACCAGCAGCCCGTTGAAGGGCCAGCTCCACTGCGGCATGTACGAAGGGCCGCCCTCGTACTGCCCGGCGATGGCGTCGCAGATCGCAAGGCGCACCTTCTGTCGGATTGGCGGCAGCATGTAGACGTCCGCTATGTACGGATCGCCGGCGTTGGGATGGTACTTGTTCGGGTTGTGCACCGCGCCGAACAGATTCTTCAGAGCCAGGGTGACACCCGTGATGCCATGGTCCTTGAGCACGGGCAGGTTGATCACCGCGTTGCATTCGCGCGTGAGAGCTTTCGCCAGCAGGCTTCCCGCACTGCCCCACGTGCTCAGCTCGTCTTCGTAGCCCAGCAGGTCGTTGCCCATGACGCGGACGCGGTCGCGCCCGGTCTGGATGCGGAAGCCCGCACTCTCCAGATCGTCGCTCAACCGATCCCAGACCAGGATGTCGCGTGCTCGGATGCCCGCCTGCTGCAAACGCTCGCAGATGGCTTCGACCAGCGCGCTGTGCGTCGAAGCCCCCTTGCCTGCCAGACAGTTGACCTTCAGGCCGACCACCTCGCCCGGCCGGACGACCTTGCGCCAGGCCTCGACGGGCTTGTCCGCTTCGAAAAAGGCCTGCATGGCGCGGTCGAGCAGCGCGACCAGCCGCGCAGAGTCCACGCCGGCCCCCGATCGCAAGGCGGGATCCCGTGCGACCACGACCCGCGAAGGGCCCGCCTGCTCCCCTCCCGCACCCGGTTGTGTTCCCTGATTGCCGGACTGCCCGCACGCATGGCTCCCCGCCAGTCCGAGACAGCCTGCCAACAGTTCTCGACGCGTAACGCTGCGGGCGAGCATGGCAACCCGTTTCGGTGCGGAGCCTCCGATTCCACTTATAGCACCAACCCGGGGGTGGCGGCGTCACGGCCGCGCCCGCGCGATGCGACCGTCGGCGGCCCTTGCCAGCTCGAGCAGGGCACTGCGCGCTTGTGGGGTATCGGAATAGGAGGTCAACCGAACGAAACAGCGCCCCCGCCGGAACGAAACGCTCGTGCCGTAGGACCTCCCGGCGTCCCCGAGCGCGATGGCCTGGCTGCCTGCCGCCGGCTCGGATTCGAAGATCTGCCGCGCGGCCTCGGCGTCCTTCATGAGGTGCACGTCGAGGACGGCTTCGGTGCCGCTCGAGTGCCGGTATTCGGCCGTGAGCGTGCGCTCGTGCCCTGCGGCAAGGTACCGTTCGGCATCTCCGTCCACGTATTGCCACAGCTCCGAAGCTTCGAAGACGCGCGTGCGGCCTTTCTCCCAGCCGGCAGCCTCCGCCCCCGGCGGAAAGGGATCGAACGCGCGCCGCGCGCAGGCGGCCACCGCGAACGCCAGGCATGGGACCAGCCAGATACGCCGCTTCATGCTTGCGGCCTCTTTCGCCGCTCGAGAAGGATCTGATTGGCCCGCGAGCGGCTCTCGCCCACGCTGGTGACGTAAATGGCTGGCCGGTCCTGCACGGGACAGGCGTACTCGCACGCTCCGCAGCCGACGCAGATCTCTGGGTTCACCCACGGTTGGCGGACGGCAACCGGCTTGCCATCGGGCCCGGGCACCTCGGCGGGCCGCAAGTAGATCGCCTTGGGCGAGGTCGGGCACCATTCTTCGCAAACGATGCATTCGGTAGCCATCGCCCAGGGCAAACAACGCCCACGATCAATGAACGCCGTACCGATGCGGACGGGTTTCGACGGGTTCGTGCCGCTCTCGCTCCAGCCTTTCTCGCGGGGTGTGATCTCCCAGATCGCCCCCGTCGGACAGACCTGGCTGCACAGCACGCAACTGGTTTCGCAGTAACCGAGGCGCGGCACGAGCACCGGCGTCCACAAGCCCTCGGCACCGGCCTCGGCCAGTGCCGGATGCAGCGCGTTGTTCGGGCACACCTTCATGCACTGGCCGCAGCGGATGCAGCGCGCCAAAAACTGCTCTTCGGCCAGAGCGCCGGGCGGTCGAATGCGCCGCTCGTTGCCGCCCGCGCTCAAGCCCGGCGCGGCGCGCAGCAGGGGCACCACGGCCAGGCCGGCGGCGAGGCTTCCCACCAAGTGGCGGCGACCCAGATCGGGGCGCTCGGCCGCGTCGTCTTTCGCCGGGAAGAAGCGGAACCGCAGGCCCGCCTCGGGGCAATCCGCCACGCAGTTGAAGCACAGGTGACACTCGGTCTTGCGCCAGCGCGAGCCTGGGATCGGTTCGTCGCCACCCTGACAGTGCAGCAGGCAGCGATTGCAGTCCCCACAGGCGGCCTGGCGCTTCTCGAGGCCCAAGATCGCCCAGCGGGAGGCCAGCCCCAGCAGAGCTCCCAGCGGGCAGACCGCGCGGCACCACAGCCGGGTCACGCGCAAGTTGAGCGCCAGGATGACGAGCAGGACGAGCCCGAGCAGAAAGGCTTGATGGAAATGCAGCGCACGGAAGCTGCCGAGCGTGTGATGGAAAAGGAACCCGAGGCCCTCCGCCGTGAGCACCAGCGCCCAGGAATCCGTGCGGTAAAGCAGCTCGAGCAGTCCGTCCACGCTCCACTGCAACGCCGGCATCACCGAAAGCGCCAGCGAGCGGACCAGCAACGGGATCGGATCCAGCCAGCCCGCAATTCCGGACCCGACCAGCGCCGCGGCCAACACCGCCAGCAGCACGAAATATTTCCAGCGCTGCCAGCGCCGGTAGCGGTTCGATTCGATCAAGCGGCGGCCGCGCTTGGCTTCCGACTTCCAACTGCTGACGAAATGATTCAGGGTGCCGAGCGGACAGATCCAGCCGCAGAAGAATCGCCCCAGAAAGAACGTCGGGATCAGGATGACGAGGCACCACAGCAGGCCCGGATAGAGCGACAAGCCCGCAAGAGCATTCGTCAGGGCCACCAGCGGGTCGGCCTGGAGGAAGAGACTCACCGGATACGGCAAGCGGATTTCGGCAGCCGGCTGCGCGCGGAACGACCCGCGAAACTCCGTGCGCGCCAACAGAAACAGGAACAGCGCGAGGAAAACGATCTGCGACCAGCGCCTGAGCCTGGCAAGCCTCAACGTGCAACGATTATAGGCAGCGCCGCCATGCGGGTTCAACGTCCCGATGCCGTGCCTGCCGGGCACCGTGTCACTGGCCTGAGGCTCAGAACCGCGCTCGCTTGCATGCGTCGGAACAGGGGCGTCGGAACCTGCCCGTTGCGGGGAAACCTGGAGGGTCCTCGTGCGGTGACCTCTGTGGGCTTGAACTCGGACAGAAACGGCCGGAAGCGCCACTGGCGCACCGGCTCGACGATGCGATCCATCGCAGCCGGCGGGTCCGGGGCTTGGCCGAGCACCTGACCGATCGCCCGTACCCGGCCATCCTCGCCGATGCGGATCTACGCAGCGAACGCAGCTGGGGTGACGCCGGAATCCCGTGCAGCGCCGTTGCAGCAATCGGATTTGCCCTCCAGCTCGGGTGGTTCCAGACGTACCGCATTTCTCTTTAGCGCGACCGATCGGCCAGCACCCGCTCCTTGCGGCGCTCGACTGGGCGGGGCGTCGGAGCAGCCTGCACCCGCATCGGCAACAACAGCAGCTCCTCTCCGACCGAGGGTAAGGTTACGCGGATAGATCAGCCCGGCTGAGATCGGAGTATCTCCGGCGAGAACCCCCGAAGAACACCGGGCCGCTGGGCTGGCCCTCCGTCACCTTGGCGCCCTGGGCAGGGCACGCCAGACCACGAGACCGCACCCGCCAGCGGGCGGCTCGGACACCCGCACCACTCCTGCGCTCAGCTGGGCCGGCGCTTCAAGGGTCTTTTCAGGGATGCGAAGGCCTGCCCTCGACGAGGGTTTTCCCTGCACCCGGTCCGTGGGGCATTCGGCACCTGATGAGGACGCAGTCGCGTGCAAACCGGCCACGCAGTTGGCGCTCGGCAAGCGAGGGATCGCGATCGCAAACATGGCGCCACTGTTCGCGGGCAATGGCCGCAGGCGCGGCTTGTGTGAAAGACTACGGAACGTCGTTTGCGCTGTCGCGAGCGTGCACAGCCCCAGCAGGCGTGGAGCCGCGCACCTTTCCGCTGTTGGCAGACATTCAGCATCTGGCGCCTCCTCGCAGGCTAGCAGCAGTCCCCGTGGACCACCTTACCTGCCTCGCCCGGGCACGAGCCGGTGTGAGACGTTCGGCGACATTCCCATTCGCCGCCGATTAGGCAAAGGCACGCTTCGGTCCACCGGAACTGACAATTTGCCTCCGCGGACCCCAGACGAACCACTGGCAGGTCGCCAGTGCCGACGCGCCCCCGAAGCGAGCGAAAAGAAAGCTGCTAAAGCGCGCAGGCCTATGGTCACCCCTTGCGTCCTCGCCTCGGGTACTCGATTCTCAGTTCTTTTCTTCTCGCCACGACCAGATAACGGGATACCACATTTTTGTCGTCAGGAGCCCATAACCGAAACGCCATACAAGGGGAACCGAGTGCCAAATCGGGGAGCACGCCGTATCTCTCGGTGGCAGAAATTGCCGGCCGCAGCCTGCGTGAGCTCGATATGGCTTGCGGCATGCGGGAGGGGAGCTGCTGTTGCTCGATGAGATCCGCCTTCCGACCCCGAAAATCGAGGGGCTCCAGGCCCGGGCATTGCGGCGCACGGGGTTTGATGCCAGCCCTGGCGGGCAGGGCTTCTTCCCCGAGAGGCGCGAGCCTCATTGGTCAACCGGCGCCAGATCGGGGGTGTGGCGAATTCGGCCATCAGGGGCTATCTTGAGGGATCGGCCGCGCCAAGTGACCCTGCGCCCGGTAAGCCCGGCGATCCAGATGGCGACGCCCCAGAGGTCCCTCAGCGGAACGAGCACGAGGTCCGGTACGCCGAGTGGCATCCGGAGCACGCGCGAGGCGACCGTGAAGGCGGTCATCAGCCGCAGTGCGAGCAGGCCCAAGGCGGCCAACGACCAACCGCACGCAGCCAGTGCCGCGACCCAAAGCGTGGCCCACGTTACAGGCATGCCCAGGTAGCCGCCTCGGCGGCAAGCACGGACGGTACGCGCCCACCGCACTTGGTGCTGCCAGGCCTGACGCCATCCTTTGTTCGGCAGGAACGTCACCACGACCAGCGGCGCCATCGTGACCCGCAAGCCCAGCGCGCGCATGCGTCGGCCGAGCTGGTAGTCGTCCGCGAGGTAGTCCGCAATGGCTTCGAAGCCGCCCGCGCGGGCCAGGTCGGTGGCACGAAAGGCCATCGTCGCCCCGAGGGCGAATTCGGAAACGCCCAATCGCGGGGCCACCAGGACGCCGGGAACGAAATCGGTTGCGATGGCCAGCGCTTCGAAACGCCCTGCCAGGCCTTGACCCTCGCCGCGGTACAGACACGTCGCCAGCCCAACACCGGGCTCTTCGAGTGCCGCCACCAGGCGGCGCAGATAGTCGCGGGGAACCGCGATGTCGCTGTCGTTGACGACCAGCACCGGATGGCGCGCCTGTCGGGCGAGCTCGATCAGCACGCCGACCTTGGGGTTTGGCGCCCGATGCGAAGCGACGATGATGCGCATGGGCCGATGGGGGTAAGCCGCGCAGAGCTTCTCGAGCAGCGGGCGCGCCGGATCGGCCGGGTCGCTCAGGCCGAAGAGAATCTCGTAGTCAGGGTAGTCCAGGATGGCGTGCGATTCGACAGCTTCGTAGAAATGGGGATCCAGTCCGTATACGGGCTTGAGGATCGAAACCCGCGGCAGCTCGCGCGGAATGGCGGCGGGCCGGCGGAGGAAAGCCAAGACGGCCAGCCATGCCAAGAACTGATAAGCGGCCGCAGCCGCCGCCAAGCACGCGACCAGCAGCGTCACAGCGCGAGCAGCACTACGCCGCAAGCCACCAGGCCGGCTCCGGCCCAGCGCCGCCAATTCACTTTTTCACCGAGCAAGTAGCGCGCCAGCAACGTGGTCAGAACGTATTCGACGGCCGTAGCCGGCACGGCGAAACTCAGATCGGCGATGGCGAGGAGCCCGAGGAATGCGCCGAAAGAGATCGCAAGCAGCAACAACGACAGGCCCAAGTGCCAGCTCCGGAGAAGGCGCCGGAAAGCGGCGGCCAGCGCGCCCAGCCGGAAGTCGTGGATCTCCCCGTGCAGCTTCATGCCCAGGGTTTGCAGCGCATCCCCGAGGCTGGCCGTCACCGCGACGATGATCACCAACACCCAACTCACCCGGATCCCTCCCGAAGGCGGCGCGGAGACGTGGTCCGGATGGCCGTGGTGCGCACCAGCAGGACGCCCAGCGTGATCAGCGCGATGCCGGCCCAGCGCGTGGCCGAGATCTGCTCGCCCAGGAACAGCCGCCCAATCAGAGCGGTCAGCGCGTAGCCGGAAGCGGTCACCGGGACGACCCAACTCAGGTCCGCCCAACTGAGCAAGGCCAGCCGGCACAACATCCAGAACACGAGGACGCCGGCGCCCAGCAGGACCCACGGCGAGGTCAGCGCCTCCAGCCACGACGAGGTCGCCGCCACCCGGTGCCGCAGTCCCAGGCTGAGAAAGAAATTGCCCAGGACGTTCGCCAGGACGACGAGCGTCGCCAGAATGCGCGTCTTCCACCTCAGGCGGCTCACGATCCACCCTCCACAGGTCGGGGGGCCTGCACGGGGCGCCTGTGCTCGCGCACAAAACGCTTGCGCCGCGCACGCAATTGCAGATACTCGCGCGCTTCCTTGAAGAGCCGGCGGCGCTCGGCCGCATCCCACAGAGCAACCCGCACGACGCGCCAGATGATGCGCGGACGGAAATAGTACTCGGCGTAGAAGCGCTCCACCCACTCGACGAGTTCGGCCCGGTCCAGCCCGGGATAGGTAACGGTGGGCAACTGGTGTCCGAACTCATCCGTCATGGGCGTGCCAGTGAGCAGGTTCTCCCGCCGCGCCCATTCGTAGAACTCGGTGCCCGGGTAGGCATGCGCGATCGAGACCTGAATGGTCTCGCAATCGAGTCGCTTGGCGAACTCGATGGTGCGCCGGAT